>CAZRLJ010000004.1:0-73701 GCA_964600905.1 uncultured Acutalibacter sp. | reverse complement strand
TAATGACCGCAAGCGGTCATTAGGAAGAAGGCCTGAGGTGTGAAACACCTCTCTTTTCTCGCAAGCTCGAAAAGCACCGGCCTTGCTTCCGCCGTCATCGTTTTGTTCATTGAATGCTCAGAATGCAGAGGAATGGATATGGAAACCAGAGTGGCTGTAATCAGCATCCTTGTGGAGAATCCGGACAGCGTGGCGGCGCTCAACGACCTTCTGCACCGTTACGGCCAGTATGTGATCGGCCGGATGGGGATCCCCTACCGGGCGAAGAACGTCAACATCATTTCCGTGGCCATTGACGCCCCCCAGGACGCCATCAATTCCCTGACCGGGATGCTGGGCAAGCTGGACGGCGTTTCCGCCAAGGCCGCCTATTCCAGGGCAGGCACATAAAGCCCGGGAAGCACAAAATGAAATATATAAAAAATCCTCCCTGACGCCAAAACCTGCCATACCGGCATGTTGAGGGGAAAGACGTGGATCGGTTCGCAAAGTGCATTGCCATGCCGTATTCCGCTTTCAGGGATACGGCATTTTTGTTTGTGAGAAGGGAAGTCTATGAAAAAAGCGGAGATTCCCGGAAAATTGAAGCCAATAGAGGGCCTGATCCTGCTGGTGCTGCCGGTGGCGTGCGGCCTTTTGTGCCTGTGCCTGGGGCGGATGCCCCTGTCTCCGGCGGAGGTGCTGCGCTCCCTGCTGGGCGGGGACGCAGGCAGCCAGACGGCATCGGTGGTCTGGGCCATGCGGCTGCCCCGGATTCTGCTGGCGGCACTGGTGGGGGCGGGGCTGGCGGTGTCCGGCTGCGTGTTCCAGAGCATGTTTTCCAATCCCCTTGCCACTCCCGACACCCTGGGTGTGGCCTCCGGCTCCAGCTTCGGCGCGGCCCTGGCCATCCTGCTGGGCTTTCGGCTCATCGGCATTCAGCTGACCGCCTTTCTCTTCGGTACAGTGGCCGTGGGGCTGACCTATCTCTCCGGCTGGAAGCGGGAGGGGGGCAAGGCCACCATTATCCTGGCGGGCATCATGATCGGTTCCCTGTTTTCCGCCCTGGTGTCCTTCACCAAATTCGTGGCGGACACGGAATCCCAGCTGCCGGCCATCACCTATTGGCTGATGGGCTCTCTCAGCTCGGCGGGGTATTCCTCTTTGGCCCTGGGCGCGCCCATGATCCTGCTGGGCATTTTGGTGGTGGCCCTTCTGCGGTGGCGGCTGAATCTGCTTCCCCTGTCCGAGGACGAGTCCCGCACCTTCGGGGTCAATATCCGGCTGCTGCGGGTGGTGCTCTCCCTGTGCGCCACGGCCATCACGGCCTCCTGCGTGGCCATGTGCGGCCAGGTGGGCTGGGTGGGGCTGCTGGTTCCCCATATCTGCCGGATGAAGTTCGGCAGCAACCACGCCACGCTGATCCCGGCCTCCATCAGCGTGGGAGCAGTGTTCATGATGCTGGTGGACACCGTTGCCCGCACCCTTACGGCGGCGGAGATTCCCATATCAATTTTGACCGCCCTCATCGGCGCGCCCTTCTTTATCCTGATGATGCGCAGAAGCAGGGGGTGGAGCCTATGACCTTCGGAGTGAAGAACGGCGGGTTCCGCTACCCCGGCGGGGACCGGCAGGTGCTGGAGAAAATTTCCTTTTCTGCGGAAAGCGGCGACGTGCTGGCGATCCTTGGCCCCAACGGCGCGGGGAAGACCACCCTGCTGCGGTGCGCCCTGGGATTATTGAAATGGCAGGAGGGCTCCACGGAGCTGGACGGCGCCGATCTCCGCACCATCCCATACCGGGAGTTGTGGAAGCGCCTTGCCTATGTGCCCCAGGCAAATCGGGCCCCGGCCCCTTACACGGTGGAGGAAATGATCCTTTTGGGCCGCAGCAGCCATTTCGGCCCCTTCAGTATGCCCGGTCAAAAGGACATGGAGCAGACGGCCAGGGTTTTGGAGCAGCTGCGCCTGGAGCATTTGAGAGGAAAGAATTTTTCCGAGCTCAGCGGCGGCGAGCGCCAGATGGTGCTCATTGCCCGCGCCCTGGCGGCGGAGCCTCAGGTGCTGGTGCTGGACGAGCCGGAATCCAACCTGGATTTCCGCAACCAGCTGCTGGTGCTGGATACCCTGTCCCAGCTGGCGGCCGCAGGCCTCACCTGCATTTTCAACACCCACTATCCCGCCCACGCCCTGCGCCGGGCCAACAAGGCCCTGCTGCTGGGAGCCGGGGGAGGATACGAGTTCGGCCCCGTCTCCCAGGTGGTGACAGAGGAAAATATTTTCCGGTATTTCGGCGTGAACGCCGTCATCGGGGAGGTGCAGGCCCATGGCAGGGCCTATCGGGACGTGATCCCCCTTTCCGTGGCTGGGCAAGAGGAGCAACAGCCCCCAATCACTTTGCTATAAATTATTTTTAATTTATAAATTCATATTTCATTTCAGGAGGATCTTTCTTATGAAAAAACTGATCTGCATTTTCACCACACTGGCTCTGCTGCTGGCCCTGACCGCCTGCAGCGGCAGCACCAACGAAAGCTCCCAGACTTCCGCGGCGCCGGAATCCTCGGCCCCCGTGGAGCTTTCCTCCATCCCCGATCCTTCCTCGGTCCCTGAGACTGAGAACGTTCCTTCCATCCCGGAGCCTGAGGAGGTCACTGTTACCGACCATCTGGGCAATACCGTTACCGTGCCCCGGAACCCCAAGCGAGTGGCGGTGTGCGACATTTACCCCCTGCCCTCGGTGCTGACCGTGTTTTTCGACTCAGCGGACAAGCTGGTGGGAATTCCCCAGCCCAGCATGGTGGCTGCCCAGAACAGCCTCCTTTCCACCCTGTATCCCGAGATTTTGAACGCGGAGACCGGCTACATCTCCGGTTCCGACGTGAATCTGGAGGAGCTGGCCAAGCTGGAGCCGGACGTGGTGTTTTACAGCACTGCCCAGCAGGAGCAGGGCGAAGCCCTGCGGAACGCCGGCTTCGCTGCGGTGGCCATTTCCCCCAGCGGCAAGGGCTTTAACGCCGTGGAGACCCTGTCCTACTGGCTGGACCTGCTGTCGGAAATTTTCCCGGAAAATGACCGGGGAGCCGTGGTAGAGGAGTACAGCAGCCAAGTGTACGCCAAGGTGCAGGAGCGGGTCAAGGATATTCCCGAGGAGGAGCGCAAGCGGATATTCTTCCTCTTTAACTACAACGACAGCACCATCATGACCCCCGGCAGCAAGCACTTTGGCCAGTGGTGGGCGGACGCCATCGGCGCGGTGAACGTGGCCTCAGAGGTGGAGGGTCCCGGCACGGTCACGGTGGACCTGGAGCAGGTGTATGCCTGGAACCCTTCCCTGATCCTGATCACCAATTTTACCACCGCCTATCCCCAGGACCTGTATGACAATACCATCGGCACCTACGACTGGAGCGGCGTAGACGCCGTGGCCGACAAGCAGGTGTACAAAATGCCCCTGGGCATGTACCGGAGCTACACCGCCGGGATCGACACTCCCGTCACCCTGTACTGGATGGCCAAGACCGTGTACCCGGAGCTGTTCGAGGACATCGACGTCACCCAGGAGTGCATTGATTACTACAAGACCGTTTTCGGCATCGAGCTGACAGAGGAGGAGGCAGAGTCCATTTTCTCCCCCGCCGCCGAAGCCGGAGCGGTGCAGCAGAAAAATAAATGATCAGCCTGTTTTTGACTGGCAAAAAGGAGAAGGTGCAATGGGAGAAGTCTATAGGCAGATGATCCGCCAGGCGGAGGCCCTGGTGGCGGGAGAACGCCATCTGATCCCCAACCTTGCCAATCTTTCGGCGCTGATTTGGGAGTCCATGGAGGAGATCAACTGGGCCGGGTTTTACCTGGCCGTGGACGGCGAGCTGCTGCTGGGCCCCTTTCAGGGAAAGCCTGCCTGTATCCACATTCCCTGGGGGAAAGGAGTCTGCGGCACTGCGGCAGCGGAGGGGAAAACCCAGGTGGTGCCGGACGTCCACGCCTTTCCCGGCCACATCGCCTGTGACAGCGCCAGCCGCTCGGAAACGGTGGTCCCCCTGTTCGGGGGAGACGGCCGGGTCCTGGGGGTCCTGGATGTGGACAGTCCCCTGCAAAACCGCTTTTCCCATGAGGAGCGGGAGGCCTTGGAGGCCATCGCCCGCATTGAGGAAAACGCCTGCGACTGGGATTAAAGCCTTTGCGGCTCTTGTGAATCAATTTTTTGCCGGACCTTGCCATTGTGTGAGGCCCGGCTTCTTTTTCATAGAGGAAATGGGAGACAAATCTTTCGGAATGTGTTATACTAAAGGACAAACTTGGATTCGGGAGGCTATGGCCATGAAAGAAGCGGAACAGCGCCGGGCGGCGAAGGAATTTGTCAAGGACTGGATCGGCCGGGGCGACGAAAAGCAGGAAAACCAGCGCTTTTGGCTTTCCCTCCTCCGCAATGTGTTTGGCGTGGAGAAGCCGGAAAGCGTTATCGAATTTGAAAAGCGGGTGAAGGTGGTCAATAACGACGGCGCCACCACTACAAAATTCATTGACGGGTATCTCCCCGCCACCCGGGTGCTCATTGAACAGAAGGGGATGGAGATCGACCTGAAAAAGGGAGAGCTTCAGTCTGACGGAGCAATTTTGAACCCGTTTCAGCAGGGACGGCGTTACGGCGGATTCCTGCCCAATTCTGAGCAGCCCCGCTGGATTATCGCCTGTAATTTTCAGACCTTCGAGATACACGACATGAACCGGCCCAATGACGAGCCGGAGATCCTGCAGCTGGAGAATTTGGAAAAGGAATACCACCGCCTGAATTTTTTGGTTGACGCCGGGAATGAAAACATCAAAAAGGAAATGGAAATTTCCTTACAGGCCGGCAAGCTGGTGGGAGTGCTTTACGACGCCCTTTTGCGGCAGTATCAGAACCCCGATGACCCGAAAGCCCTCCAAAGCCTAAACAAGCTCTGTGTCCGGCTGGTGTTCTGTCTGTACGCGGAGGACGCGGGGGTTTTCGGCCGGCGCAATATGTTTCACGACTATCTGGAGGCTCACCGGGCCGAAGACAGGCGGGCGCTGATCAACCTGTTCCGAGTGCTGGATCAGAAGCCGGAGCAGCGAGACAAATATCTGGACGAGGATTTGGCGGCCTTTCCCTATGTCAACGGCGGCCTGTTTGCCGATGAGGATATCGAAATTCCCCGGCTGGGCAGTGAAATTCTGGACCTTCTGTTGAGCCGGGCCAGTGAGGACTTTGACTGGTCTGACATCTCTCCCACCATATTCGGCGCCGTTTTTGAAAGCACCCTGAACCCGGAAACAAGGCGGAATGGGGGAATGCACTATACCAGCATTGAGAATATCCACAAGGTCATCGATCCCCTGTTCCTGGATGGCCTGAGGGAGGAGCTGGCGGGCATTTTGGCTGAATCTGTGGAAAAGACCCGTAAGTCAAAGCTGGAAGCCTATCAGAAAAAGCTGGCTTCCCTCACCTTCCTTGACCCCGCCTGCGGCTCCGGCAATTTTCTGACGGAGACATATCTTTCCCTGCGGCGGCTGGAAAATCAGGTGATCTCTGAGCTTCTGCATGGACAGGCCACCTTCGGCGAGGTGCGAAAATCCAATCCCATTCAGGTTTCCATCGGGCAGTTTTTCGGCATTGAGATCAATGACTTTGCGGTGACAGTGGCGAAAACCGCACTATGGATTGCGGAGAGCCAGATGATGAAAGAGACCGAGGACGTGGTGCACATGAGCCTTGATTTCCTGCCCCTGAAAAGCTACGCCAACATCGTGGAGGGTAACGCCCTGCGGCTGGACTGGAACGAGGTTATCCCCAAGGAAAAGCTCCATTACATCATGGGCAACCCGCCGTTTGTGGGCTTTACCTATATGTCAGCAGCACAAAAGGAAGATATGAATCGAATCTTCCCGGGAACGAAAAACTTAGATTTTGTTGCGGCTTGGTATAAACTTGCTTCGGACTATATACAAAACTCAACTGTTGAATGCTGCTTTGTGTCAACCAATTCTATTACTCAGGGCGAAACAGTTGCGAGCTTGTGGAAGTATTTGAATGTTGAAATAAACTTTGCCTACCGTACTTTCCGCTGGGACAGTGAAGCAGCAATTAAGGCTCATGTACACTGTGTAATTATTGGCTTCGGCACTTTCCCAAGAAAAGAAAAAGTCTTGTTCAGCGGTGAGAGAAAAGATATTGTACAGAATATCAACCCGTATTTGTGCGATGCTCCCAATGTTATTGTGACCAGCAGGAATCAGCCTTTATGTGACGTTTCAAAAATGGTATATGGAAACAAACCGGCTGATGGCGGATATTTAATTATTGAAGATGAAGATTATGATGCTTTTCTTCAAAAAGAACCGCAAGCCCAAAAATTTATTCGCCCCATGTTGGGTGCGGTTGAATATTTGCACAATAAGAAAAGATGGTGTCTATGGCTGGTCGATGTTTCGCCGCATGAACTGCAACAATGCCCGGAAGTTATGAAGCGGGTTCGGCAATGTCAGGAGAGCCGTGCAAGCAGTATTGCGGCGGGCATTCGTAAATTTGCAGATACGCCTACTCTCTTTGCCCAAATCACACAACCAATGGGAGCCAATTACATTATCATTCCTCGAGTCTCGTCGGAAAAGCGTAAATATGTCCCTATGAGCTTTATAGATTCTTTTACGATAGTAAGTGACGCAGTGCAGATTGTGCCCGAAGCCACCTTGTATGAGTTCGGCATACTGACCTCAAATGTCCATATGGCGTGGATGCGTGCTGTCTGTGGAAGACTAAAGAGCGATTACCGGTATTCCAAGGACGTGGTCTACAACAATTTCCCCTGGCCCACGCCTACTGAGGTGCAAAAGGAGAAAATTGAGGAAACGGCCCAGGCCATTCTGGACGCCCGGGCATTGTATCCCGATTCCAGCCTTGCCGACCTCTACGACGAAACCACTATGCCCCCGGAGCTCCGTAAAGCCCACCAGAACAATGACAAGGCCGTAATGGCTGCCTATGGCTTTAACGTGAAAACCATGACCGAAAGCTCCTGTGTGGCGGAGCTGATGAAAATGTACCAAAAGCTGGCCGATGATAAGTAGAGGGCCATACTCGCTGCACGGGATAACGATTCCGGAGATTTGCATCTTTCTGCTGTTCGATAAAAGACCGATATTTCGCACACAGAAAATGGAGCGATTTCTATTGACAATTCCGTACAACTTGCATATAATTAAGTGGGTAAGGATCATACTAACCCTGAAGGGAGGATTTCACATGATCGTCACCGCAACAGAATTCAAAACAAACCTGGGCAAGTATCTGGAGCTTGCTGCTTTGCAGGATATTTTTATCACAAAGAATGGCAAGAGCATCGCCCGCGTGACCGGCCCACAGGTAAACAGGCTGGAGCTGCTGGATGATCTTGTGGGCGTCATTCCGGAAAGCGCCACGGACGCGAACACCGCACGAGAGGAGCGTTTAGGCAGACAATGAGCATCTTGCTGGACATCAATGTCATCTTAGACATTCTCCAAAAGCGTGAACCGTTTTTTGCCGACTCCTACAAAGCACTACAAAAAGCACTGGAATCCGACACGACCTGCCTGCTTTCTGCAACTGCCGCCACGGATATTTTTTATGTGCTGCGTAAAGCGCTGCAATCACCGGAAAAGGCCAAGGGGCATATGGAGAAGCTCTCCCAGCTTGTCACCTTTGCCGATGTGCAGGGAGCGGACATTTTCACTGCCTTGATGCGGTCTATGCCGGACTTTGAAGATGCCGTGGTTGACGCGGTGGCAGAACGCAATGGGGCAGGCTGCATCGTGACTCGGAACATCAAGGATTTTGAGGGTTCTGTCGTTCCCGCCGTAACGCCGGCGGAATTCCTGAAAAATAATCTGCCGGATCGAGGAGAGTAACATGCCGAAAAGAGAAAAGAAAGCGAGCGGAGAGGAAAAGAAAAAATCCTCCAAAATACAGGGATATATCGCCGGGGCCGGAGAGATCGTGGAGCAGGACGTGGGGGAGACCCTGCGGAAAAACTATATGCCCTACGCCATGAGCGTCATTTTGAGCCGTGCCATTCCGGAGATCGACGGCTTCAAGCCCTCCCACCGGAAGCTGCTGTACACCATGTACAAGATGGGCCTGCTGGGCTCCGCCCGCACCAAAAGCGCCAATATCGTGGGCCAGACCATGAAGCTGAACCCCCATGGCGACGCCGCCATTTACGACACCATGGTTCGGCTTTCCCGGGGCTATGAGGCCCTTTTGCACCCCTATGTGGATTCCAAGGGCAATTTCGGAAAGGCCTATTCCCGGGATATGGCCTGGGCCGCCTCCCGTTATACCGAAGCCAAGCTGGACGACATCTGCAAGGAGCTTTTCAAGGATATTGACCGGGACACCGTGGACTTTGTGGATAACTACGACAGCACCATGAAGGAGCCCACCCTGCTGCCCGCCACTTTCCCCTCGGTGCTGGTTAATGCCAACACAGGCATTGCCGTGGGCATGGCCAGCAATATCTGCCCCTTTAACCTGGCGGAGGTCTGCAACACGGCCATCGCCCTGATGCGGGACCCGGAGGCCGACCTGTTCCAGACCCTCCAGGCCCCCGATTTTCCCGTGGGCGGCCAGTTGATTTTCAACCGGGAGCAGATGGGGAAAATCTACGAGACGGGCCGGGGCAGCTTCCGGGTCCGCAGCCGCTATACCTACGACAAGGCCGCCGGCTGCATCGACGTGACCCAGATCCCTCCCTCCACCACGGTGGAGGTCATTGTGGAGAAGGTCATCGACCTGGTAAAGCAGAACAAGCTCAAGGAGATCGCGGACATCCGGGACGAGACCGACCTGGACGGCCTGAAAATCACCATCGACTTAAAGCGGGGCGTGGACCCGGACAAGCTCATGCAGAAGCTCTTTAAGCTCACCACCCTGGAGGACAGCTTTGCCTGCAACTTCAACATCCTGGTGGGCGGCGTCCCCAGGGTGCTGGGCGTCCGGGAGATCCTGGAGGAGTGGACGGCCTTCCGCATTGAGTGCGTCCGCCGCCGGACCTATTACGACCTGCAAAAGAAAAAGGAAAAGCTCCACCTGCTGCTGGGCCTTCAGGCCATTCTGCTGGACATCGACAAGGCCATCCGGATCGTCCGGGAGACCGAGGAGGAGGCCGAGGTGGTGCCGAACCTGATGATCGGCTTCGGCATCGACCAGGTCCAGGCGGAGTATGTGGCGGAGATCCGCCTGCGCCACCTGAACCGGGAATACATCCTCAAGCGCACCGAGGAGACCGACGACCTGAAGCGGGAAATCCAGGAGCTGGAGGGAATTCTGGCCTCCCGGTCAAAGGTGAAAACCATCATTATCCGGGAGCTGGAGGAGGTGGCCAAAAAGTATGGCCAGCCCCGCAAGACCATGCTCCTGTATGCCGACGAGGTGGAGGAGGCCCAGGAGGAGCAGGAGGATGTCCCGGATTATCCGGTGAACCTGTTCTTCACCCAGGAGGGCTACTTCAAAAAGATCACCCCCCAGTCCCTGCGCATGAGCGGCGAGCAGAAGCTCAAGGAGGGGGACCGGATCACCCAGCAGCTGGAGGGCTCCAATTCCATGGAGCTGCTGTTCTTCTCCGACAGGAGCCAGGTCTATAAGACCCGCGCCGCCGATTTTGCCGATACCAAGGCCAGCGTCCTGGGGGATTATGTGCCCGCCAAGGTGCAGATGGACGAGGGCGAGCGGGCGGTCTATATGGCTGCGGTGACGGATTATTCCGGGTTTATGCTGTTCTTCTTTGAAAACGGCAAGGCCGCCAAGGTGGAGATGAGCGCCTACCAGACCAAAACCAACCGGAAGAAGCTCATCAGCGCCTACAGCGATAAATCGCCCTTGGCCGCGACGCTGTATGTGAAGGAGGATTGCCAGGTGCTGCTCACCGCTTCCTCCGGCAGGATGCTGCTGTTCCATACGGGGCTGATCCTTCCCAAGACCACCAAGAATACCCAGGGTGTACAGGCCCTGAACCTGAAGAAGGGCCAGCGGCTTCTGAGCGCCGTGGCGTACCAGGAGGGAATGCTGAAAAATCCCGCCCGCTATCAGAAAAAGCTGCCTGCTTTGGGAGCTCTGCCCGATGAAAACGAGTCTGCCGAGCAGATGACATTGTAAGCTTTATGATGGGAGGAAAGTTTGTAATGAAATACCGCAATCCGGTCATTCCCGGCTTTCAGCCGGACCCCAGCGTCTGCCGGGTGGGAGAGGACTATTATCTGGTCAACAGCTCCTTTGAGTTTTTTCCGGGAGTTCCGCTCTTCCACAGCAGAGATTTGGTCAACTGGGAGCAAATGGGGCACGTGCTCACCCGGCAGAGCTAGCTTCCCCTGGCGGGATGCCGGACCTCCGGCGGTATTTTTGCCCCCACTATCCGTTACCACAATGGAAGGTTCTACATGATCACCACTAATGTCACCAATACCGGACCGAGAAATTTCGTCGTCTGGACCGATGACATTCGCGGGGAATGGTCTGAGCCTGTAAAGGTGGGGGAGGGCCGCAGCCAGCTGCTTTCCACGGAGGTGACCTTCGGCACCTTTACCGGATGCTTCGTGGGCCTGTTCTGTCAGGGCCGGCCGGGAGCCAAAGCCCGTTTTTTGTCTGTGGACGTCAACCAATAAAGGATTTTATAGTAAAAAGAGCAGGGGCCTCGGCCTCTGCCTTTTTGTATTTTGATTTGACAAAACCAGGCGGCGGCGCTATAATGGAGGCGAAAAATGAAAGAAGGGGTGTCGCAGGCGGTGCGGTCCGGATGGGACGGACTGCCAGGGCGGCTGAGAGGAGCTTCGAGCTTAAACCCTTCGCCGAACTGCCGGAGACCGGCGGCAAGGCGGGAACCTGATGCGGATCATACCGACGTAGGAAGCATTTCGTTTTTTGTGAAGCGATTCATAAAAAGAGCGGCAAAAGCAGGGGACAGGCAGTTGTCTCCGGAAAGGCTGCGGATGCATTCTATGTCATTCGGTACATTCCGAATGGCATTTTTCATTTTTCAAGTAATTTAATGGGAAGCTCTGAGTAAATCGGACAGGCCAGATCGGCGAGAAGATATTTCTAAGCCAGATGGCACATCTGGCTGTGTCAAAAGGCCCAAAATTGCAGGAATACTTTGTGTAGTTTCATAGGCAACACTAGGTAGTGTTGCCCATTTTGGGACAAAGACAGACGGAATATATTCCACCGAGGTGCACCTGGATGATTTATTCAGAGGTTCCCTAATCCAAAAGGAGAGAGAAAAATGAGTACAAAGACAAAAAGACTGGTACTGGGCGGCATTCTGGTGGCACTGGGCACGGTGCTGTCCTTCATCCCGTTCCTCCAGATGCCCTACGGCGGGACTGTCACGCCGTGCTCCATGCTGCCGGTGATGCTTTTCGGCTACATCTGCGGTGCAAAATGGGGCCTGGCGGCGGGCTTTACCTACAGCGTTTTGCAGCTGCTTTTCGGTCTCAGTGCCTTAAAGGGAGTCAGCGGTGCCACGGTGGTGGGGTCCATCCTGCTGGATTACCTGCTGGCCTTTACGGTGCTGGGCCTGGCAGGGATGTTCCGGGGGAAGGTGGGCAATCACGCCGTGAGCTTTACCCTGGGCGCGCTGGTGACCGGACTGCTTCGGTATGCCTGTTCCTTCCTGTCCGGCTGGCTGCTGTGGGGCGAATACGCCGACGCCACAGCTTTCCCGATCCTTCAGGGGATGGAGGGCACGAAGCTGGTGGTGGTCTATTCCCTGGTGTACAACGGCAGTTATATGCTCCCGGAAATCCTTATCACCTGTGTGGCCGCCGCGATCATCATGGCAGTGGCCGGAAAGCAGCTGATGAAGCTGGGCGAGGAGTTTTAACCAATCGCTCAGATGAAATGATCCCTCTCCATGGCTTTACATGGAGAGGGATTTTTTGTTCGACTTGCCTCCCTTGTCCTTGTACTTCCCTCCTGGTAATGGTACAATAGAAAAAATCAAAAATTACGGAAAAAGCTGTAAGATTTTCCTTTATTTCCTGTCTTATAGATAGTGAAGGGTCATAAAACGAGAGAGGGGAGAGAACGAAAAATGAAGCAATTTTCTTTGAAAAGGGCTTTGAGCGTTCTACTGGTATTGTGTCTGTTTTTGGGCGGCATTCCCATGGCTGTCGGCGCGAAGGAGATCACCTTCACCGAGGCCGTTCCCTGCAAATACGACAGTACGAAACCCTTTTCCGGGGGCCTTGCAATGGTGGAATTGAACGGTAAGTGGGGCCTTATTGACAAAACCGGCAATGAGATCGTACCCTGCAGGTATGACTGGGTGGAAGACTTCTCCGGAGGTCTTGCTGTGGTGTGCTTGGGCGGCAGGGAAGGCCTGATCGACAAAACCGGCAGGGAGGTCGTGCCCTGCAAGTATGCCGGTGTGGAAGAATTCTCCGATGGCCTCGCGCCGGTGGTGTTGGGCGATAAAATTGGTTTCATCGACAGAACCGGCAAAGAGGTCATTCCCTGCAAGTATGATCAGACGGCTATGGAAGGCTGCTCCGAGGGCCTTGTCGCGGTGGGAGTGGATGGCAAGTGGGGCTTCATTGACAAAACCGGCAAGGAGGTCATTCCCTGCAAGTATGACCGGGCGTGGCCATTCTCCGATGGCCTTGCGGTGGTGCGGCAGGTCGATAAGGTTGGCCTCATTGACAAAACAGGCAGGAAGGTCGTGCCCTGCATATATGACCATGTGCAATTTCCCGGCTTTTTCGAGGGTCGCTTGGCGGTGGAGCTGGCCGGCAAATGGGGTTTCATTGACACAACGGGCAAGGTGATCGTCCCCTGCAAGTATGACTGGGCGGGATATTTCTCTGATGGCCTTGCAGAAGTGAGACGAAACGGAAGATGCGGCTTCGTCGACAAGACCGGGAAGGAGATCGTTCCCTGTAAGTACGACAATGTGGAGGCCTTTGACGGTGGGATTGCCAAGGTCAGCTTGAACGACAAGTGTGGCTGTGTTGATACGACCGGCAGGGAGGTCGTTCCCTGTAAGTATGATTCCATGGCAAATGAACATTTCACCGAGGGTGCCATCCAAGTGCAACTGAACGGAAAATGCGGCTTCGTCGATAAAACCGGAAAGGAGATCGTGCCCTGCAGGTATGACCCGGAGTATGTTGACCCCTACAGATATAACTACTTCTTCCAGGAGGGCCTTGCTGCGGTGAGCCGGGAAACTCAGTGGGCTTTCGTCGACAAAACCGGCAAAGAGGTCATCCCCTTCCAGTGGAACGGGTTTAGGTCTTTCTCCGAGGGTCTGGCGGCGACGCTGAATGGAGGCGGCTGGGGTTTCATCGACAAAACTGGCAAGGAGGTCGTGCCCTGCAAGTATGAGGACGTGGGGCACTTCTCCGAGGGCATGGCGGAAGTGTGCATTTTTGATCAGGAGGATTGCAAGTGGAAGTGGGGCTATGTTTCCGTCAAGGGCGGTACCGTAGGGGATTTCCGGGATGTGTCCCGGGACGAGTATTACGGGAACGCGGTAAACTGGGCGGTCTATAACGGTGTCACGGCGGGAACGGGCAGCAATACTTTCTCTCCCGATCAAGCCTGCACTCGGGCAATGATCGTCACTTTCCTTTGGCGCGCCGCAGGCGAACCAGAGCCAGCGAGCACCGCTGCAGGCTTCACCGATGTGGAAGCGGGCGCCTACTACGAAAAGGCTGTTGCCTGGGCAGTAGAGCAGGGGATTACTTTCGGCGCGGCAGACGCCCTGTTTGATCCCAATATCCCCTGCACCAGGGCGCAGGCTGTCACGTTTCTGTGGCGCGCGGCAGGCGAACCGGAGCCCACCAGCACCGCCACAGGTTTCGCCGATGTGGAAGCGGGCTTCTACTATGAAAAAGCAGTGGTCTGGGCGGTGGAAAGCGGCATTACCTTCGGCGCCACGGATACCACTTTCAGCCCGAATGACGCCTGCACCCGTGCTCAGATCGTCTCGTTCCTTTATCGGAACCGCGGCTAAGGTTTGCCGAAAATCTTATAGCAAAAAGGGAAAGTAGTCAAAAGAGGCGCCATCTGTAAAGAAGGAGCCCCTTTTTTGTTTCCTTTACAAGGTTTTCTGAATTTGCTATAATAGCCGTAGATGGAATCGAAAAATCTGCCGTTTGCAGGGAGGCGGCCCTATGGCCTTTGCTCACTTACATGTGCATACGGAATACAGCCTTTTGGACGGCGCCTGCCGGATTGAGCGTCTGCTGGACAGGGCGGTGGAGCTGGGGCAGACCGCCGTGGCCATCACGGATCACGGCGTGATGTACGGCGTCATCGACTTCTACAAGGCCGCAAAAAGGCGGGGGATCAACCCCATCATCGGCTGCGAGGTCTATGTGGCAAAGCGCACCCGGTTCGACCGGGTCCATGAGCTGGACAGCGAGAACCGGCACCTGGTTTTGCTCTGCGAGAACGAGACCGGATACCGGAACCTGATCGCCCTGGTGTCCGCCTCCTGGACCGAGGGCTTTTATAACCGTCCCCGGGTGGACCTGGAGCTGCTGGAACAGCACCATGAGGGGCTGATCGCTTTGTCCGCCTGCCTGGCGGGAGAGATTCCCCGGGCCCTGTCCCGGAATGATTATGCCGGGGCAAAGGAGGCGGCCCTGCGGTACGAAAAGATTTTCGGCCACGGGAATTTCTATCTGGAGCTTCAGGACCACGGGCTGGACGAACAGCATTATGTAAACCCAAGCATTCTCCGGCTGTCCCGGGAAACGGGGATCCCCCTGGTGGTCACCAACGACTGCCACTATATTGAAAAGGCCGATCATGAAATGCACCACATCCTCATCTGCATCCAGACCGGGCGCACCGTGGAGGATGAGGATACCCTGGAATTCGGCTCCGATCAGTTCTATTTCAAATCCGAGGAGGAAATGCGGGACCTGTTTCCGGAAATTCCCGAGGCTGCCGACAATACGGCGAAGATCGCGGAGCGCTGCCGCGTGGAATTTGAGTTTGGAAAAACGAAGCTCCCCCGGTTCGATATTCCAGGCGGGGGCAGCAACCGGGAATACTTTGAGCGCCTCTGTTTTGAGGGCCTGAAGCGCCGGTATGGACAGGACCCGGAGGAGAGCCTGATCCGCCGGCTGAACTATGAGATCGACACCATCGCGCAGATGGGTTATGTAAACTACTATCTGATCGTATGGGACTTCATCCGCTATGCGAAAAGCGTGGGGATTCCCGTGGGGCCCGGGCGGGGCTCTGGCGTGGGGAGCCTGGCGGCCTACTGCGTGGGTATCACCAACGTGGATCCGGTTCGGTACAATCTGCTGTTTGAGCGGTTCCTGAATCCCGAGCGGGTGACCATGCCGGATTTCGACATCGACTTTTCCGATGAGCGCCGGGACGAGATGATCCAGTATGTGCGGGAGAAGTACGGCGTCGACCACGTAGCCCAGATCGTCACCTTCGGCACTATGGCGGCCCGGGGCGCCCTCCGGGATGTGGGCCGGGCCATGGCCATCCCCTACGGCAAGGTGGACCAGGTGGCAAAAATGGTGCCCCAGGAGCTGAACATCACCCTGGAGGAGGCGCTGAAAAAGTCCGCCGCTCTCCGGGAGCTGACGGAAAATGACAGCCAGGTGGGAAAGCTCATGGAGATGGCCCGGCGGATCGAGGGAATGCCCCGCCATGCCTCCACCCATGCGGCGGGGGTGGTGATCACCGACCGCCCTGTGATGGAATACGTTCCCCTTGCCAAAAACGACGAGGCGGTGGTGACCCAGTTCACCATGACCGCCATTGAGGAGCTGGGCCTGCTGAAAATGGACTTCCTGGGCCTGCGGAACCTGTCGGTGATCGACAACGCAGAGCAGATGATCCGCCGCCGGGAGCCGGATTTTTCCATGGAGCAGGCCCCGGACGATGACCCCGCTGTGTTCCGGATGCTGGCGGAGGGAAAATCCGTGGGGGTGTTCCAGTTTGAATCCGGGGGCATGACCCGCCTGCTGACCCAGGCGGAGCCGGAAAGCATCGAGGACCTGACGGCCATTATTTCCCTGTACCGGCCGGGCCCCATGCAGTTTATCCCCATGTATCTGGAAAACCGGAAGGACCCTGGAAAGGTAAAATACCGCCATGAGCGGCTGCGGCCCATTCTGGAGGTGACCTACGGGTGCATCATTTACCAGGAGCAGGTCATGCAGATTTTCCGGGAGCTGGCAGGCTACTCCCTGGGCCGGGCAGACATTGTCCGCCGGGCCATGTCCAAAAAGAAGCACGATGTGCTGGAACGGGAGCGGCAGGTCTTCATCCACGGCCAGCAGGAGCCGGACGGCAGCTGGGCGGTAGAGGGCTGCGTGAACCGGGGCGTGGAAGAAAATACGGCGGCAGAGCTGTTCCGGGAGATTGAGAGCTTCGCCTCCTACGCCTTCAACAAATCCCATGCCGCCGCCTATGCGGTGGTGGCGTATCAAACTGCTTATCTGAAAGCCCATTATCCCAAGGAATACATGGCCGCCCTGCTGTCCAGCGTCCAGGGCTGGACGGGCAAAACGGCGGAGTATATCGAGGAATGCCGCAGGCTGAAAATCCAGGTGCTGCCCCCCCATGTCAACGAGAGCGGCAAGGGCTTCACCGTGGTGGAAAAAGGGATCCGGTTCGGCCTGGGAGCCGTGAAAAACCTAGGGGACGGGGTGATCCTCCGCATGGAGGAGGAGCGCCGGGCGGAGGGCCCCTTTACCTCCTTCCAGAATTTCTGCAAGCGTATGACCGGACGGGAGCTGAACCGCCGGGCCATTGAGAGCCTGATCAAGTCCGGAGCCCTGGACAATCTGGGGTACAACCGGCGGGAAATGCTGCTGAACCTGGATGGAGTGCTGGATGCCCTGGAGGCGGACAAGCGCCGGAATTTGGATGGGCAGCTCGGCTTTTTTGACGGGCCGGAGACCGCTGAGGCCGGCGAGACGCCCCTCCATCGTTTAGAGGATTTTTCCGTGGCGGACAGGCTGAGCCAGGAAAGGGAGGTCACCGGCATGTACCTGTCGGGCCACCCCATGGATTCCTATGCTGAGCTGTACCGCACCGGAGCCTATGCCCGAACCGACGAGATCCTCCGCAGTGGGGAGGGGGAATCCCGGGAATACCGGGACGGCCAGCGGGTGACCCTTCTGGCCATGGTGGAGGAGATCCGGCAGAAAACCACGAAAAACGGCGGCGTCATGGCCTTTGTGACCCTGGAGGACATGTACGGCAGTATCACCGGACTGGTATTTGCCAGGGTGCTGGAGGAATACCGGCCCCTGCTGGTGGAGGGGGCGGCGGTGGAGGCCGCCGGTCGCCTGAGCTTTACCGAGGACAAGGAGCCGGAGCTGGTCTGTGAGCGTTTTGCAAAGCCGGGGCAGGCGGCTCCCCGAGCCCCGGCGATGGAACCGCCCCGGAAGCCCCGGGGCAGGGAAGGACTGTTTCTACGGGTGGATTCCCCGGATTCCCCCGCCTACCGGAAGGCCCTGGAATATCTGGCCATTTTCGATGAGGGGACGGAGGAACTGTACGTCCGCTTCCGGGATACGGGAGAGCTGCGCAAGGCCCCCACGGGCCGCCGAATCGAGGTAAACCGGCCGCTGCTTTCTGCCCTGGAGAGGCTGCTGGGGGTGGAAAACGTGGCCTATCGGGGCAGAAATCTGTAAATGCGGCAATTTGTCGGAAAAAATCACGGGAAACCACTTGATAATTTTATTCTTTTTGGTATAATGTACCTGAGTAAAACTGAGAGATTTGGGCGCATGGCCCGATCATTCCGATATACAGGGAGGAAATAACTATGGGTGCAAAAAGTATTGCTGTGCTGACAAGCGGGGGCGACGCTCCCGGCATGAACGCTGCGGTGCGGGCCGTGGTGCGGTCTGGCATTTCCTTTGGCATGAAGGTTTACGGCGTAAAGCGGGGCTATAACGGCCTGCTCCACGGAGACCTGCAGGAGATGAATTTGAGAAGCGTGTCCGATATTATGCAGCATGGCGGCACGGCGCTGTTCACAGCCCGCAGCCCGGAGTTCAATACGCCCGAGGGCGTACAGAAGGCCGCGGACATGTGCCGCAGCCTGGGGATCGACGGCGTGGTGGTCATCGGCGGCGACGGCTCCTTCCGGGGGGCCAGGGACCTGACCGGGGCAGGCATCAACTGCATCGGCGTACCCGGCACCATCGACAACGATATTGCCTGCACCGATTATACCATCGGCTACGACACGGCGCTGAATACCGCCATGGAAATGATCGACCGCATCCGCGACACCACCGAGTCTCATGACCGGTGCAGTGTGGTGGAGGTCATGGGCCGCCGCTGCGGCGACATCGCTCTGCAAACCGGGATTGCCACCGGCGCTATCGCCGTGCTGGTTCCTGAAATGGAGTATGATTTTGAGCGGGACGTGATCGAGCGGATCCGCACTGCCCAGAAGAACAACAAGCGCCACTTCATCGTGGTGGTGGCCGAGGGCGTCGGCCACACCCAGGAAATCACCGAGCGCATCCAGGCGGAGACCGGCATTGAAAGCCGGGCTACCATTCTGGGCCATGTGCAGCGGGGCGGTTCTCCCACCCTGCGGGACCGGGTGGTGGCAAGCCGCATGGGGTATCACGCGGTGGAGCTGCTCCACAACGGTCTGGGCAACAGGGTCGTGGCCTTGAAGGGCGAAAACGTGGTGGATTTCGACATCACCGAGGCCCTGAACATGCCTCGCGTATTTGACGAAAAGCTGTATCAGGTGGCGGCTAAACTCAGTATTTGAGGGAAGCGCGATCAGTGAAATGTAAAAAATCCCCGCTGTCTGCCGGATGGCGGGGATTTCTTTATGAAAGGAGCGCTTTATGGCGGAAGGACTGCGGTACAATCAACTGAGTGAAGAGCTCCAGCGGCGCATCTTGCAGGACCGGGCAAACCACTGGGAAAACCCCTGGCGGTTCCGGGACGAGAATGTCTGCCGCCGGGACGAAAGCAGGGACCGGGCCAATCTTTGGCGGCCAGCCTTTGTCCGGGATACGGAAAAAATTCTCCATCTCCCGGTCTATAACCGCTACGCCGACAAGACCCAGGTTTTTTCCTTCTACGAAAACGACGACATCACCCGCCGTGCCCTCCATGTGCAGCTGGTGTCCCGGATTGCCCGGAACATCGGGGCGGTGCTGGGCCTGAACCTGGATCTGATCGAGGCCATTGCCCTGGGCCACGACATTGGCCATGCCCCCTTCGGCCACGCCGGGGAGCGCTTTCTGGACGAGCTGCTTCAGGAATTTGCCGGGCAGCATTTCTTTCACAATGTGCAGAGCGTCCGGGTGCTGGACGCGATCTACCACCGGAATTTTGCCCTGCAAACCTTGGACGGCATTCTTTCCCACAACGGCGAATTTGAGCAGCAGGAGTACCGGCCCCGGCCGCTGGAGGGCTTTGCCGAGCTGGACCGCCGGGTAGAGGACTGCAACCTGCGGGGAAGTGAAGCGGTGGAAAAGCTGGTGCCCTCCACTCTGGAGGGCTGCGTGGTGCGGGTCTGCGATATGATCGCCTATCTGGGCAAGGACCGGCAGGACGCCGTCACCGCGCACATCATCGGGCGGGATACCGCTTTTTCCAGCAGCGACATCGGTACGCAAAACGCCCCGATCATCAACAACATGACCGTGGACATTATCCAAAACAGCTATGGCAGGGACTGTATTCTGCTCAGCCCGGAGACCTACCGGGACCTGCGGACCGCCAAGAGAGAAAACTATCAGAAAATCTACCGGAATGAGGCGGTCAACAGCGAGTATGAAAGTGTGGTGCGGCCCATGTTCCGGGAGATGTACGAGCGGCTCCTCCGGGATCTGAAGGAGGGCCGGAAAGAGTCCCCCGTGTTTCGGCACCACATTGACTATATCCGGAAAAATGTGCGGTTTTACGGCGGCTCCCCCTATGCCAACCAGCCCCCAGAGATCATTGCGGCGGATTACATCGCCAGTATGACCGACGACTATTTCATCGGGCTGTATCGGTATCTGTTCCCCAAGAGCAGCCGGGAGATCGTGTACCGGTCCTATTTTGAGGATTTGGACTGACAGAAAAGGAGAAAGAGTATGGATAAAATGACCGCACAGCTGGCCCGGGAACTGAAAGTCCGGCCGGAGCACGCCCAGGCCGTAGTCGCTCTGCTGGATGAGGGCAATACCGTGCCCTTTATCGCCCGGTATCGGAAGGAGCAGCACGGCTCCATGGACGATCAGACCATCCGTCTGCTGGCGGACAGGCTTCAATACCTCCGGGGCCTGGAGGAACGTAAGACGGAGATCAAAAAGAGCATTGCCGAGCAGGAAAAGCTCACCCCCGAACTGGAGGCGGCCATCGACGGCGCCGTGACTCTGGCGGAGATCGACGACCTGTACCGCCCTTATCGGCCCAAGCGAAAAACCCGGGCCAGCGTGGCCCGGGAAAAGGGGCTGGAGCCGCTGGCCGAAGCGCTCTTTACCGGAAAAGACGGGGATGGCAGACCTGTCCGGGCAGGTGACCTGGATCGGCTGGCAGGAAATTATGTAAACCTGAAAAAGGGTGTGACAACCTGGCAGGAGGCCCTGCAGGGGGCAAAGGACATTCTTGCGGAGGACCTTTCCGACAACGCGGAGATCCGCAAAAAGCTCCGGGAGCGGGTACAGCGCAGCGGCTCTCTCCGCTCTGCCGCCGCCACCGGGGAGGACACGGTATACCGGCTTTACTATGAGTTTGAGGAGCCGATAAAAAAGCTCCAGGGCCACCAGATCCTGGCTATCAACCGGGGCGAGAGGGAGGGGGCCTTGAAGGTCTCCGTCCAGCCCGGCGGCTGGGGGACGGAATCTGTGATCCTGGGAGAGGCAGTGGAGCCCTCCAATCCCTTTTTGGAGCTTTTGCGGGAGGTGGCAAAGGACGCCTGGGACCGGCTGATCTTTCCCTCTCTGGAACGGGAGATCCGCAGCAGCCTGACGGACCGGGCCAACGAACAGGCCATTCACACCTTTGCCCTGAACCTGCGGCCCCTGCTGATGCAGCCCCCAGTGAAAAACCAGGTCACCCTGGGCTTTGATCCCGCCTACCGTACCGGCTGTAAGCTGGCGGTGGTGGATGGCACCGGCAAGGTGCTGGAAACAGGGGTGATCTATCCCACCAAGCCTCACAACAGGGTAGAGGAAGCCAAAAAGGTGCTGAAAGGCCTCTGCGACAAGCACCACATCACCTGTATTGCCATCGGCAACGGCACTGCCGGGCGGGAGTCTGAAATTTTTGTCAGCGATTTTATCCGGGAATATGGCGGCAGAATCTCTTATATGGTGGTCAGCGAGGCCGGAGCGTCCGTCTATTCCGCCTCTAAGCTGGGCGCTGAGGAGTTTCCCGATTACGACGTATCCCTGCGGTCGGCGGTATCCATTGCCCGGCGGCTTCAGGACCCCCTGGCGGAGCTGGTAAAGATCGATCCCAAGGCCATCGGCGTGGGACAGTATCAGCACGACATGCCCCAGGCCCGGCTTTCCGAAGCCCTGGACGGTGTGGTGGAGGACTGTGTAAACGCCGTGGGCGTGGACCTGAATACCGCCTCGCCCTCCTTGCTGCGGCGGGTGGCGGGGGTGTCTCCGGCGGTGGCGAAGAATGTGGCGGCCTATCGGGAGGAGAACGGCTCCTTCCGCAGCCGCAGGGAACTTTTGAAGGTGCCGAAGCTGGGGCCCAGGGCTTTCGAGCAGTGCGCCGGGTTCCTCCGGGTGGCCGAAAGCGAAAATGTGCTGGACCACACCGCCGTCCACCCGGAATCCTACCAAGCGGCGGAGAAACTGCTGGCCCTGTGCGGCTATGGGCTTTCCGATGTGGGCAGCCTTTCTCAGCTGGACAGCCGCCTGGAAAAATACGGCGTGGAAAAGGCCGCAGGGGAGTGCGGCGTGGGCCTGCCCACTCTCCGGGACATTGCCGCCGAGCTGCAGAAGCCCGGCCGGGATCCCCGGGACCAGCTGCCGCCGCCCCTGCTGCGCACGGACGTGCTGGAGCTTTCGGACCTAAAGCCCGGCATGGAGCTCTCCGGCACCGTCCGGAATGTGGTGGATTTCGGCGCCTTTGTGGACATCGGCGTCCATCAGGACGGCCTGGTCCACATCTCTCAAATGGCGGACCGCTATATCCGCCACCCCTCGGAGGTAGTCTCCGTAGGGGACGTGGTAGAGGTCACGGTGCTGGAAATCGACGAAAAAAAGGGCCGCATCTCTCTGACCATGCGCCGGGAGAAAAAGGCGTGAGAAAGTGCTTCTAACAAAAGAGCTGTCCCTGACGGGACAGCTCTTTTTCAAATTTTCTTGATCCATTTCCGGCTTTTCAGACGGAACACGCACCCAATGGCCTTGATGATCTGGTCGATTTACGGTCATGGACGGGACTTCTCTCCCATGCGGTAGGTGTTTTCTTTGTCCGGGCAGAGATTCGGGTCGAACTGCTTTTCCTCGGTCCAGGACAGCCCATGCTTCCGGCAGTAGCCCTGAAAGGCGCCGAGGCTGGCCAGGTTGTCCGGAGCGATGGTCACTCGGATGGCCTCTCCCTGCCGGGCGGCGGACACGGCGCTGTGGATCAGCAGCTGAGAAAGGCCCTGACCCCGCCAGGCGGGCAGCAGGCCGATCTGCCAGATGAACAGCTCCCGGGCGCTGCGGACAGCGGTGAGAAAGCCTGCGGGCTCCCCGTCATGGAGCAGCACAAAACAGGTTTCGGGAAAGCGGGTGCACAGCACCCAGTAGGTATAGGGTGTGTGGACGTCCAGGGGAGGGCAGGCCTCCGCCAGACGGTGGAGCAGTGCGTGATCCGCCTCGGTGACGGTGCGGACAGAAAAAGCAGAGTTTTGCATGGATCGGCTGACTTCCTTTCCGACAGAGATTGGTGTGACGAGCCGGCAGGGGCGCAGGCTTTTGGAAAAGCGGTTTTCCGTCAGTTCCGCAGGGTCCGTTTGACAAGGGCAAAGGAGAAATATCCCAGGATAAACACGCCCAGAAAGCTCTCCAGAGCAGCCAGCACAGCGCAAACAGGGCTGTAAACGTCACATTGGACCGGGAAAGGGGAAACGCATTCCAGGCTGTAAAGCATACCGATCCAAAGGTGGTGCAGAAGCAGGGAAACCGTAGGTTCCCCGGGGGACGCAGGGAAGGCGCTGAATACCAGGAATTCATTGTTGACACAGAGCCCCAGGAAATAGAGGAGAGAAAAAACTGCGGCTACCAGCAGATATGTTTTGATGATCTTTCCCGGATTCAGGCCATAGTCCCCCATGAAATAGAGCAGCCGGTACAGGAGACGCTTGCCCCACTGCCGGGCGGCTCCGCCCTTTCGGCTGGGGTTGGAGTCGGCAAAGGCCTTGAAGTGCATGTAGAACAGAAGGGCCTGATCCTCCGCGTCGTAAAGGCCCTGGGCGCAGAAGTCCAGCCGGATCATATTGAAGATCGCTTCCTTTTCCACACAGCGCTCCGGCGTGAAGTGGGGCGCTCTGCCGCCCTCATAGCCCCAGGCGTATACGGCCTGCAGGAACAGGGAAACGGGCCTTTTTCGTTTTGAAAGAGTCCGGGGCAGGGACCATCCCTCTGTGGAGAGAGCCGCCCAGTCACTCTCCGCCACAATGTGGCCGTAGTTGGTGACGTCCCCAAAATGCACCCGGTCGAAGTTCGCCAGAAAGAGGGGCTGATAGATCACGGTGTGCCACAGCTCCAGGCTGCACCAGGTGCAGCGGCGAAGGCCCTTTTCTGTGATCACGTCAGGAGCCAGCCGCGCAAGAGGAAGACCGCTCACGTTGTCCAGAACCAGCTTTCCGGCGGCGATCTGTACGCCCTCGCAGTTGAGCTCGGAGTCCCCGGCAAAGGAGCAGTTTTTCAGCTCCAGCACCTGTTCCCCAAAGGAGGATGCGCTGATTCGCGGAGACTCTCCGGGAATCAGGTACGGCCCCAGCACCGTCTGAAAACAGTTGAGTCCGGCGTGGCCGAAATCTACGCCGTAGAACAGCAAAGAGCCGCCCAGGCGGGCGTCCTCAAAGGAGAATTCCATATCTCCCATATCCCCCGTCACGGTCACATCCCGAAAGACGGCACTGTGGAAAAACCGGGCGTTCCGGAAATCGATCCGCTGGCTGTCCAGCTCGGTTTCTCCGGTGATAAAGCGGAAGTGAAGGTTCTGCATGGTCAGCTTTCCGGCAAAAGTGGCTCCGGAAAAATCTACCCCGTTACGAAAGGCCGGGGCGCTTCGGGCTTCCTGCTGAAAGCTCAGGGATACGTTGTCCACAAACACCGTGTTGGCCGCCCGGAAGCTGCCGATCTCCCAGTTGTCCGGAAGCCCCTCCCGCTTATCAAAGAGACGCAGCAGCTCCTCCAGGGAAAAACGGCCCACTGCCGTTTCCCGTTCAGGATCGCTCTGTAATCCGGTGAGGTCCACATTGACCCAGTTCTTTTCCCGGTCCAGCCGGACAGCGCCCCTGTCCAGCAGATCGGAGAGCTCCAGCACCTCCCGGTCCCCGTCGGGAAAGCGTTCCTCGTACAGGTAGCGGTTGAAAACATAGTCGGAACAGCTGGCCCGGATCAGGGGATCCAGCACCTGGCGGCGGCCGGGAATGGTATACACGGCTCCTGTGCCGTCAACGATGAGGAAGGGACTGCCGCCCTCTGGGTTCAGCAGCCTTTCAATGTCCTCCGGCGTCTGAAGGGAGTCGGCGTATTCCCGCCCGAATCGGTGGGCCGCAAATTCCCGAATATTGTCCAGATATACTTTTCCCGGAGCCTCCCGGGTGTACTGCATGATGGCCGCGCCCAGCTGGCCCGGCGAAACACGGCGGCTCATAGGCATTCCTCTTTCTGTTCGTCTTTTTCTGTTCAGAGGTTTTGATTCATGGCAAAACAACGATCATGGTGTCAATTATACCACGTTTCCCGGAATCCGCAAGGCCCGTCCGGAGGGTTGCACTTTGTTTTGGCCGGTGGTATACTCTAACTGCGACAGGCTTTGCAGCAGGGGGAGGGTGACCATGGAGTTGTTCTTTCATGAGAGCATCAAAAATTGGGAGGACTGGGGCCGGGTGTTTCAGTCCGTTTCAGCCTTTTCCCCTTTGGTGGAGGAAATCTACCGCCGGGAGGGCCTGCCCTTCGAGCCCCTGGAAAACCTGACTCCCGGCACCAACGCCGTCTTTCGGGTGGGAAACACCGTGGCCAAGGTGTTCTTTCCGGCGGAGTCCGGCCTGGATCCTCTGCCGGATTTCCGGAACGAGGCGGCGGTGTGCGGACGTCTCACGGAGCTGGGCCTTTCCACGCCCCGATTGCTGGCCAGTGGCTGCGTAGAGGATCGTTACCGCTTTTACTACATCCTTACGGAGTTCTGCCCCTATGCCGAGGCGGGAGAATGGCTGGATAAGGCCGCGCCCCAGGAAAAGGAACAGCTTGCCAGGACGCTTCGGGAGCTTTTGACCCGGCTGAACCGTCCGGCAGAGGGCCTGATCCCTCCCGTTGATCTGCTGGAACGGACGCGGAAAAATCCCCGCTGGAAGCAGGCACCAGCCATCCTGGCGGCGGATTTTCTGCGGCGGGCGGAGACCCTTGATCTCAGCAAAAAGGTGCTGGTCCATGGCGACCTGACCCGGGAAAACATACTGGTAACGCCTGAGGGGAAGCCGGTGATCATCGACTGCGCCGACGCCTGCCTGGCTCCGGCCCGGTACGAGTTGCCGCCCCTGGTGTTCGAGCTGTTTCGCTGCGATCCGGCGCCACTGCGGGTCTTTGCGGGTTCAGATGTCCACGGTTTTGCGGAGCGGGTGCTGGATGGGCTCAGCTTCCACGACTTTGGCGCGGATATTCTTTTGCAAGCCGCCGAAAGGCATAAAATGCCCATGTTTCAGCGGCTTGACCAAGTGAGAGACTTTATTTTGGAAAGGTTGATCTGAGATGGAATTTGAAATGGTTCCCGTGAAAGAGGAGGAAAAGGAAATTCTACGGAATCTTCTGGAAAAGTACAATTACGAGTTTTCCCAGTTCGATGGGGAGGACGTGAACGCCCTGGGGCTTTACGGCTATTCCTATCTGGATAATTATTGGACAGAGAAAGGCCGCTGGGCATTTTTCCTGAAGGCGGACGGCAAGCTGGCGGGCTTTGCCATGGTGATCGATTATCCCGAAGCGGGGGAGACCGACTATAACATGGCCGAATTCTTTGTGATGTACAAATACCGCCGGTGCGGTCTGGGCACCTGGGCGGCGAACCAGCTGTTTCAGAAATTCCCCGGGACCTGGCAGCTGAAGCGTCACCCGAAAAATCTGCCCTCCGTATATTTTTGGAACAGGGTGATCGGCGAGGCTGCCCGCGGGAATTATCGGCTGGAAAGCCGGGACGGAGCGCTGGCCTATCCGGACGGCACCCCTGCGGATGTATTCTTCTTCACCACCTGACGCCGCGTGAGGCCAAGGAAAAAGGAAACAAACCTGCGGCACTGGTGAGCGGCGCGGTCGGAAACGCCGGGAAAGCATTGGAGCCTTGTCAAAGGCTGTCGGTAAAGGATGAAATCTTTTTCGGAAAAGGGCTTGCTTTTTCTTCCGGAACGTGCTATACTGACTAAGCTGTCTGAAAAAGACAGCGCATATCGCGGGGTGGAGCAGTTCGGTAGCTCGTCGGGCTCATAACCCGAAGGTCGTAGGTTCAAATCCTGCCCCCGCAACCAAAGAACAGAGGATCGGCCCGCAGGGCTGATGCTCTGTTCTTCTGTTATAGGGCATGGTTTGGTTCTGCGGCCTTCCCGCGTTTGAGGCCGTCTCGGGCGAATACCCGAAGGGGCCTGCTCGCCGGTGGCGAGCGTCCAGGCCCGACCGAGCCGACAGGCGAGACCGTAGGTTCAAATCCGTCTCATCTGTCGATTCGGGCAGTTCGCACCGGAGTGCCACCGGCACTCGCTCACCCCCGCAACCAAAGAACAGAGGATCGGCCCGCAGGGCTGATGCTCTGTTCTTCCGTTATAGGGCATGGTTTGGTTCTGCGGCCTTCCCGCGTTTGAGGCCGCCACGGGCGAATACCCGAAGGGGCCTGCTCGCCGGTGGCGAGCGTCCAGGCCCGACCGAGCCGACAGGCGAGACCGTAGGTTCAAATCCGTCTCATCTGTCGATTCGGGCAGTTCGCACCGGAGTGCCACCGGCACTCGCTCACCCCCGCAACCAACATTGCGAACCGAAAAAGATATCGGTTCGAAAAACCCCGAAACCACGGCGGTTTCGGGGTTTTGTTATGCCACTTTTCAAAGTACGATAAAAAAGATATCATTTCCCAAAAACGACCTTTGGGGAGGACTTGAACTAAAATATATTGCAGATGCTTTATGATTTTGATATTATTAATGCATAGCAGTAAAAAATAAGCTTTTATCTGCTCAATAAGTATACTGTAAATGAGGTAATGCATATGAACAGCGATAAAAAGAAACTTGAATTTTTGGATTGGGAATTTGGCGTTTTCTTCCATTTCGGGATTCGCTCATTTTTCCCCGGGCACAAGGATTGGGACGGAAAAGAAATGCCTATGGAAGCATTCAATCCCACCGAGCTTGACTGTGAAAATTGGCTTAAAACGGCAAAAGCAGGCGGCGCAACCTATGCCATTCTGACCTGCAAGCACCACGACGGCTTTGCTCTTTGGCCTACCAAGTACTCTGAATACAGCGTTGCAGGATCACGTTGGAAAGATGGCAAGGGTGACGTTGTCCGTGAATTTGTTGATGCCTGTCGCAAGGTAGGGTTGAAAGTAGGGCTATACTATTCTCCTGCGCAATGGGGAAAATATGCTATCAGCTTCAAAAACGCTGAAGAATACGACGGATATTTTATAAACCAGATTCGAGAGCTTCTTACCGGATACGGTAAGATAGACTATCTTTGGTTTGATGGTTGTGGTTCTGAAGGGCACGAATACGATAAAGCTCGCATCGTTAAGGCAATCAATGAATATCAGCCTGATATTCTCACCTTCTGCGATCCGGAATGGAGCCCGGGAGTGCGCTGGATTGGCAACGAGGATGGCTATGCTTCCTTAGTCAACCCCCTCGTTGTGTGCAAAACGGATTTTTCCGAGCTTGCAACGGAGGAACAAAAATTGTCTTCAGCTATGTTTCTGCCTGCAGAGTGCGACTGTAAAATACGCAAGACTTGGTTCTATGATGACAACGAGGAAACGCTCAAATCGGTGGATGAACTTTTTGGTATGTACGAAATGTCGGTGGGACACGGTTCTAACTTTCTTTTGAACATCGGGCCGGACAACCGGGGGCTTCTTCCGGAGGTAGATGCAGAGCGCTTCCTTGCACTTGGTAAACGGATCAGAGCTTCTTACGGCCAACCGCTGGATTTTTCCGCTCCCGTAAAAGAAGGCGATACTTACATCATCACTCACAAGGAAATGGACGAGCCCTCCTGGGAAATGCCCACCGAGAATCATCTTTCCAATACCATTGTTATCAGCGAAGACCTTGCCAACGGTCAGAAGATCTCCTCTTTCTCCGTATATGCATATCTTCCCCACTACAAGAAGAAAAAAGTACAGGTATTTGAGGGAAAAACCGTTGGACACAAGGTGTTCTGTAAATTCAGTCCGATTTGTGCCACAAAATACGAGGTTGTAATAAACGCTTCTGACGGTGAACATAGAATAACGGATGTCAAAGCATTCTATGTAAAATAGTCGATTATACCGATATTTTTTTCGGTGCAACTTGCCAAAAAACCCAGCTTGGCCTTTCGGTCAAGCTGGGTTTTTCTGTTTCAGAGATAGATTGGGCCTGCGGCCTTCCCGCGTTTGAGGCCGCCTCGGGCGAATACCCGAAGGGGCCTGCTCGCCAGTGGAGCTCAGAGGTCGGCCGGGTTTGAGGAAGCTTTTGCATTTTTGCCGCACATCCTTGTAACGTTTATAGCTTGAGTTTGTATAACCTGTGTGATATACTACAAATACACAGCATTCGACAGGGGATGAGCTTACATGCATTTTTTGCATGGAATGCGTGAAAAACTGTCCCAAAGATGCGCTGTAAATCTGCCGGGGCGCTCTTGTCTCCCGTACTGAAAAAATAAAAAAGCATTGCAAGGTTTTGAAGAGTACTGTCGTATTGGAGATAGAAGGCTGAAAACAGCCCAACAAAACTTTGGAGGGATCTCTATGAAAAAGATGTTTGCTTTCGTACTTGCGGCGGCTTTGCTGGCGACCACCGGTATCACCGCCTCTGCCAGGGCCTGTATGCCGGAAAGCTGCGGAGGACAGCGCCGGCAGCAGGTGTGTATCCAGCAGCAGACAGACCCCACAACCAGAGGTTATGGCCGTTGCGGTGCCGGAGGGGCAGGTTCCGGTATGGGTTTGCATACCTGTGGCCAGGGCAATTCCTTTGTGGACGCCGACGGCGATGGCATTTGCGATAACCGTGGCCAGGGCAATTCCTTTGTGGACGCCGATGGCGATGGCGTTTGCGATAACCGCGGCCAGGGCAATTCCTTTGTAGACGCCGACGGCGACGGCATTTGCGATAACCGCGGCCAGGGCAATTCCTTTGTGGACGCCGATGGCGATGGCGTTTGCGATAACCGCCCTTCCGGCTCGTCCGGGAGCGGCAGCCATAGGGGCGGCTGCCATGGTGGCCGTGGGAGAAGGCACTGCTGAGGCAGTCTCATTCCCGCTCATGCAGCTTGCCGGAGCAAAGGAGGTGACCCCGTGCGCAGCGAAGAGGAGACCAATCGTGTGGTGGAGCAGTACAGCGACATGATCCGCCGTATTTGCCTTTGCCACATGAAAAACGATGCTGACGCCGAGGACGTCTCCCAGAAAGTATTTCTGAAGTACCTGCTCTTTTCGGGTGACTTTGAAAGCCCCGAGCATGAAAAGGCGTGGATGATACGGGTCACAATCAATGCGTGCCGGGATGACATAAAAGCCCTGCTTCGGCGCCGGGAAACACCCTTGGAGCTTTTGTCGGAAGAATATGCTGAAATTTCCGATGAGCACCGGGAGGTTCTGGAGGCGGTGCTGTCACTGCCCCAAAAGTACAGGGATGTGATCTATCTTCACTATTACGAGGGATATTCTGCGGCGGAAATGGCGAAAATCCTGCATTCCAGGGAAAATACCGTCTATTCCCTGCTGTCTCGCGGCAGAGCTATGCTGAAGGACAAATTGGGAGGTGACGACTTTGACGAATAGGATCCGCGATTCGTTTGAGGAAGTAAGAGCTTCTCAGGAGTTTCAGGAAAAGGCCCTGTTGGCCATTGCAAAGCGGCGCGGCAGGGAAAAAACACCCAAATTGGCATGGGCCGCCGCCGCTGTGTGCTGCTTGCTGCTGCTTTTTGGGCTGGGCGGCTATGCCTGGCTGCAGCAGCCTGCCGCCTACGTGAGTATCGACGTCAATCCCTCTGTTGAGCTGACGCTGAACCGGCTTGACCGGGTCGTTTCAGCCAAAGCCTACAACGAGGAGGGAAGCGACGTCCTGCAAGGGGTATCGCTCCAGGGGAAAACATGCGCCGAGGCGGTGGATACGCTGCTCAGCAGTGATACCATGCAGGCGTACCTGACCAAGCTCTCCGGCCTTACCGTCACGGTGGCTTCCCGAGAAGCGGAAAAGAGTTCCGCGCTGCTCCAGGTCCTCCGGAGTGGGACTGCGTGCCGGAAATACGGCGGGCAGTATTGTGAAGCAGGCTTTGAGACCCTGGCAGAAGCCCACAGCTATGAGCTTTCCTTTGGAAAATATGCGGCTTATTTGGAGCTGGCAAAGTACGATGAACAGGTGACGCCGGAGGACTGCCACAGCATGAACATGGCCGAGATCCAGGAACGCATTCATCAATGCAGACGCGCCAGAGACGGTTCCGGAGGCGGCCATCATTCGGCAGCCGGGAACGGGGGAACGGAAGAAAGCACCGGCGCTGCGGAAAGCAGTCAGACGGGGAGTTCCGCCGCATCGGATGGCAGTTCCCGGGGACATCATGGCGAAAAGAAGAGGGAACGCCGCCATCATTCCCAGTAACGGATTTGTGCACCACAAAAGCGGGCAGCCGATCGGCTGCCCGCTGCTGCATTCTATGGACGTGTGTTCCCCCAGAGGGCTTGTTCGGTCAGAACGGCGAGGGCATTTCCGCGCCGATGACCTGGGGGCCCCGGGGCTTTTTGTGGACACGCTCAGCGGTGTATGCCATGTTGAAGCTCTTGCCGTCCTCCCGGCCAAAGCCCTCTTTGCGCAGCTTCGCGGCATAGAGGACGGGGCCGAAGGGGCCGTTTACCGCCATTTTGTCGTCCGTTCCGGCCACCACCTTGGCGGTGGTCTCCACACCCTCGTCGATCACCGTGGCGGGAATGATCTGGTGTCCGCCGTAGGTGACGTCAAAACAGGAGCGGAACTCCATCAGGTGCAGGAGGTTCCCAAGATATTCCTCCACACTGGGCCAGGAACCCAGATTCAGGAGGGTGTTGCCGTTGCAGGCGTCCCCGGTAAATAGGGCACGGTTGGCCCGGTCCAGCAGACAGATGCTCCCGGGGGAATGGCCGCCCACATAGATGACCTCCAGCTTTCTGTCGCCCAGGTCGAAGCAGTCGCCGTCATACAGGGGGTAGACCTGGATGGGATGATCGTCCGGCACATCGGAGGGCTCGATCAGCTGGGCAAGCTCCGGCCTGGCGGCGGCAATGGTGGCCTCCAGGCGGGTGCCGGTCTGGCCGGGGAGCCCGGAGTAGAGGTAGGGAATGTCAAGATGATGGATATAGCAGGCGTCAAAATCGCTGTTGCCGCCGGTGTGATCCCCGTGGAAATGGGTGTTCACCAGCTTCAGGGGCTTGTGGGTGAGGGTCTCGCAGAAGGCCTTGAGGTTTCCGTATCCGTACATGGTGTCGATGACTAACGCATAGTCCCGGCCCTCTACCAGATAGGTGTACACGGGCGCGCCCTCCCGGCGATTGAAGGCGTAGCTGATTTGCCAGGCGCCCTCGTAAATTTTTTGGGCTTCAAAAAAGGTGACTTTTGACATGGCGGCTCCTCCTTACGCATACAATAGATTCTGTTCGTTCATAAGCTCAGCCTACCAGAAAAGCAGGCCGATGTCAAGCAAAGGCCTTGCGGGGAACCCGGAAGCCGTTGACAGCCCGGGGCGGGGGAGAGTATAATCAAGCCACATGTGATTCCGCCGCGGCAGCCTGGAACACAGGCGGCAGGGCGGCGAAGGAAGAACCGGGAGGAAGATTTAATGAGCGCATCTGTTTTTGAGCGGGCAAAGGAGCTGTTCCGCATTGAAAAGCCCTTTGCTATCACCATGTGGGAGTTTTCCTGGGTTGAACGCCGCTGGCCCGGCGCCGGGTATGAGGACTGGGACCAGGCCCTTTCCCAACTGACTGACCGGGGATACGACGCCGTGCGGATCGACCCCTTTCCCCACCTGCTGGCGAAGGACCCTGATCGGGAATGGACCCTGAATCCGGTGTGGAATGTGCAGGCCTGGGGCAGCTGCTCTGTCAACAGGATCAGGCTCCGCGACGATCTCCGGAATTTTCTGAAGGCCTGCCGCCGCCACCATGTGCGGGTGGGCTTTTCCACCTGGTTCCGGGAGGACGTGGACCGCACCCTGATGGACATCCACACGCCCCAGGATCACGCGAATATCTGGATCAAGACCCTGCAATATGTGGAGGAATGGGGGGAGCTGGACAACATTCTCTATGTGGACCTCTGCAACGAATGGCCCCTGGCCGTCTGGGCCCCTTTTTTCACCCGGAACGGGGAACACGGCTGGGACGACAAAGAGTCCCTCGACTGGATGAGGGCGGCGGTGGCGGAATTTAAGAGGGCGTACCCTTCCATCCCCGTCACCTTTTCCTCCACCTTTTCCCTGCAATCCCCCCAGTTTCATATGGACAGCGACGTGAGCTTTCTCGATTTTCTGGAGCCCCATATCTGGATGGCCAATTCCAGCCGCTTTTACGAAAAGGTGGGCTACGGCTTTGAGCGCTTTGACGACGTGGGCTATACCAATCTGGCCCTCCACGGCGAGGAGGAGTACCGGGCTCATCGGGAAAAGTACGACAATTCCTTAGTCAGGGAGATCGAGGCGGCGGCCCGGTGGGCAAGGCACACGGGTAAACCCCTGGTCACCACGGAGTGCTGGTCCGTAGTGGATTACAAGGACTGGCCCCTGCTGAACTGGGATTGGATTTTGGACCTGAACCGCCTGGGCGTGACCACGGCGGCCAAAACAGGCTGCTGGGCCGGGATGGCCACCAGCAATTTCTGCGGTCCCCAGTTTGTGGGAATGTGGCGGGAGTCATGTTGGCACCGGGAAATGACCGGGATCATCCACGGCAGTGAAATGAGATAACCCTTTATGGCCCCTGGGGCCTGCAAAAGGAAATTTGTTTTGGGAGGCGCGCTTCTTGAAACTGACCTACAAAACCACCATGTTTGCCAGCTTTGTGGGATACATTGTGCAGGCGGTGGTCAATAACTTTGTCCCGCTGCTGTTTTTGACTTTACAGCAGAGCTATTCCCTGACCCTTTCCCAGATCACCTTCATCATCACCATCAATTTCGTGATCCAGCTGGTGGTGGACGTCCTGGGAGCAATCTTTGTGGACCGCATCGGCTACCGGGTCTCCGTGGTGACGGCCCACGTCTGCGCCTTCTGCGGGCTGGTGCTGCTGACGATCCTGCCGGATCTTTGGGGCTACGCGGGCATCCTGACCGCCGTAGGCTTCTATGCTGTGGGCGGCGGGCTCATCGAGGTCATTGTCAGCCCCATTATTGAGGCCTGCCCCACGGAGAACAAGGAGAAGGCCATGAGCCTGCTCCATTCCTTCTACTGCTGGGGCCATGTGGGGCTGGTGCTGCTGTCCACGCTGTTCTTTGGAATTTTCGGGGTGCAGAACTGGAAGGCGCTTGCGCTGGTCTGGGCGCTGATCCCCCTGTTCAACGCGGTTCTGTTTTTGAAAACGCCCCTGTATTCCCTCCATGAGGACGGGGAGAAGGGGCTCCGCCTGAAGGAGCTTTTCTCCAAAAAGATTTTCTGGGCCCTGATGCTCATGATGTTCTGCGCCGGGGCCAGCGAGCTGACCATCAGCCAGTGGGCCTCCACCTTCGCGGAGGAGGGCCTGGGCGTCAGCAAGACGGTGGGCGATCTGGCGGGCCCCATGGGCTTTGCCCTGCTGATGGGCCTGTCCCGGCTGATTTACGGCAAATACGGCCACAAGATCGACCTTGACCGCTTTATGAAATTCAGCTGCATCCTCTGCGTGGCGTCTTATCTTTGTATCGCGCTGGTCCCCTCGCCCATTGTGGGCCTGGCGGGGCTTGCCCTGTGCGGCTTTTCCGTGGGGATCATGTGGCCCGGGACATACAGCACGGCCACAGCGGCCATCCGGGGCGGCGGCACCCAGATGTTTGCGCTGCTGGCCTTTGCCGGCGATGTGGGATGCTCCAGCGGCCCCACCTTTGCGGGATTCGTTTCCGAGGGCTTTGAGGGCAATCTGCACATGGGGCTTCTGGCCGCCGTGATTTTCCCCGTGCTTCTGCTGATCGGTCAGCTTCTCCGGAAAAGGATCAAGGCCTAAAGGCTTTGAGTATACAAAAAGCTCCCGGAAGCTCTGGCTCCCGGGAGCTTTTATTTGTCATGAGAATTGAATTCTTCAGGAAATGCTTTCCCGCAGCAGCTCCAGAAATTTTCGGGGCGCCTTGCCCAGGGGCTGGTACTTTTTCCAGATCAGGGCCGCCTGGGAGGTCAGGGGAGGGGAGAGGGGGCGAAAGCACAGCTCGCTGTCCCCGGAGGTGCGCAGGAGCTTATTGAAGCACACCACGCAGCCCACCCCGGTGCTGGCCAAAATGGCGGCGTTGGTGGAAAGATTGTAGGTGGCCAGGATGTTGACGGATTTCCAGCTCTTGCCGAACCATTCCGCCACCTGATTTTTGGCGGAGGTCTGTCCGGAAAGGATCAGCGGCTGATCCAGGAGATCCTTTGGGGCGACCACTCTCTTTTCGGCCAGGGGAGAGTCCCGGCGCACCATGACCCCCCATTCATCCACAATGGGAACGGGGAGGGAATCGTAGCCCAGGGGGTCCACCTCCTCGTAAACCAGCCCGAAATCGGCCAGCCCCTTGTCAAGCTGCTCCCGGACGTAAACGGAGTTGCCGCTTTGAAACTGGTAGGTGACCCCGGGATACTCCCGCTTCATGGTCTGCATCACGTCTGCAAACAGGCGGATGCCGTCTGTCTCCCCGGCGGCGATCCGAATTTCTCCGGCCACGTCCTCCATTTCCAGGGAAATCTCATCCTCCGCCCGGCGTACCAGGTCCAGAATTTCCTCGGCCCGCCTGCGCAGGATCATCCCCTCCTCTGTGAGGGTCACGCTGTGGCTGCCCCGCACCACCAGCTGCTTGCCCAGCTCGTCCTCCAGGGCCTTCAGCTGCCGGGACAGGGTGGGCTGGGAAAGGTGCAGGGATTCCGCCGCCCTGGAGATGCTTTCCTCCCGGGCAATGGCGAGAAAATACTGTAAAACCCGAAGCTCCATGGTCTCAACTCCTCTCTCACAGTCTATCAAAAAGAGCTATGCAAGTCAAGAATAGGCTGACATGCAAAATAAGTATTTGCTATTTTGTTTTGGGAATGATATTATGATAGCAAGGACGAAGGACAGGAGTGATCAGCATGAATGAAAAGCGGAAAGAGGTAGTGGATAACCTGACGGCTGCCGGCTGCAATAAAAAGACCATCGAAAAGTATTGCGAGTGCTGCGACTGCGGCGACGAAAAGGGCAAGGAAAAGCTCCTGCAAAAGCACCGGCGGGAGCTGCTGGACGACATGCACAAGTGCCAGAAAAAAATCGATTGCCTGGACTACCTGCGGTATCAGGAAAAAGAAAAGAAGAAGGAGAAGGAGAAGGAATAAACGCTCCGGCAGGAGAGAGTGGCAGACGTCCGCGCCCTTTGACAGGGAAGCGAATATGCAGAAAACGGAAGCTCTGAAAACACACCCGGTTTTCAGAGCTTCTTTTCGTCTGTCAAAAAGCTTTTGGAAAGTGACGGCCTTTGCCCTTTCCCTTATTCTTTGCGCAGCAAAGTAACCGCATCTCTTTACTCTTGCCTTTTCACTTCTCTTTTGCCCGGCGGCTTTGCTGCATTTGTTGTACCCGCTCATTTCATTGAATTGATCCCGATAATGTCTATGTCGCAATAGCCAAGTCCATCCTTGAACAGACGGTACTGCCCATCCCGGGCAAAAAGCCCTGCGGGAACATATTGATCTATAAGCATCTCCCCGTCATCCGTTTTGGGTCCGTCATATATTACTGTCGCTAAGGTTTGGACGCCTCGCCAGACTGTATGCCATTCTCCTTCATTCTGGTAATCGATCCATGCCAAATTGCCGCCTGAGATTCCGCTGCCGGAATTGTTCTTTGCCTTCATCAGCACTCTGTCATACACATGGCCGCTGGACAGGGAAACCTCAAAATCAATCCCCGAAAATCTGAGGGAAATATCGGGGTTGATGTCCCGCTCGTCGGGCTCTATACAAGGAGTTCGCCACATGGGGAACTGCCGTTCCACGCGGTTTTCCCAGACCAATATTCCCGCCCCAGCCCCGGCCAGGACGATTACTGCGCAAAGGACGATCAGAATGATCCGCCGCTTCTTTTTACCAACCTTTGTCATATCGCCTTGCTCCTTCCCTCTACAGAAGCTTATTGTTATACCGCCCCTCATTTCATCGAATCGATCCCGGTAATGTCGATGTCGCAATAGCCAAGTCCATCCATGAACAGGCGGTACTGCCCGTCCCGAACAAAAAGCCCTGCAGAAACGTTTTTTTCTATGGAGATTTCTTCATCGGTTGCTTTTGGAGTGCCATACATTTTGATCTCCATGTTGTAGCCATTGCACCAGACCGTATGCCATTCGCCTTTGTACCAGTAATCTACCCATGCCAATCTAGTACCCATAATAGAGTGGTTGGCTGGCGCTATCGCCTTCATCAGAATCCTGTCGCAAAGTGCACCGGTGGCATTGGGAACTTCAAAATCGATCCCCGAAAATCTGAGGGAAACATTGGGGTCGATGTCTTTTTCCTCAGGCTCCCAGCAGGGAGTGCACCACATGGGAAACTGCCGTTCCACGCGGTTTTCCCAGACCAGCACCCCCGCCGAAGCTCCGGCCAGGACAATGGCTACACAAAGGACAATCAGGACGATCCGCCGCTTTTTTTCTGCGGTTTCCATATTGCTGTCCTCCTGTGATGGGAAATTTACTCTCCCTCCCTTATGGTGTAGTCGCCGCAGCTACTCCTCAAAATTCCGGATGGACAATGGAAATTTCAAAATACCCAAATCCACTCTTGAATAGGCGATACTTCCCCTCCCGGGCAAAAAGCCCTGCGGGAACGTATTCCGAGATATACATTCGCGAGTAATCTGTTGCCGGCGGACCATGTGTTTCACTCGCCGCCGCCAGGCTTACCCCCCTTGCCCAGACCGTATGCCATTCTCCTTCGTACTGGTAATCGACCCACAGTTCTTTATGACCATAAACTTTACGACCGGCAGGGCCCTTCCATCTCAACATTATCTTGTCGCACAGTGTCCCGTCGGCAAGGGTGTACGAATGGTCAAGCCCGACGTAATAAAGGGTAAGGCCGGGGGTAATATCGTTTTCATCCGGCTCAAGGCAAGGAGTTCGCCACATGGGGAACTGCCGTTCCACGCGGTTTTCCCAGACCAATATTCCCGCCCCAGCCCCTGCCAGGACAATCACTGCGCAAAGGACAATCAGAATGATCCGCCGCTTCTTCTTTCTAACCTCTGCCATATCGCCTTGCTCCTTCATTATGTTAGATTGTTGTTAATATAGTTCATCAGCCAATTATTTAGTAGAATGATAAAATTCCTTTCGGGAGGGTCATACGGATAACTCATGCCAACCACAATTCCCTCCGCACAGTATCCAGAGCCTGATATGTATCTATATACAGGCGAGCCACTTTGGCCATGATCAATATCAATTTCGGTCTGTACCAAACCCAAGAGCCGTATTCTATCTGTGGTGATGTATCCACCTGTGGTATACATATCCCAGAGATTCCAATGCTTGCAATTTGCACCATAAACAGCTTCATTCAAATCTTGGGGGTAGCCCTGTGTATAATAATACTGGCCTTGCATGTCAGAGGCGCTGTTCGCAGTATGTCGTCCCAAATACGACATAGAAACAGTTACGGGCGCATCCAACTTTACGATTCCCCAATCATCAAACATCCCCTTATTATAATATGACTCACACTCCGCGGGATTATCGATATAATCTCCACCTGCGGTATAGTAATACCCAAGACGATATTGCTTGAAGGTGCCACCTGACGAACCGATATATACGGCAATATGATCCGCATAGTGATCGTCATAATTATATACCATATGTCCTGCCGTCATCACATAGTTTTGGTTAAGAAGCCATCCGGTCCCCGGTGTTACTCCGTCCTCAGTGTAGTTGAACCTGGAACCAAGCAAACAGGTGCTCTGATATCGACCTGTTGGATTGCTGACCTTTGTTCTCGAGTCACTCCCTATCACATGGCGCGGAGTGATTTCAGGGACTTCTTCTTGCAGGTCTAACGACGCGGGGACTGACGATGAATTTTCGTTCCCGTATTCCTCTGCCGGGACAAATGTCTCCTCTCCTGTTTCAGCGTCATAGCAATAAACGCCATGGCTCCCCGCTTCAGAGGAAACCTGCATGGTATTGAGCTCCGGTTCTTCTGCGGCCATTACTGGAATTTGAAAGAAGCAGCATACGATACACAAGCAAAGTATAAGACATAAACATTTTTTCATAAGTTGATTTTCCTTTCATTCTTGAAGTTTTGTTCTTTCTTGCATTTTGCGAATTTCTCAGGTATACTACACCTGAGATCCATGAGAAAATCTTTCACCGAAATTTTCGGTGCTGTCTGGCCTGACAACGATTTCCCATGGATTTCTTTTTATTTCCCCATCGGGCCCTCCTCCTTTCCTAAAATTTTGTGCCATTCATATGATGTTTTTATTATAATCCCACAAGTGCCCTTTGTCAAATAATATTGATGAAGCCATAATAAAAAGCAGAATCGGCCCCGGCGTTTCAATCGCCGGGGCTGATTTTAGACTGTCAAAAAAATATCAGAGAGGGCTGCCTTTGCCCTTCCTTTTATTCTTTGCGCAGCAAAGTAACCGCCACTTTTCACTCTTCACTCTTCACTGCTCCCTTGCCCCGCTCATTCCTGCCGAATGGCGTTCAAGAGGACGGGGATCAGCTGCTTTTTCCTGCTGGCCATGCCGGGAAGGACCGCTTTTGCATCCGTGACCTCCACGGAGAAGGCCCGCCGGATCAGTTCCTCGGCCCCCGCTCCCACCATCAGGAGATCTGTAGAAGCAGAGGGGACGTCGGTGAACATGCAGAACACCATGTCAAGGCCCTGACGGTCCAGAAAGCCTTGCAGGTAAGGCGCAATGAGCTTTTCGTTGTCCAGGCGGCTTTTCTCCGTCATGTAGTTGTTCTGGCTCACGCCGAACCGGATATTCCCGCAGCTGAACAGCTTATAGTCGATCCGCAGAATTTCATCCGGCGTTTTTCCGGACACGTCGCTGCCCGCCTCGAACATTTCATAGGCGTAGCTTTCCAGGTCCACCTGGGCAAGGGTGGCCAGGTCCCGGGCGGCGGCCTCGTCCGCGGCGGTGCAGGTGGGACTGCGGAACATCAGGGTGTCCGACAGAATGGCGGAAAGCATCAGGCCCGCGGTGGACCGGTCGATCTCCACGCCGTTTTCCTTGTACATTTGATAGAGGATGGTACAGGTGCAGCCCACCGGAACATTGCGGAAATACACGGGAAAATCGGTCTCCAGTGCGCCGATGCGGTGGTGGTCGATGATCTCCAGCACCTCCGCGGTGTCAAGACCGTCCACAGACTGGCCTTTTTCGTTGTGGTCCACCAGGATTACCTTGTTTTTCTGGCGGCTCAGCAGGTTCCGGCGGGACAGCATGCCCAGATAGTGCCCCTGTTCGTCCAGCACCGGGAAATAGCGGTGGCGCACCGTGGCCATGATCCTGGTGGCGTCCTCCACCAGGGTCCGGGGGGTGAAGGTGACAAAGTCCTGGGTGACCATATAGTGGCGGATGGGAATGGACTGCACGATCATCTGCCCGGCAACGTAGGGGCTGTAGGGGGTGCTGAGGATGACGCAGCCCTGTTCCTCGGCCAGGCGGCAGATGGAGCCAGGAACCTGTGCGTCCATGCACACCACCAGGCATCCGGCCCTTTTCTCAATGGCCGCCAGCATACTGTCCTGGCGGTTGCTGACGATGACCACATCCCCTGCGGAGATCATGGCCTCCATCATCTCTGCGGAGCCCGCCCCGGTGCTGATCCGCCCCGTCACCGCCTTTCCCTCCACGGTCCCTGCCAGCAGGGTCCCATCCAGGGTTTCCAGCACATTCTGGTAACTGACGCCCGCCTTGGCCAGGCTGCCCTCGTCGATGATGTCCATGTTGTTCAGGGTCATGTCCCGGATAGAGGCCACGCCGATCAGCCGGTTGTTTTCGTCCACCACACAGAGGGTGTCCACGATCCATTCCCGCATGATGGACCAGGCCTTTCGGACGCTGGTGTCTGCGCTGACGCCGGGCATCCGACGGTAGTCCACATCCTCGATGGTGGGACTGGCGTCCGCAAAAAAGCGGGGATGCTCCACGCCGAAATGCTTCAGGACAAATTTGGTTTCCCGGTTCAAGAGACCGGACCGGCAGGGCACATAGGTGTTGTCCGGGTCCAGCCGGGTCTTGAGCCTGCTGTAGGCGATGGCGGCGCAGACGGAATCCGTATCGGGGTTGCGGTGGCCGACGATTTTGATGGAACGGGGCTTCCTTCCCTGTGTTTCCATAAAGCATCCTCTCTTTCTGCGGCATATCGGGAGTTGTGAATACAGGTTCGTTCTAAGTATCATTGGTCGGGACAAATGTCCATTACATATGGCGTCCGCCCTTCTCAGCGGCATGATCCCAGGCAAGCCGGGCGCAGCCCCAGGCCGCGTCATGAAGGCAGGGGGAGAGTGCTATTTCGGGCCGCGCCTTTCCGAGAAGGGCTTCCAGCTGCGTCCGGAGGGGAACGGATTTTGTCAAAAGGCTTCCGGTGTACACGCAGGAAATTTTCGTGCCCTCCGCAAACAGAGCGGAGGCTGTCAGGGCCATTTCAGCCAGATCACGGGCGCAGCGCTCGATGATCCGGTGGGCCGCCCTGTCTCCAGCCTCATAGGCAAGATCGCACAGAGGGGCGAGAGACGCAATGTCGCTTTTGCCCTTTCCGGAGCGGTAAATACAGTCCACCAGCCCGTCCATGTCCCTGAGACCCCAGTGCTCCAGCACCAGCCCGGTCAGCTGGGTGGCAGGTTCCCGGCCGTCCCAGGCGCGGAATACGGCCTGCAGGACCTGGCAGGCCATGGCGTAGCCGCTGCCCTCATCGCCTGCAATGTGGCCCCAGCCGCCTACCCGCCGGGTCTGGCCCCTGTCATTTTTTCCATAACAGATGGAGCCGGTCCCAGCTGCCAGCAGTATGCCGCACCCGTCGGCTGTTCCGCCGGCCAGCGCGCTTTCCGCATCGTCCGTCACCAGAATGGGGCCAAAGCCCCAGGTCTCCCGCAGGATGTCCCCCAGCTCCTGCCGGGCCGATTCCCGTCCCGCGCCTGCGGAACCGAGACAGAGCCCGGCGCATTCCGCCGGGTCCAGTCCGCTTTCCGTAAAGGCCTTTTGCAGCAGGTCCGTCAGATTTTTTCTCACAGCTTCGCTGCCGCAGCTGGTCAGATTGGAGCTGCCGCCGCGGGCCTCATACAACAGCCCCATCCGGCGGTCCATGGCGAACAGCCGTGTTTTGGTGCCTCCGCCGTCGATGCCGATGACATATTGCATCTGTCTTACCTCCCGGCCCCTTGCGGAGCGTTGGCCTCGTAATATTTTTGCAGCGCCTTCCGCACGCTCTTTTCGGTTTCCAGCAGAGAGAAGGCCTTTTCCTTCCCGCAGCCGCAGAGCAGCATGAGAATGGCGGCCTTGGGCTGGCCGTCAGCCCGGTTCAGAGCCTCCTCCGCCTCCTGTCTGGAGACGTCCACAGCCTGCATGATGATGCGCACGGTCCTGTCCCGGAGCTTCCTGTTGGACGGCATGAGATCCACCATCAGGTTTCGGTAGACCTTCCCCAGCTTTACCATGACGGCGGTGGAGATCATATTGAGCACCATCTTTTCGGCGGTGCCGGACTTCATCCGGGTGCTGCCCATGAGGACTTCCGGCCCCACCACGGGAACGATGGCCACGTCGGCTGCCTGGGCCACTGTACCCGGGCCGGCGTTGCACAGGGCCACCGTGGCGGCTCCCAGCTTTTTGGCCCGCTCCACGGCCCCCAGCACATAGGGCGTGCTTCCACTGGCGGTAATGCCCACCACGGTATCCTTTTCGGTTACATGCAGCCGGTCCATGTCCGCCGCGCCGTCCTCCGGGCTGTCTTCGGCTCCCTCTACGGGAGAGCGCAGGGCTTTGTCGCCTCCGGCAATAACGCCCACCACCATGTCCGGTGAAACGCCGAAGGTGGGGGGACATTCAGAGGCGTCCAGCACCCCAAGCCTGCCACTGGTTCCGGCGCCCACGTAGATCAGCCTGCCTCCGGCGGCGATCCCCCTGGCGGCCAGCTCCACGGCTTTGGCAATTTCCGGCAGGACCTTTTCCACCGCTGGGGCTACCCGGCTGTCCTCCCGGTTGATCATGGCGAGGAGCTCCAGAGTGGAGCAAATATCCATATCCACTGTGCCGGGATTGCTGGCTTCTGTGATCAATTTTGAATAATCCATCATTGCTTCTCCTCAGAACAGGTCAGCACCAGGAGGGACAGGGGAGCCTCGGGAGCCGTAAAGGTCTTTCCCCGGCCGCCGGATTCCGTCCCAGTCAGATCGTCAGCCGTGTACCAGGCGGCCCTCTCAACGGCGCCTGCGTTCACGGTAAAGTCCGCCGGATGGCCCAGCGTGTTGCAGCAGGCCAGCAGCAGGCCGCCCTTCCTTTCATAGCAGGAGACCTTCAGCCCGCTGGGAACCTCCTCCAGATACCTGTCGTCGCAGTACACGCCCTGGCCGAAGGTCTCGGTCCAGAAGCTTCTCAGCCTTGTCATGGACTTCAGATACGCCATTGCTTCGGGGTCCCTGGTAAAGGTGTTGTCGTCCACCAGGTCGTAGACCCAGTAATACATCCCCAAGCGGAAGGCCCGGTCCATGATCTCCCGGGAGGCCTGGGCCACATGGACAGGCCGCATGGCAAGATTTCTGCCGGGGTAGAGCATGTCCACCAGGTACTGCTCCGGGAAAGTGTACCGGTACAGCTCGGGAAAAGCGCCGCAGCGGTGATAGGAGAAGGTGGAGATCAGCTGCCCGGCCACGTAGGGGCCGTAGGAGTCCGACACGCCCTCATGGAGGATGGACAGGGGTTCTTTGCCGCTCTCTCTGCGCTGCCGGTGAAGCTCGGAAAGGAGCTTCTGATACCAGACATTCCATTCGCCGTGCTTGTGGTCATGGGCGGGATTGTGGCAGATGCCGGGATACCCCATGGACAGCTGATCCAGATACATGCCGTCCAGGCCCACGTCTCCGGTGAGATAGGCCACGGTATCCTGGAGCTTTTTCCGCCAGCCGGGGCTGCCCACGCATTGCACTGCAAAGCTGAAGCCATCGGCTCCGTAGGGCTCCATCGCCAGGGTGCCGTCCTTATGCTTCACGGTGTTTTCCGCGATGAAGTCGCCCAGGTGCTCGTATTTGGTGTTGCAGAGACGGGAATTGATGTAAAAGCAGATATGCCCGCCGTCGTCGGTGACCTGTTTGACCTGCGCTTTCAGCTCTTCCTCCGTTCCCAGCTCCCGGTCGGGAACATATTCGGGAAAGCCGTGGTCGAAGCCGTCTTTGTGCCAGCCCGACAGCAGCAGGTGGTTGAGGCCCATCTCTCTGGCCTGGTCCAGCAGGCCGCGGATGTCCCGGAAGTGATGGACCACGCCGCCGTTCTGATATTTGAAATCGTAATGGGCCACCAGGCCGGGATTCTTCTTAAACCATTCCGGCGCGGCGTTTTCTGCGGGGGAGATGGTCCGGTGGAAGGCGCGGTACATGTCCGCGGCCCGGTGCCAGTCTCCCTCGTGGAGAGCGATCACCGCCGTGGGAGAGCTCCAAGTATCGCCCATCTCCAAGTCCACGGGATACCCGATGGAGAAGTTCATGCCGGGGCGGAATTCGCCAAAGGTGTCCGCCCGCATGGAGCACACCCCGAAAGCGGGGTCATGGCTGGCCATATAGACGCCGCCTCCGGGACCGTAGCAGTCCATCCACTTCATGGAAAGGAGCCCGGAGTATTCGTGCCGCAGACCTCTTGTCCCGTCTGTAAAATCTTCGGACATGTTATCGAGATAGTAGGTGTACCGGTAATTCTGCCAGCGCCACTCGATGTTGTGGTTGGGCGCGCCCAGGGTGGCTACGGGATCGTCGATTTTCAGACCGCCGATATAGGGATAGGTCAGGGTGTTATTCTTCCAGGATTCGCCGATATAGACGCCGTTCAGGCAGGGAAAGCGCACGGCATCCAGATTCAGGCCGGATTCGTTTTTCAGCGACAGCTTCCACAGGCTCTCCGCCCGGCCCTCCGGCAGCTCTACCGTGTAAGCGGCGCGGACCATCTGAGGCCCGGAACCATCCCACAGGGCACGGTAGCTGACGGTGGCGGACCGGTTGTCCCCGGAGACGGTGATCTCAGGCTGAAGTACCGGATACCTGCTGATGGCGGAGGCGTTGCCCGGCCGCAGCCATTCCTTTTTGTCCTCGGTATAATACAGGGCAAAGGGCTGCGGCAGGGAATAGCAGTGATTCTTGATCATGTTTTCCCCGGTCTTTTCCATGGTCAGCTCCAGCAGCTCTCCGGAAAGGCTGTCCAGTGCCAGAGAGATCAGGCCGTTGGTCAGATGGTACCTGCTTTTGTAATACATAGCGTATCTCCTTTGTAAGGACGCGGCTTACCGGCTGCGGCCGCCGGGCGGATGGAAAAGCGCCTCTGTTTGACAAATGGTGCTAGAGGCTTTTCTTCAAATCAAATTATAAGTTCCCCGTTCCCGCCTGTCAATGAAAACGGGGATTTTTCTGCCCCCGAAAGGAGGGAAAATGGGGCGGTTTTCAAAAGAAGGGGGCATAGACCGGATGAGAGGGCATGGGATGTGATATGTCTGAGATGCATATTGCAGTATGCAGAATAAGCATTTGCTATTTTCATTTTTGCTGGTATAATGGTAACGTGTCCGGAAAGGGCACAGCCCTGCCCGGCCTGTCAGACGCTGGGCGTCGGCGGGCGGAAACATCGGAACATGTAAAGGGGAAAAAGCATGACGGAACGAATTTTTCAGATCTTACTCGAGGGGATTCCCCGCATTCTGGTGCCGGGGCTTCTCATTACGGTCCCCATGACCATTCTGGGCTTTGCCCTGGCCTTTCTGCTGTCGGTGGGAGTGGCCCTCACCCAGTTCGCCAAGGTGCCGGTGCTGCGGCACATCGCCCGGTTTTACATCTGGTTCTGCCGGGGCACGCCGCTGCTGGTCCAGCTGTTTCTGGTCTTTTACGGCCTGGGACAGGTGGGGATCAAGCTCCATCCCTTTGTGGCGGGCGTTTTGACCCTGGGCATCAACGAGGGCGCCTACTGTGCCGAGTCCGTCCGGGCGGCGCTGGATTCCGTCCCCACCGGCCAGCTGGAGGCGGGGGAGTGCGTGGGCATGACCTGGTGGCAGTCCATCCGGCGCATCGTTTTGCCCCAGGCTATGCGGACGGCTTTGCCGCCCCTGGGCAACTCTCTCATTGCCATGCTCAAGGACACCTCCCTGGTTTCCAGCATCACTATGGCGGAGATGTTCATGGCCGCCAAGCGCCTGGTTTCCTTCTATTACGAGCCCCTTGCCATCTATCTGGAGGTGGCGTTCTTCTACCTGATCTTCTCCTCTCTCATCGAGTGCCTGGAGCGCTGGGGGGAGAAGAAGCTGAATGCGTACGAGTATAAATAACTGACTGCAAGGCTGACCTCTTATTATTATGTTTGGGTGATATTATGTTAAAGGTTGAAGGTATGAAAAAGGCCTTTCAGGGACAGGAGATCCTGAAAGGGATCGATCTTACGGTGGAGAAGGGCGACGTGGTGGCCATCATCGGCCCCAGCGGCGCGGGGAAGACCACCCTCCTGCGGTGCGTGAACTTCCTGGAAAGGGCCGACAGCGGCACGCTGGTTTTTGACGAGGTCCCCTACGACCTGCACCACATTTCCAAAAAGGACATTTTACATCTGCGGCAAAAGACGGGCTTCGTGTTCCAGAGCTACAACCTGTTCCGCAACAAAACGGCGCTGCAAAACGTGACTGAGGGACTGATTGTGGCGAGAAAAATGCCGAAGTCCCAGGCCAATGAGATCGGGGAGAAAATGCTGGAAAAGGTGGGGCTTCTGGACAAGAAGGACTCCTACCCCTCCCAGCTTTCCGGCGGACAGCAGCAGCGGGTGGCCATCGCCCGTGCCCTGGCTGCGTCCCCGGAGATCATTTACTTTGACGAGCCCACCTCGGCTCTGGATCCCGAGCTGACAGGCGAGGTCCTGTCCGTCATGCGGGACGTGGCCCAGGAGGGCATGACCATGCTGGTGGTCACCCACGAGCTGAGCTTTGCCCGGAACGTGGCCAATAAAATCGTTTTTATGGATAACGGTCTTGTTGTGGAGCAGGCCTCCGCGGCGGACTTTTTCACCAACCCCCAGACAGACCGGGCCAGGGATTTCCTGAAGGTGCTGGATCTGTCGGAACTAGAAAAGGAGTAATGTATGATGAACCGCACTGTCAAAAAAGTTCTGTCCCTTCTGCTTTCCGCCGTTCTGCTGGCGGCCCTCTTTGCAGGGTGCAGCAGCGTCTCCAACGGCAGCACCGCCTCCGGCGAAACCGGAGACCGGCTGGCGCAGGTGAAGGCAAAAGGAGAGATGGTCATCGCCACGGAGGGTACCTGGGCTCCCTGGACCTATCACGATGAGAACGACCAGCTGGTGGGCTTTGACATCGATGTGGCCAAGGCCGTCTGCGAGAAGCTGGGCGTTAAGGCCACCTTTGTGGAGGGCGAGTGGGACGGACTGCTGGCCGGAACCGACACCGGCATGTACGACACCATGGCCAACGGCGTGAACATCACCGACGAGCGGAAGGATAAGTTCGATTTCTCCGTGCCCTATGCCTATTCCCGCACCGCCATCATGGTCCGCTCCGATGACGACCGCATCGCAAGCTTTGAGGACTTAAACGGCATGACCACCGCCAACACTGTGGGCTCCACCTATGCCCAGGTGGCCGAGCGGTACGGGGCCAATGTCACCGCCGTGGACGACCTGAACCAGACCATCGAGCTGCTGCTTCAGGGCCGGATCGACGCTACTCTGAATGACGAGGTCACCTATATCGATTACATTTCCCAGCATCCCGACGCCAACATCAAGGTGGCTGCTTACTCGGAGGAGGCGGATTCCATTGCCCTGCCCTTCCGCAAAACCGAGGACACCGCCACCCTTCGGGCCGAGGTGGATAAGATCCTGGAGGAGCTCCGCCAGGACGGCACCCTGGGGGAGATCTCCACAAGGTATTTCGGCAGCGACCTCTCCGGGAAATAAAGTACCCTATAAACGAAAGGAAGGAGAACCAGTGCGGTTCTCCTTCCTCTTTTTGTTGCTGTTTCGCAGCAACTGCTTACTCGGTTACATCCAGGGTCAGCACATTGTGGTCCTCCCAGCCGCAGGGATCCCACTGGGGGAGGCCCTCGCCGTTGGGGTTGCCGGTTTTGACAAAATTGGCCCAGTAGCTGCTGACCCGCTCTCCCAGCTCATAGTCGCCGTCAGTCTTGGGACGCCAGCTGCGGCCCAGGGTGCCGAAAACGTACCATAGCTCGGCAGAGTGGAACGCGCCGTCGTCGCTGCCCAGCAGCTCCCGGTCAAAGTAGTAGACATAGGCGGGCTTGCGGCCCAGCTCCAGATTGAGCAGGGACCAGTTGATGCAGCCGTAGTATAGGCTGATATGTTTCCCGGCAGCCTTGCTCTCCTGGGTGGCGCCCATGTCGTTGCCGCAGCTGCCAATCATATAGGGCACGTCGGGATGAAGCCCCTCCGACAGATAATCGGCGTAGCCCTTCACCAGCAGATGGCCGTCGATCACCGGCACAAAGGGCAGCCCTCCCAGACCGCGTTTACCGCATTCCTGGGCGATGTCGCCGAATTTTCCCATGATCTCAGCGGCAGGCAGGGCCCGCATCTCTTGGGCGGTGCTGGCTCCTGTGGCGACGCTGAAGGCTTCGCCCATGACAAAGGCGTCCTCCTGCTTCAAATCCCGGCTGAACCCGGCCCGGTAGCCGGCGCCGGATTGCAGGATGGCCCCGGCGAACTTTCCTCTGGCCAGGGGGGAGCAGACGATGGTCTGCACGCTCATGGCTCCGGCGGATTGGCCGAAGATGGTGATTCTGTCAGGGTCGCCGCCGAAAGCGCCGATGTTTTCCCGCACCCAGTCCAGAGCGGCCAGCTGGTCCAGAATGCCGTAGTTGCCGCTGCGGCCGTTTTCGTCCCGCAGCTCCCTGTGGCAGAGAAAGCCGAAGGGCCCCAGGCGGTAGTTGATGGTGACAAGGATCACGCCCTTCTTGGCGAAGCTCTCCCCGTCAAATTCCAGCTCGCCGCCCCAGCCGTTGAGGAAAGCGCCGCCATGGATCCAGAAGGCCACCGGAAGCTTTTCATCGGCGGACTTTGCCGGGGTCCATACATTCAGATAGAGACAGTCCTCGCTCATCTCCGGCATAAAATCGGGGTTTGCGTAGAACTCCCGGCCATAGTTGATGCCGGGGCCCGCCGGGTCTCCCTCATGGTAGAGGGTGCAGAGCTGCCATGCCCGGTTAGAGAAAGCCTTTGCTTCCCGGACGCCCTCCCAGCTTTCGGGCTTCTGCGGCTCCTGCCAGCGCAGGGGACCAATGGGCGGCTTCGCGTAGGGGACGCCCAGAAATCTGGAGCAGCCCTCCAGCTCCACACCCTCCAGTACACCGTAATTTGTTTTGACCTGTTTCATGTATTTTTCCTCCCTTGGCGCTTTTCCGAACCTGTTCTCTGTCAGAAACGAAAAGCTCTTTTCTTTTATCCTATCACAGCTGGAAATTTTCCGCAAGGGGGAGGCTTATGCGCCGAAAATATCCCGGGCCTTTTCCATGTGCTCCACGATCTTCACCCCAAAGGGGCAGCGGGTCTCGCACAGGCCGCAGGCGATGCATTCCCCGGCCTTGTGTTCCAGCGCGGCGTAGTGCTCCCGCACTGTTTCCGGCACCATGTTCTGGGCGGTGCACAGGTCCGCGAATTTGTTGACGGTGGCAATGTCGATGCCCACGGTGCAGGGGGCGCAGTGACCGCAGTACATGCACTTGTCCTTAAAGCTGTGGGCCGGGGCGCTGCTGAGCACGGAGGCGTATTCCTTCTTCTCTTCCGGCAGGTCGCAGTAAGCGGCGGCCTCCTCCAGCTCCTGAACGGAATGAGCGCCGCAGAGCACGCTGGCCACGGCGGGCCTGGTCAGGCAGTAATGGAGGCACTGGGGCACGGTCAAGGCCACGCCGAAGGGGCTTTCCCCGGCGTCCAGCAGGGCGCCGCCGGCATAGGGCTTCATGACGGTGAGGGCCACGCCCTTTTCCTCGCAGAGCCGGTACAGCTCCTCCCGCTCGGGGTCGATGCTGTTCAAGGCACTCTGGGCCTCGTAGGTCTCCTTTTGGAACATGGCGTCGATGTCCTCGCTGGCGGGCAGCAGATCGTAAGCCGGATTGATGCTGAGCATCACCACCTCCATCAGGCCGGTCCTCACCGCCTGGAGGGCAATTTTCGGATTGTGGGAGCCAATGCCGATAGAGCGGATCTTTCCCTGGGCCTTCAGCTCCTTCACGAATTCGATAAAGGGCCCGCCGAACACCTCATCATAGTCCTTCTGCTCGTCCACATAGTGGATCATGCCCACATCCACATAGTCGGTCTGGAACCGGGCAAGCAGGTCCTCCCAGGCAGCCTTGACCTCGTCCATCTGCCGGGTGCGCTTGTACTGGCCGTCTACCCAGTGGGAACCGATCTGCCCCTGGACGATGAATTTCTCCCGGCGGCCCTTCATGCCCTTGCCGATCACGTCCCGGACGTTGGGCTCGGAGTTATAGCAGTCAAAATAGTTGACGCCCAGCTTCACGGCGGCGTCCAGCATGGCAAGGCCCTCCTCCTCGGTAGCCTTGACGAAAACCTCGCTGCCCAGTCCGATCTCACTGACCTTCATTCCAGTGTTTCCCAGCATTCTGTACTTCATTTGAATTCCTCCCAGTGTGCCGTTTCTGTTGAACGTCATTTGATTTTCGGGAAGCGGTCTCTCGGGGGATTACAGCCTTCCGACCGGACCGCCCATGAAAAAAGTATACCGGAAAGCGGCGGGCAAGTCAATGAAACGGGGGAGATTTCACACAAGCTCCGCGCCCCAAGAGAAGATCGGAATCTGGCGCTTGACATTTTTCGCAGGCCGTGATAAATTATTAGTTGACATTACAACGATGATAGTTCAACCATTTGAAAAGAGGGAAAATATGGACATTACGGAAAGAAGGATCTCCCGGATTGCCCGGGGCGCGTCCCGGTTCGTCAGCCGTATCCTGCGGCAGAACGGCGTGGGCTCCTCGGAGGTGGAGCTGGTGATACTGGTGCGGTTCCATCCCGGCATCACCCAAAGCGAGGCCTGCCAGCGGCTGGAGCTGGATAAGGGCGCTGCCGCCCGGCTGGTGGCAAGGCTGGAAAGCAAGGGCTACCTGCGGCGGGAGATGGATCCGGAGGACAAGCGCATCCGCCTGCTTTACACCACGGAAAAGGCCGACGAGCTGCGCGGCTCCAAGGCCCGTCTGGAGGAATTTTTCTACCAGTGGCTTCTGGAGCCCCTCAGCGAGGGGGAAAAGCAGGAGCTGGTCCGGATGCTGGCGATCCTGGGGAAGCGGGCCCATGAGGAGTGGCACAACGACTTTGCAGAGTTGAATCGGCTCTGGGAGGAAAGCGGGGAGGAGGAGCAGCCTTGAAGATCATCCTGCGGTACATGAAACGATATGCAAGGCGCATCACCGCCTCCATGGCCCTAAAGCTGCTGGGAGCCGTCTCGGAGCTGCTGCTTCCCTATGTGCTGGAGCATTTGATTGATGAGATCGTTCCCCTGGGGCAGATGGGCAGGGTGCTGCTGTGGAGCAGCCTGATGGTGCTTACCGCCCTTGCCACCTGGGGCTTTAATATCTGGGCCAACAGGATCGCCGTGGACAACGCCCACAACGTGTCCTATGACCTGCGGCAGGACCTGTTCCGCAAGACGGCAAACCTGTCCGGCGCCCAGTTTGACGCCTTTGGCCTGCCCAGCATTATCAGCCGCATGACCAGCGACAGCTACAACGTGCAGTCCTGCGCCCAAAGCCTGCAAACCATGTTCATCCGCCAGCCCATCGTGCTCATCGGCGGCATTATCGTCACCATGTTCATGGACCCGGCCCTGTCCGGGATCTTGTGCATCATGGTGCCCATCCTGCTGGTGATCGTGATCGGCGTGTCCCGGTACGGCATTCCTCTGTACCGGAAGGTTCAGGAGAGGCTGGACGGCGTGGTGCGGGTCATGCGGGAGGACATCACCGGTATCCGGGTGGTGAAGGCCCTTTCCAAAACGGAATATGAGAAGGGCCGCTTCGGAAAGAACAACGACGCCATGACAAAAAGCGACATCCAGGCCAGCACCATCATGGCCATTCCCGGTCCCTTGATGCAGATCTTCCTCAATGCCGGACTGACCCTGGTGGTGTGGATCGGCGCCCAGCGGGTCAACGGCGGCCTGATGAAGCCCGGCGTGATTCTGGCCTTCCTTACATACTTCAACATGATCATGCAGGGCGTCATGGGCATCAACCGCATTTTTATGATGCTCAGCAAGGCGGCGGCCTCCGCCAACCGGATCGGCCAGGTAATCGACGCCGAAACGGACCAGAAAATCCTTTCGCCCGAGGAGGCCAAAAAGCCCGCCGGAGAGGAATTCATCCGCTTTGAGAATGTGAACTTCAGCTATGACGAAAGCGGCACAGGGGACAGCGGGGCCTTTGCCGGAGGGGACCGGGAGCAGTGCCTGTACGACATCAGCTTCGCCCTGAAGCGGGGCGAGAGCCTAGGGATCATCGGCCCCACCGGCTGCGGAAAGACCACCATTATCAACCTGCTGATGCGGTTTTACGATGTGGAAAACGGCGGCGTCTTTGTGGACGGCCGGGACGTACGCACCTACGATAAGGACGAGCTGCGGCGAAAGTTTGGCGTGGTGTTCCAGAACGATATGGTGTTTTACGACACCCTGCGGGAAAACATCCGCTTTGGCCGGGACCTGGACGACAGGGCCCTGCGGGCCGCCATTGAGGACGCCGTGGCGGCGGAGTATATCGATTCCCTGGACATGGGGCTGGACTATCAGGCGGACATCGGCGGAGCCAATCTTTCCGGCGGCCAGAAGCAGCGCCTGCTCATTTCCAGAGCCCTGGCGGGGAACCCGGAGATTTTGATTTTGGACGACTCCTCCTCGGCCCTGGACTACAAGACCGACGCCGCCCTGCGCAAGGCCATTTTCGAGCGCCACCGGGATTCCACCACCATCATGGTGGCCCAGCGGGTCAGCTCCATCCAGGGCATGACCCATATCCTGGTGATGGACAACGGCCGCTGCATCGGATATGGCAGCCATGAGGAGCTGCTGGAAAGCTGCCCCCAGTATCAGGAAATTTATCAAACCCAGATGGGTTCCATGGCTTAATCACAAACAGAACCAATGTATTGAGGTCAGCTGGAACCAGGTTGACCTGTAGCTTTTGCGGAGCGGATTTGCGTTCAGGCAAGGCAGAGGCCGCAGGGAATACTTGATGTATTTCCAAGGCCGATAACGAAGCCTGGACGCAAAGCCGCCCGCAAAAACCGGGCTCAATCCTGGTGACAGCGGACCGAAAGACAAAAGGAGTGAAATATATGCCTCCCAGAGGTGGAAGAAACGGAAAACTGGAAAAGCCGAAAAACGCCAGAGGCACCCTTGTGCGAATTCTCCGGTATCTGATGGATTACCGGCTGATGGTGCTGGGACTGCTGGTGCTGACGTTTTTGAGCAATATCGGCAATCTGCTGGGGCCGAAATTCGCCGGAAAGGCCATCGGCGCAGTGGAGGAGGGCGCCCGGCTGGGCGTCGGCCGCGTGGACTTCGGCGTGGTGGGCTTCTATGCCGCCTGTATGCTGGCGGCCTATCTCGTCAGCGGCCTTGTGTCCTTTGCCGCCAACCTGGGCATGATGCGGGTTGGCCGGAAGGTGGCCAATAAAATGCGCAAGGACGTCTTTGATAAGCTGATGACCATGCCCGTGAGCTATTTTGATCGGCATCAGGCCGGGGACATCATCAGCCGCGTGTCCTACGACATCGACGTGGTCAGCGCCAGCCTGTCGGCGGACCTGGTCCATATCCTCACCAGCCTTGTGATGGTGGCGGGCTCCTTTTTCATGATGTGCACCATTTCCCTGCCCATGGTGTCCTGTCTGTGTGTCACCATCCCCCTGGCCGTGCTCTTTACCCGGTTCATGGGGAAAAAGACCCGTCCCCGCTACGCCAAGCGGAGCGCGGCCTACGGCAAAATGAACGGTTTTGTGGAGGAGATGTTCTCCGGCCAGAAAACCATTCTCGCCTACGCCCATGAAAACGAGGTGTGCGAGGATTTCAGCAAGATCAACCACGAGGCGGCCAACGCCTACTGCGAAGCCGACACCCTGGGCATGATGACCGGCCCCACCGTGGGCTTTATCAACAATTTCGGCCTGGCGCTGATCGGCACCGTGGGCGCGGTGCTCTACATGCTGGGGGGCGTGGGCATGGAGCAGATTTCCTCCTTTGTGCTGTACTCCCGGAAGTTTTCCGGCCCCATTAATGAGATCGCCAACATCGTCAATGAAATCTATTCGGCCCTGGCCGCGGCGGAGCGGGTGTTTGCCCTGCTGGATCAGCCGGAGGAGACCGCCGACCTGCCCCAGGCCCAGACTCTCAGCGAGGTGCAGGGCGATGTGGAGGCGGAGCACGTCTCCTTCGGCTATGTGCCGGGGAAGACCATCCTGCACGACCTGAGCTTCCACGCGGAGCCGGGAAAAACCATCGCCATCGTGGGCCACACCGGCGCGGGGAAGACCACCATCATCAACCTGCTCATGCGCTTCTACGATGTGGATTCCGGCAGAATTCTGGTGGACGGCAAGGGCCTGCTGGACGTGACCCGGGATTCCCTGCGCCGTTCCTATGCCATGGTGCTGCAGGACACCTGGGTGTTCCGGGGCAGCATCTTTGAAAACATCGCCTACGGCAAGGAGGGCGCCACCATGGACGAGGTGGTGGCGGTGGCCAAGGCCGCAAGGATCCACAATTACATCATGCGCCTGCCGGAGGGCTACAACACCGTGATCAGTGAGGACGGCGGAAACATCAGCAAGGGGCAGAAGCAGCTTTTGACCATTGCCCGGGCCATGCTCTACGATACCCAAATGCTCATTCTGGACGAGGCCACCAGCAACGTGGACACCAATACCGAGCAGCAGGTGCAGAAAGCCATGCGGGAGCTGATGAAGGGGAAGACCTCCTTTGTCATCGCCCACCGCCTGTCCACCATCCAGAACGCCGACAAGATTCTTGTCATGGAGCATGGGGATGTGATGGAGCAGGGCACCCATGAGGAGCTCATGGCCCAGCGGGGCGGTTACTATAAGCTCTATGCCTCGCAGTTTGAATGATTTTAGATGCTGGATACTGGATGCTGGATGCTAGATAGTAGATGCTGGATGCTGGAAAGCCTCCCTCTGACGAGGGAGGTGGCACGGCGTAAGCCGTGACGGAGGGAGAGAAAGCGATGGCCTATACTTTTGGCGGTGTATGCAGCTTTGTTAAGGGCTCTCTCCCGCCCTCACGTCAGAGGGAGCTAAGGATGGCTACAAGAATTTTTTTCGACACACTCAGGGCCGCAGCGTCTGCGGCCCCTTATGTCCTCTACGTGATTTTCTCAGGTCTCCGGCGTATGGGAGGTCTCCGGCGTATAAGGGTATCCCTTTTCTCGATATATTTCCAGAAGGTCTTCGGGGTAATCCAGCAGATAGCTGAACTCCTCCCGATCCAGAATCTCCTGAAAATTGTGGGCGTAGACAACGGTGTACGCTTTAAAGGGCCTTTCAATGATGATCCCGTTGGAAAGCTTCATCACTTCGTCACTGTATTCCACCACCCGGCTCTCGTCCACCGTTACGGGAACATCAGTCCCGTATGCTCTTCCGCAGTGCTTGTCAATTCTGGCTCCATCGCTGAAAACGGCCCAGTCTTCATCGTTGTAAACAAGATCCTTTTCCGTATAACGCTTTTTTCCTAAAATCACATGGGGTTCCGACCGGTCGTCCTCGTGAGAAGGCGTCAGATAGGGGTGATTTTCGGAAAGGAATTCTCCAAAGTCAAAAAAGGTGTCCTTCCGTGGGAGCTGCCAGACCAGAACCTCCCCGTTTTCTTGGTCAGAGGAAGAAGTATCTTCCTTCGTGCAGCCCCATCCGAAGAGCAGAAAAGAAGCGGCCAGAGCCAGGACGCAGATTTTCCGAAAAGCGGCAAAAATGTTTTTCATCGGTCAACAAACTCCTTCCTGAAAAATTCCTTCCATCCTATAAGACAGGAAAAGAAAGAAAATCTTACAGATTTTTCAGAAAATTTCAAGTGAAATTGTTGGGCGGGCCATTGCCCTTGACCTAGCCCTCACCCAAACCGGGTGAGAATCCAATTTTTCGACAGACTGAGGGCCGCATGGTCTGCGGCCCCTTCGAGATGTCCTCTATGCGATTTTCTCAGGTCTCCGGCGTATGGGAGGTCTCCGGCGTATAAGGGTATCCCTTTTCTCGATATATTTCCAGAAGGTCTTCGGGATAATCCAGCAGATAGCTGAACTCCTCCCGATCCAGAATCTCCTGAAAATTATGGGCGTAGACAACGGTGTATGCTTCAAAGGGCCTTTCAATGATGATCCCGTTGGAAAGCTTCATCACCTCGTCACTGTATTCCACCACCCGGCTTTCGTCTACCGTTACGGGGACTTGCATCGAGTATGCTTTTCCGCAGTGCTTGTCAATTCTGGCTCCATCGCTGAAAACGGCCCAGAATTGATCGTTGTAAACAATATCCTTTTCCGTATAACGCTTTTTTCCTAAAATCACATGGGGTTCCGACTGGTCTTCTTCATGAGAACGCTTGAGATAAGGGTGATATCCGGAAAGGAAGTCTCCATCCGCAAAAAAGGTATCTTTCCGTGGAAGCTGCCAGACCAGAACCTCCGAATCTTGTTCGGCAGTCGAAACCGCGGACGAATCGGCGCAGGCGTACAGGGCGAAGGAAAGAAAGATCAGCGAAACAAAAACGGCAGTCAGTTTTTGCAGTCTCATAAAAAACCTCTTTATAGAAATTACCTATCGATATTAACTCATTCATACTTCTTTAACGCTCTGTATAAATCGTAATCGAATCCAACGGCACAAAAGTATTTCTGTCCATGAATATCCCATGTGGATACGAATATGCCTACTACGTATCCGTTATTATCCACTACAGGGCTTCCGCTCATACCAACAACAGACAAGGAATTGTCACTTGTCGAACCGGTAGCATATACTGTCCGATATGTTCCGGTCCCATCAGGCGCCGCCACAGTCGTAACCCGCAGTGAATACATTGGCTGGTTTACACCGTTTACTGCATCGGGATACCCGTAAACAGAGACGGATTGCCCGGTATAAGAGCTAGCGTCTATTTGCTTTTTCGGAAGGTAGGAATAATTTCCCTGAATGGGCTTATTGAGAACAACCACTCCCCAATCATCATCATCACTGATGTCTGGTTTCATCCAGGAAGCGCCGACACGCATATTATATACATCTGCGAACACGCGTCCAAATGGAGGATGATCGGGGTTATATGCTTGCATAACGTACACTTCATTAGCCCATCCACTTACGCCGCTAAGTGGGTCGTCGTCATCCCAATTGGAACGCTTAATGCAATGTGCGGCGGTTGCAACCACTGTGTCACTGACAAAAAAACCTGAACCGCACAAAAGATACCCCTCACGGGTTGCGAAAACCTTACAGATGGAGCTTGTCAGTCTGCCATTTTGAGGGTTAGCGATAAAAGAATGACTTTTCTGTGGTGAGGTAGAAAGCTGATCATTTGTTGATGGGTCAAGGGGCAGCTGCTCATCATAACTTCCGACCGCTTCAGCAGGATACGCCAACGATTCAAGGTGAGAAAATACTTTTTCAGCGAGTTCCGGGTCTACCGCCATTAATTCGTTGTAGGTTTTTTCAAGAGAAAGGTCTTTGGGCAATTCGCCATTTTTTTCAATCGAGAGAAGGTAGTCGGCTTCTGCAAGAATACGCTGTTTTTCAACTTCGTCACTATCGGTTTCCAGTGCGAAAGCCGAACCAGGAAGGGTTAGTAGCAACGAAATAACAAGAAGCGCACTCGTAAATCTGAACAATTTCATAACCAACACTCCTTATTTATTGTGATTTTTGCTATGATAAAAATAGCAGAATTATTTGGATGTGTCAAGTGTTCAGATAAAATTGTACAGCCAATTCTTTGCCTCCCTCTGACGTCCTCCACATCCCTCATTTTTCGACAGGCTGAGGCCCTCACCCAAACGGGTGAGGGCCCTTTTAATGTCTTCAATTCTGCCTGCGGATACAGGTTTTGTTCAGCATGGGGTAAGAGACCGGAACGGAAGCGTCCAGGTTTTCCCGATTCATGTCCACGGCGGTGATCTGGCTGTTTTCGTAGGTGGTGTAGTAGTAAATTCCCTTGTCCGCGTTGCAGCAGGAGGAATATACCGTGATCTCCCACTGGCCCTTTCCCATATCCAGGCAGCCGCGGGTCATGGCTACGCTGTTCAGGATGTGGAAAAACTGGCTGACGCTTTCCCCCTCGCTGGGGCCGGAGCTGGAATTGAGCTTGGTAAAGGCCGCCCGGACAAACCGGGAGGTGGAGGACAGGTCCCCGGGCAGGCCGATCGCTCCCATACCGCGGCTGTAGGGATAGAGCTTGATCTTGTCGCACATGCGGTTTACCGGCTGGGAGGCGGAGAGATTCATATAGTTTGCCAGGTTGGTCATCTGGTAGCTGAAGGGCGGCTCGTTGGTCAAAAGCCCCACCGGGTTATCGTAAATCCGCAGTCCCTCCCGGACCGGCTCCAGGGTCAGAGCGCCTTCCCGGCTGGCAATGAGCCAGTGCAGCGGAGTGGCGGGCAGGTCCTTGTTAAAGCTGGTATCCACAATGTTCAGCCGCTCCATCAGCGCTCGGGCCTGGGACAGGTTGGCGCATTGGCCCAGGATCCAGGGGATCAGCTCAAAGGACGCCACGTTATCCAGCCCTTCCTCCATGGAGTAATACATTGCGCTCCGGGGAGAGTACAGCCCAGCCATGCTCAGCCCCTTTTCGTTGGTGGCGTCATAGTAGAGGGGGTAGCCGTCCACCACATAGGCTGTGCCGATCATGGCATAATGGTTGGAGACGTCCCGGGCGTGGCGGAAATGCAGGGGGAATTTCCGGGGTGTTACCGTAATTGTCTCATGATAGGAGTATTCCAGATCCAGGTTCCTTCCAAAGTAAAAATCCTTGGTCTGGTAGGTCAGAGCAGTACACATGGCAGTCGCCTCCGCATAATGAATTGACAGTATCTGGCTTATAGTATATCCGATTTTTGGAAAATTATTTCACGCAAAATGTCATGTGGGAAACAAGTTGACAAATACCGCCGCTCCGGGTACAATGCAGGAAAAGGGAGGTATTTGCCATGAAAATCAAATTTCTGGGCACGGCGGCCTATGAGGGCGTCCCGGCCCTGTTCTGCACCTGCGACGTCTGCAAGCACGCAAGAGAAGCCGGCGGGCACAGCCTGCGCTCCCGCTGCCAGGCACTGGTGGACGATGAGCTTCTGCTGGATTTCGGCCCCGATACCGTCTGGCACGGGATGCGATATGGGCTGGACTGGAACCGCATTACCCACTGCCTGATCACCCATTCCCACAGTGACCATTTCTATCCTGAGGATATGGACATGAGCGCCCCCGGCTACAGCCGTGTGGGGACCTGTATGCACTACTACGGCGCGAAAGCCGCCTATGAGAACATGTCCGCCCGGTTTGCCGCCGGAAAGATGGAGGGCAGGGCCCAGGCCCATCTGGTGGAGCCCGGGGTAAAATTCACCGTGGGGGACTACACCGTGCTGCCCCTGTGGGCCGATCACGATCCCACCTCCACCCCGGTTTTTTATTCCATCGAGAAGGCCGGGAAGCGGCTGCTCTACGCCCACGACACCGGGATTTTCCCGGAGCAGTCCTGGGAGCTGCTGGCAAAGGAAGGCCGCTATGACCTGGTCTCTCTGGACTGTACCGGCGGGGATGATCTCCGGCGCTGGGAGCACGGCCACATGTGCGTCACCACCAATGGGGAGGTGGCGGAGCGGATGCGCGGCCTGGGTCTGGTGGACGAACATACAAAGCTCATCATCAACCATTTTTCCCACAACGGGAGAATGGAGCCGGAGCAGCTTGCCGCCGCTGCGGAGCGTCACGGCTTCCTCGTCAGCTACGACGGCATGGAGATCGAGTTCTAACTTGCTTGGAACCCCAAAAGGCACATATCAAAACAGCCGCCTGAAAAGGCGGCTGTTAGTTTGTCGATAAACTTTTAGGGAAGGCTGCCCTTGATCTTAGCCTCCCTCTGATGAGGGAGGTGGCACGGCGTAAGCCGTGACGGAGGGAGAGAAGATAGAGAACCATCATTTCAGCGTTGCACTTAGCTTTTGCACTTAGTCTACTACCCCTCAGTCAGCTGCGCTGACAGCTCCCCTGACAAGGGGAGCCTCAAGGGCGAGACGACCACAATGGCTCCCTCATCAGAGGGAGCCCCTCAAAGCCTCCCTATTCTGCGTCCATCTCCGCGATTTTCAGCATGATGGCGCATTCGATGCGCTTTTTGAACAGCTTGCAGCCGTATTCGTACACGCCGGAAATATCTCCGGTAGCATGGTAAGCGTTGGCGGCGCAGCCTCCGGCGCAGTAGAGCTTTGCCCAGCAGTCCTCACAGCCGGGGCGGGTATAGGCGTTGGCAGAGGCAAATTTCTCCCGGAGCGCTGTGTTGGTGACGCCGTCCCAGATGTTTCCCATGGAGTATTTCTCGTCGCCCACAAACTGATGGCAGGGATAGAGCTCACCCCAGGGGGTCACGGCCATGTATTCCGTGCCGGAGCCGCATCCGGCCACCCGCTTGTACACGCAGGGGCCGCCCTCCAGGTCCAGCATGTAGTGATAGAAGGTAAAGCCCCGGCCCTCCCGGGATCGCTTCAGCATTTCCAGGGCCAGCTTCTCGTACTGGTCGTAGAGCACGGGAAGATCCGCCTCTGTCAGGGCGCAGGGGTCGCCCGGCTCACAGACCACCGGCTCCATGCTCAGCTCCCGAAAGCCCAGGTCGGCCATGTGCAGGATGTCGTTCAGAAAGTCCGTGTTATAGTGGGTGTAGGTGCCCCGCATGTAATAGCTTTTGTCCCCCCGGGCCTTCACGAAGTCCTTAAAATTCCCGATGATTTTATCATAGCTGCCGCTGCCATGGTAGTCCTTCCGAAAGCGGTCGTGGACCTCTGGCCGGCCGTCCAGGGACAGCACCACATTGTGCATTTCCCGGTTGCAGAATTCCGTGACCTCTTGATTCAGCAGCACGCCGTTGGTGGTAAGGGTGAAGCGGATATTCTTGTTGTGGAGCTTTTCCTGCTCCCGGCCATAGGCCACCAGGGCCTTGACCACCTCCCAGTTCATCAGGGGCTCCCCGCCGAAAAAGTCCACGTCCAGGTTCCGGTGGCTCCCGGAGCTTTCAATGAGAAAGTCGATAGCCCGCTTGCCGGTCTCCAGGCTCATGAGGGCCCGCTCCCCGTGATATTTTCCCTGGCTGGCAAAGCAGTAGGAGCAGTTTAAGTTGCACACGTGGGCCACATGGAGGCACAGGGCCTTCACCGCAAAGCTGTTCCGGCGGTAGTTTTTGGCAATGTCGGCATAGGCGTCCTGGGAAAAGAGCTTTCCGGCGGCCTTTAATTCCTCCACATCGGCAAGGCATTCCCGGATGGCGGCCTCATCCACATCGGGATCATCGGCATACTTTTTCAGCAGGGCGGCGGTGATCTCCTCCGGCCCAGCGGTCTCAAACATGCCGATCGCATCGTAGGCCAGGTCGTCCACCACGTGGATGGAGCCGGAAAAAACGTCCAGCACGATATTGTAGCCGTTTAGCTTGTACTGATGAATCATATTCATTCCCTTTCAGCAAAACAGGAGCCCATGTGGGCTCCCGTTTGTTTGGTTGTTTGCTTTAGGGAAGCTCTGAGTAAATCGGACAGGTCAGATCGGCGAAAAGATATTTCGACTGTCAAAGGCCCAAAATTGCAGGAATACTTTGTGTATTTCAAAATTTTGGGGCAAAGACAGGCGGAATAGATTCCGCCGAGCTCGCCTGGATGATTTACTCAGAGCTTCCCCAAAAATTACTTCTGCTCGTTCTTCTTCTCGCAGGCCTGGTTGGCCACGCCGCAGGAGGTCTTGCAGGCAGACTGGCAGGAGGTCTGGCACTCGCCGCAGCCGCCTTCCTTCAGGGACTTGTTCAGGTCGCGGGTGTTGATGGTACGGATTCTATTCATGGTATAAGCACCTTCTTCCTTAAGATTTCTACACCTAAGTATACCCGTCTTTCCCCCTTCTGTCAAGAGTGGAAATCGACGACGGCCACCTGGTCCGGCAGACGGTTCCAGGTGCTGCGGAGCAGTTCGCTCCTTTGCGACGTAATCTCCGCCAATTCGGCCGTGATCCTCTCCCCGGGAATGACCAGGGGGACCCCCGGCGGGTAGGCCCACACATATTCAGCCGCCACTTGTTCCGCCGCCTGTCCGGGGGCAACAAACCGGCAGTCCTCCTTTGCCGCCTGCCCGGGAGAGAGCACCTGTTCCGGCAGGCGCCCGTAGGGCAGGGGCGGAGGGACCTCCCCCTCCGGCAGCCGGCCGTCCAGCTCCCGAAGGGCCTTCGCCAGCCGCCCCAGGCTTTCCGGGGTGTCTCCTGCGCCGGTCATGGCCAGGGCGTAACCGGGGGCGGCCATTTCCAGCTCAATGTGAAATTTCTCCCGCAGGTCGTTCTTTATTGCATATCCGGAACCGACTTTCGGTGTCAAAATCAGTTTTCCCGGGTCGTAGGCGAAGACCTGGGGAGGCAGGCCGTGCCGGAAGGGAATTTCTATCTGTTCCAGATTGGAGGTTTCCTGGTCAAAGCCCGTCAAGGCCTTCCGCCAGCGGGAAAGCAGGGAGGGCTCCTCCCGCAGTAGGGAGACGCAGCTGTCGATGGAGGCCATGAGAAGATAGGAGGGGCTGCTGGTTTGAAAGACCGCCAGCCCGTGCCGGAGCCGTTCCGGCTGTACCAGACCGCCGTTTCGATGCAAAATGGCGGTTTGGGTCAAAGAGGGCAGGGTTTTGTGAAGGCTCTGTACTACCAGATCGGCCCCAGCCTTCACAGCGCCCTCCGGAAAGCCGCCTCCCAGGCCCAGATGGGCGCCGTGGGCCTCGTCCACCATGAGAAGCACCCCCCGCTCATGGCAGAGCCGGGCAGTGCTGCCCACATCAGAGAGCACACCCTCATAGGTGGGGCTGGTGAGCAAAACCAGCTTCACCTTCGGGTACTTTTCCAAAGCTGCTTCCACCTCCGCCGGAGAGACGGAGCCGAACAGGCCGCCGGGCAGGGAGGGGGGCAGCAGGAAGCGGGGGAGAAGCCCTCCCAGCTCTATGGCGTGAAAGACGGATTTGTGGGCGCCCCGGGTCAAAAGAAGCTCGTCTCCCGGCCGGGTGCAGGCGTAGAGCCCCGCCAGGATCCCGGCGCTGGAGCCGTTTACCAGAAAATAGCTTTCCTCTGCGCCCCAAAGTTCCGCCGCCCGGCCTTGGGCCTCCCGCAGGATTCCCTCCGGCTGGTGGAGATCGTCAAAGCCGTGAATTTCGGTGACGTCCAGCGCTGCCCCCAGCTCCTCCAGATATGGCGCAAGGAGGCTGCGCTTGTGTCCCGGCATGTGCATGGGCAGCATGTCGGAGGCGGCCAGGGCCTTCAGCCGTTCCAGCAGTGTTTTGTAAGCGTCCATGATGATCCTCCCGATCTGATTCCTCACTGGCTCCTATTATCCAACAAAACGGCCCCTTCGTCAATCCCGGTGGAAATGTCCTTCGGAGGGAGAGATTGTGTTGCATTCTACTTTGGGGTATGATAAAATAAATATAGAAAAACCTAGGGGGTGGGAGAAAATGGAGATCATGGAGTACATATGGCTGGCAGTGACCATTATAGCGGCCATTGTGGAAGCGGCCGGGCCCAGTCTTGTTTCGATCTGGTTCGTCCCGGGAGGGATCGCCGCGCTGGCGGCAAGCCTTTTGGGTGGTAAGCTCTGGCTGCAAATCGCCCTGTTTTTGGCCGTGACCTGTGCCGCGCTGATCGCCACCCGGCCTCTGGCGAAAAAATTCCATCAGAGGCAGGCGGTGAGAACCAACGCGGACATGGTCCTGGGCAAAACAGGCGTGATCACCGAGGACGTGGACAACGTGCTGGGCGAGGGCCGGGCCACAGTGATGGGAAACAGCTGGTCCGCCCGTTCCGACCAGCCGGACGGCAAAATCCCTAAGGGCGCCGAGGTCCGGGTGGAGCGCATCGAGGGCGTGAAGCTCATTGTATCCGTTATGGAAACCGAGAGAGGAGAAGATGTCAAATGATGAGTCCTGCAGTTTTAGCCACTGTGATCGTGGTGGCGGTCCTGGTCGTATTTGTGCTGGCGGTGGTCATCGCCAATATCAAAATCGTTCCCCAAGCCCATGCCTTTGTGGTGGAGCGCCTGGGCGCCTTTCACTCGGCCTGGGGCACCGGCCTGCATGTGAAGATTCCCTTTATTGACCGGATCGCCAAAAAGGTGAGTCTCAAGGAGCAGGTGATCGACTTCCCGCCCCAGCCCGTTATCACCAAGGATAACGTCACCATGCAGATCGACACCGTGGTTTATTTTCAGATCACCGACCCCAAGCTCTACGCTTACGGAGTGGAAAATCCCATCTCTGCCATTGAAAATCTTACCGCCACCACCCTGCGGAATATCATCGGCGAAATGGAGCTGGATCACACCCTGACCTCCCGTGACATCATCAACTCCAAGATCCGGGTGATCCTGGACGAGGCCACCGATCCCTGGGGCATCAAGGTCAATCGTGTGGAGCTGAAAAATATCATTCCCCCCGCGGAAATTCAGGATTCCATGGAGAAGCAGATGAAGGCGGAGCGGGAGCGCCGGGCAAAGATTCTGGACGCCGAGGGCGAGAAGCGCAGCGCCATCCTCATTGCCGAGGGCCAGAAGGAATCCGCCGTGCTCCGGGCCGACGCCGTAAAGGAGACGAAGATCAGAGAGGCCCAGGGCGAGGCCGAAGCCATTCTGGCTGTCCAGAAGGCCCGGGCGGAGGCGGTCCGCCTGATGAACGAGGCCAATCCCAGCCAGCCTGTTATTGCCCTCAAGAGCCTGGAGGCCTTTGAGAAGGCAGCGGACGGCAAGTCCACCAAGATCATTATCCCCTCCAATATCCAGTCCCTGGCCGGCCTGGCCGTGTCCGTGAAGGAGCTGATGAGCGCGGACGCTGAGGAGAAGAAGTAAATAATTTTGTGCCGCGCAGAGTCTTCCTTTGACACAGAAAGTGGATTGCCCACGCCCTGCCCCTCGTCAGAGGGAAGCAGGGCGCGGGCATCCTTCTTTGTGCGGCCAGGCTCCAGTTTCCGGGCCAATGTATATGGAAAACGCTACTCCACCTCAAAAGAGCAGCAACCGAGCCCGTCTATTCCAAAGGCATAAAGACCGGGCTCCGCCAGAATATCCGGCGGGACATCGTATTCCTCAATTCTTTCTCCCGATACCTTATGGCTAACGGCCTTAGAAGCGTGGCCGGGATAGTATACCGCATACCAGAAGCCGTCCTCCGGGCAATAGCGATAAATCCAGAAATTGACGAAATATTCCTGTTCTTCCACTTGCTCACGGAGCGTCACCTTGATCCGCAATACATCATATGCATCGCCCGCAGAGGTAGTGACACGGGAGGTTCCTCTCTCCAGGCCTAAAAATTCCAGATCAACAAAATCTTTTGTATGATTCAGCTTTAGCGTCTCCCACAATTTGGGCAGCCGCATTTGTCCCACCTCAGCGTAGTCGCTCGCCTGCGTTACAACGGGCTTGAAGCCGCCGGAATCCTGCTTGCTGCGATAAAGAAGAAAGGTTGAAACAGCCGACCAGGTCAAGGAAACCACCAAAAGAACGGCTACTATGATCTTCCCAACTTTTTTCATGAAATAATGCCTCCGTTCCTTGATGTTATCACTTGAATCACATAGAGACAATCAGTCCCAGCACTCAACCGTGCCAGCGGAGCGCATGAAAATATTTTACTCCACCTCAAACGAGCAGTTGCCGAGATTCTCTAATACGAATGCATAACGGCCGGGCTCCGCCAGAATATCCGGGGGAACCGAGTATTTCTTAAGAATCTCTCCGGAAGCCGTATAACCCATGAGCTTTGAAGAATAGAAAGGACAGTATACCATATACCAGAAGCCGTCCTCCGGGCAATAGTGATAAATCCAGAAATTGAGGAGATACTCATCTTCTAGTAGCTCCTCCCGGAGAGTGATCTTGAATTGCAAAACATCAAAATATTCATCAATATTGTCATAGAATACCCCTTTTTCCAATCCCATAAATTCAAGGTCGGCAAAATCTTCCGTCTTATTCAGCTTTAATCCTTCCCATATCTTGGGCAATCGCATTTGCCCTACGAAGCTGTATTGGTCTGCTTGTGTTATGACCGGTTTGATGTGGGCAGGAATCTGTCTGCTGCGATAAAGCAGAAAGGTTGAAACAGCCGACCAGGTTACGGAAACCACCAAGAGGAGGGCTACCACGATCTTCCCGACCTTTTTCATGAAGTAATTTCTCCCTTCTATATCATCACAGAAATCACATAAAATTACTGTGGATATAATTGTAAAGCCAATCGTTGATTAGGACAAAGTAGGTTGTGCCTTGGAGACCCGCATAAATCTCGGTATTGCCACAAATGCCAATTGCCTCTGCGAAACCGCCACGATATAACGCAGAGCCACTCTGGCCATCTGAAAACTCCACTGTTGAGGTACACACAAGGTCCAGCGTGTATGGCTGCTCCACATCATATTCAACAGTACAGTTTGTCTGCTTATACATCGTGCGCTTACTCCAGCCTTTGCCTAGATTCAAGTCAAGAGGATACCCTTGTGTTGTATAAACCTTATTCAGCATATCGGAAACGCTGTTCGTTGCGCGAATTCCCAATTTTGCCACGGAAGTGGTATCCGGATTTACCGGATAATTCAACTTGAGAACCGCCCAGTCATCAAATTTCCCACGTCTTTCATACTCTTTTTTTGCTTCCTCTTCGTCTTGTTCTTTGCAACTTACATAATCGCCGCCTGCATAGTAGGTGGTACCCATGGAATAGTGCAGGTAGCTTCCATTACTTGCACCAACGTAGACGGCAACATGCTTAGCCCACCCATTGTTTCCATTATTTAAGTACTTCGGGTCGTATACGCAGTGTCCTGCGGTAACCAAATAGGTGTTATTGATCAACCAGCCGGTTCCAATCAACACATTATCGTTCCCGTCTGCAAACCTGGCAGCAAGAAGACAAGTGCTGCGTTCAAATCCCGAAGGGGTCGTTACAGGAGAGCGCTTACCCGTGCTATTTGCAAGCGCCCACATCTCTTCCTCAATGGCAGCGCTCATTTCAGGATCGACAGCTTCGGGTTCCGGTGCGGGAGCGGTATCAAAAACATCATCCTCAATCCCCATGCTTTCTAAGGTCTCATTTGGCGGGATATAGATTTCTTCATTTGTCTTAGCGTCGTAAAAATAAGAGCCGTTTTGGCCGGCCGAGGCGGAGATCATAACCCTTGTGCCGTCCTGATCGCCGGAATCATTTGAGGCGGCAGAACTGGTAATCTGGCAGGGCATAACCATTAGGATTGCAACCAGCAGAATAAGAAATACTTTGCGGATCGTTTTCATGAAATTGCACGCACCTTTCCAAAATGAAATTTTTGACAAAAATATTATAACATGACAAAAACTATTTGTAAAGAATTTTTTCATTAGGCGGCAGATACCCCTGCGTACTTGTCGAGGATTCCTGTAATATTCACAAAAAGGCCCGGAGGTTTTTGCCTCCGGGCCGAGGGGAATCTGCCGGGTCTCCTCTCAGCGTCACAAAAAAACGGTGCAGCCCCTTTCGGGACTGCACCGCGTTTTTGTATTTACAGGTATTTTACTTTTCCACCAGGGCCTTGGTATCCCGGGCGATGACCAGCTCCTCGTTGGTGGGGATCACGTAGACCTGAATGGCAGAATCGGGCGTGGAGATCAACCCCTCCTTGCCGTGGACCATTTCCTCGTTGAGCTTTTCATCGATCTTGACGCCCAGGAAGGACAGGTACTTGCCTACAGCGGCCCGGTGGGAAGCCTGGTTCTCACCCAGGCCGGCGGTGAACACCATGGCGTCGCAGCCGCCCAGGGCAACCATGTAGCCGCCGATGAACTTGGAGATCTGATACTCCAGGATCTGGTGGGCCAGAATGGCCCGCTCGTTGCCGGCCTCGGCGGCGGCGACCACGTCCCGGTCGTCGCTGGAAACGCCGGAAATGCCCAGCATACCGGACTTCTTGTTCAAAAGCTGATCCATCTCGGCAGGGGAGAGGTGCTCCTTCTCCATGATGAAGGTGACCACGCTGGGGTCAAGGCTGCCGCTGCGGGTGCCCATCATGAAGCCGTCCAGGGGGGTCAGGCCCATGGAGGTATCGATGCACTTGCCGTGATCTACAGCGGTAATGGAGGAGCCATTGCCCAGATGGCAAGTGATGATCTTCAGCTCGCTGGGGTCCTTCCCCATCAGCTCGGCACAGCGGGCGCTGACGTAGCGGTGAGAGGTGCCGTGGGCGCCGTAGCGGCGCACGGCGTACTTCTCGTAATACTCATAGGGGACATTGAACATGTAAGCCTTGGGCGGCATGGTGGAGTGGAAGGAGGTGTCAAACACCACGGCCTCAGGCACGTCCTTGCCGAAGACCTCCATGCAGGCGCGGATGCCCTGCACGTGGGCCTTGTTGTGCAGTGGGGCCAGGGGGATCAGGCTCTCGATGCCCTCAATGACCTTTTCATCCACCAGCACGGATTCGCTGAACAGGGCGCCGCCCTGCACTACCCGGTGTCCCACGGCGGTGACCTCGCTCAAGTCCTTGATGACGCCGTGCTCGCTGTCCACCAGGGCGTTTTTCACCTGGGTGAAAGCGGCGGTGTGATCGGGGGCGTCCACATTGACCTTGTACTCCCGGCCGTCGGCGGTCTTGTGGGTGAAGATGCCGCCCTCCATGCCGATGCGCTCGTAGTTGCCTTTGCAGACCATTTCCTCGGTATCCATGTCGATCAGCTGATACTTCAGGGAGGAGCTGCCTGCGTTGATGACCAGAATTTTCATGTTCTACGCTTCCTTTCCGATGCACCTCCGGCAGAATGCTCTTGTTTCTGCCCGGCGGTTGCGATAAAATAGTAATGGGAATGAAGGAAATACAATTTCACTTTATTTTAGCGCATCCAAAAAACAAATTCAAGGAGTTTTGGGGAAAATGTCAGAGAATTTGCCGGAAACCGGAAAAAACGCCGCCGTGATCTGCGAGCTGAACCCCCTGCACCTGGGGCACCGCTGGCTCTTTCAGCAGGTGAAGGAGGCCGGAATGGGCCTGGTGTGCATTCTTTCCGGGAATTTCGTTCAGCGGGGGGAGCCCGCCATCCTGGATAAATGGAGCCGCGCCCGGCTGGCCCTGGAAAACGGGGCCGACCTGGTGTTGGAGCTGCCCCTGCCATGGGCCTGCGCCGGAGCGGAGCGCTTTGCTGCCGGGGGGGTATGCCTGGCGGCGGCTTTGGGAAATGTGGAGGTCCTGGCCTTTGGCAGCGAGAGCGTGGACTTGTCCCTCATCGAGCAGACGGCCCGTGCCCTGCTGTCGACCGAATTTTCCGCCCGGCTGTCCAGTCTGCCGGATACCGGCGAGACCTTTGCCAAACGGCGGGAGGCGGTGCTGGCGGAAATGCTGGGAGAACAGGCGGCGGCGCTGCTGCGCTCCCCCAACGCCATTCTGGCGGTGGAGTATCAAAAGGCCCTGCTCCGGCAGGGCTCCGACATCCGGCCCATGGCTTATCCCCGGCAGGGGGCGGCCCATGACAAACAGGCAGGGAAAGGGGAGCTGGCTTCTGCCGGGCAGCTTCGGGAGCTTTTGCGGCAGAGCCGTTCCCTGGCCGGGCTGGTTCCGGAATCTACGGGGCGGCTCCTTGGGGAGCTGACCGCCCAGGGCCGCTGCCCGGCGGATATTTCTCTGCTGGAACGCTCGATATTATGTAAACTTCGCACCATGACCCTTCAGGATTTTTCCCGGCTGCCGGACGTCAGCGAGGGCTTGGAAAACAGGCTGTTTCAGGCGGCCCGGCAGGCGGGGAGCCTGGAGGAATTCTATGGGATAGCGAAATCCAGACGCTACACCCTGGCACGGCTCCGGCGGCTGGCCCTTGCCGCCTTTCTGGGAATTACCGCCGATCTGCCCCAGCTGCCGCCTGTCCTGCGGGTGCTGGGCATGAACGAAAGGGGAGAGGGCATTCTGCGGACGGCGGCTCCCGCTCTACCCGTTGCCGTCCGCCCGGCGGATTTTCAGCGGCTGGGCGGGGAGGCTCTCCGTGTGTTTGAGCTGGAGGCCCGGGCCGATGACCTGTACGCCATGGCCTTTCCGAAGCCCCTGCCCTGCGGCCGGGATTACACGGAAAAGCTGGTCAAAACGTGAGTTTTCCAGACTGCTGGAAGCCTGCCCTTTCTTCATTTATAACCACAACTATTCACTCTTCACTTTTCCCCTTCCCCTTCCCCCATAATGACCAGAAAAGCCAGGCACATCAGCAATAGGGAAATTCCTCCTGCCAAAGTCCCGGACAGGGGGGAGACCCCCGCCCCGGCCTGGACGGCGGCCCAGGTCTCCACAGGGGCGGCGGTGGCCGGTTCGCCGGGGAAAAGCCGGATCAGCCCGTACACTGCCCCGGCGGAAAGAAGGCCATGGAGAAGTCGGAACAGCAGGAACAGCGGCTTTTTCACCGGGACCCCTGCTGCGATGCTGAACACCTGAAAATGGACGCAAAGGCCCCCAAAGCCCAGCCCAAAGGCGAAAAGGCCGGGAACGGCCCCTGCTGCCGCAGCCTTTCCCGTTCCATCCGTGACCTCCAGCAGGAAGGCGAGCAGAACCTCTCCGCTTCTCAGGCCGGGCAGCAGGGCGTCCAGGCCCCGGCAAAGGAAAGTGAAGATCCCGCTGGCCCGGAGAACGGCGGTAAAGGCAGCAAACAGCATGATACAGGCGCACATCAGCGCCACGCTTTTTGCCGCTCCATGGACGGAGCGGATCAGCGCCCCGGCGGGATAGCTTTCCTGCCGGGGCTGTTTCCGTTCAGGCATAGGGTTTCCCACGGCGGTGAGCAGGCCCAGCAGCAGCCCTGCCCCGGTGACGGCGGCAAACAGGAGCCAGCCTGCCCGCGGGTCTCCCAGCAGGCCTGACCCCACAAAGGTCACGGTGAAAGCGGGGCCGGGGGAAAGGCAGAACAGCAGCATCCGCCGGGCCTGGCGCTCATTGATCATTCCCCGCTCCAGCAGCAGGGAAATTCCCTTGGCCCCGGCGGGATACCCGCCCAGAAAGCTCATGAGCAGGGTCGCGGCGCAGCAGTCCGGCAGCCGGAAGACGCGGCGGACCATCGGCCCCAGCCAGCGGCCCAGGCTCTCCCCGGCGCGGGAGTCCGCCCCGAAGCCCGCCAGCACCATAAAGGGAAACAGGGAGGGCACAACGCCGGTGAGACAGGAGATCATGCTGTTCCACACCCCTTCCCGGACCGAGCCGGGAAAGGCCAGCAGGGCGGAGAGGGCGGCCAGAAAGCTCAGGGCGCACAGGGCGCTGGAGCTGATCCGCAGCTTCTCTCCTTTTCTTCTCCTTTTGATTCCGGTTCCGCAAAGCTCCGCCATAGAAACACCTCTTTCCCTGATGAGTATGAATTTTTTCAGGGATACATTCGCCCCCGGAAACATAAGATGTTGCGAAAGGTGGGAACGGCATGGACCAGAAGGGACGGGGCGGCTCGGTCATAGAGCTGACAGGGAACCGTACTGCCGTGGTGGACGGCTGCGACGGCATTGTGGACTACGACGAGGAACGGGTGATCCTCCGCACAGGCAGGCTCACCGTGCGGTTTCTGGGCCGGGGCCTGCGGCTGAAACGGCTGACGGAAAATTCCGCCGTCATCGAGGGCCTGATCAGCACGGTAGAGTACACCTATTAAAGGGGGAGGTTGCCTTGGTCGAAAAAATCTTTCATCAGCTGACGGGCTGCGCCGAATTCACCATCCAGGGGGATACGGCGCGGTTTTTGAATCTGGCGGCGAAAAGCGGTTTTGGCTTCTGGGATTTTCGCCGGGACGGGGAGAATATACGGGTTTGCTGCCGGGCGGGGGAATATAAAAAGCTCCGGCCCCTGGCACGCCGGTGCCGGGTGAAGCTCCGCTGCGAAAAAAAGTGGGGGGCGCCCTTCCTCCTCCGGCGGCTGTGGCTTAGGCCGGGCCTGGTGGCAGGGGCGCTCTGCGCCATGGGACTGTTCCTTTTCCTGAACAGCTTCGTGTGGAACGTCCGGGTCAGCGGCGCTGAGACCTACGGGGACGGTCCGGTGCTGGCGGCCGCCCGATCCGCGGGAGTTTATCCCGGCGCGGGCAGAAGCAGCTTTGACCCCAAGCTGGCGGCCCGGGAGATCATCGGGGAGCTGGAGGGGCTGAAATGGGCGGCGGTGAATACCAATGGCTGCTTTATTGAGGTGGCAGTGGGGGAGGCTTCTCCCGCGCCGGAGTTTACCGGCAGGGAGGGCTGGTCCAATATGATCGCCTCCAGGGCGGGGACCATCCTTTCCGTGGAGGCGGAGCTGGGAAGGCCGGAGGTAAAGCCGGGGGAGGCTGTGGAGCAGGGGCAGCTGCTGATCTCCGGGCTCTATGAAGAACAGCTGGATCCCTGGGACCCCAGGGCCGCCAATCCCCTGCGGACCATCGGCCCCGTGCGGGGAAGGGTCCTTGCCGAGACCCACCGGGAGTTTACGGTGCAGGTTTCGGCGGAGCGTGAGGAGCAACGGCTCACGGGAGAGAAGCAGGTGAACCGGGCGCTGGAGATTTTCGGCGTCAGGATCCCCCTGGGCCTGAACACCGTGCCAAAGGAGGACTTCCGGCTGTCCCATGAGGATGTGCCCTTGAAGGCCCTGGGAGTGGAGCTGCCGGTGATCCTCCGGCAGGAGGTGTACCAGTTTACCGAGGAATCCCGGAGGACCCTGGACAAGGCGGAGCTGGAGCAGGCGGCGCTTTTGAAGCTGCGGGAGATGCAAAAGGAGGCCCTGACGGAGGGAAGCAACGTTTTGAAGGAGGAGCTTTCCTGGAGCTTCCCCGAGGGCATGTGCATTCTCACCGACAAATGCCGCTGTCAGGAGAATATTGGATTGATTCAGGAAGTTTTGGTAAAATAGACGAAATGCGGAATAAAATTTTGTGAACTCCTCATATTATTTGGGGTTGAAGAAAAAAGCACATTTGTGATATAATATCAGCATATCAATCATATCCGATCCGAGGAATGCAAATTTGGAACGAAAAATCAGTCTGGAAAGAACGGAGCTGGCCGCCGAGCTTTTTGGCAGCTTCGATGAAAACTGCAAGCTCATTGAAAAGGAATACGGCGTCACCCTGGTGGTTCGGGATTCCGAGCTGAAAATCACTGGGGAGGACCCGGAAAATGTGGACAAGGCCGCCCGTGCGGTGCGCAGCCTCATCACCCTGGTGGGCAGCGGCGAAAGCCTGACCGAGCAGAACGTCCGCTACTGTATGCGCATGGTGGCAGAGGACAGCGAGGACAAGGTGGTGAAGCTGGCGGGAGACTGCATCTGCATCACCGCCAAGGGCAAGCCCATCAAGCCAAAGACCGTGGGCCAGCGGGCCTACTGCGATAATATCCGGGACAACACCATCACCATCGGCGTGGGCCCCGCCGGCACGGGCAAGACCTATCTGGCCGTGGCCATGGCGGTCACCGCCTTCCGAGCCCAGCAGGTGAACCGGATCATCCTCACCCGTCCCGCGGTGGAGGCCGGGGAGAAGCTGGGCTTCCTGCCCGGCGACCTTCAGCAGAAGGTGGACCCCTATCTGCGGCCCCTGTACGACGCCCTGTTCGATATGCTGGGGGCCGAGACCTATCAGCGCTTTGTGGAGCGGGGGAACATCGAGGTGGCGCCCCTGGCCTATATGCGGGGCCG
>CAZRLJ010000003.1:29674-77477 GCA_964600905.1 uncultured Acutalibacter sp. | reverse complement strand
CCAACGACAGCGACACCATGGACTTCCGCACCTTTGCCCAGGATTCCGCCTGCAAAGTCCAGAAGCTGCTGACTGGCGTGATCAAAAAGCTGTGAGCCTGGGTCCGGGCGGAAAAGCGGGGAGCAAACCATGAAATTATTGTTTCTGATCGGGAATGCTGCCGTCGGCAAAATGACAGTGGGCCAGGAGCTGGCAAAAATAACCGGGCTCCGGCTGTTCCATAACCATATGACCATCGAGCCTGTGCTTGAGATATTCGGGGGATTTCACTCTGAGGCCATCAAGAGACTTCGTCAGGTCATTTTTGAGGAGTTTGCCAAGACAGACCAGTATGGGATGATTTTTACCTTTATGTGGGCCTTCGACCATCAGGAGGACTGGGACTATGTGGAGTATATCAAAGATATTTTTGCGCCATATGGTACAGAATTCTATTATGTGGAGCTGGTAGCCTCCCAGAAAATCCGCCTGGAAAGAAACGCGACGGAGAATCGGCTTACCCAAAAAGCCTCTAAGCGGGATGTTGAGACATCCAATCAGAGACTAATCAGCGACGACGCCCATTACCGTTTGGAAAGCCTGGACGGGGAGATTCCTTTTGAGAACTATATCAAAATAGACAACACGAACCTGGCCCCGGATGTGGTTGCACAGATGATAAAGCAGAAATTCGAGCTTTGAGCCAGAGGGCAACCATAGTGGAGCGTTCATAAGACGGTAACATCAGCAAAAAGGCGTGACCTTTTCGGTCACGCCTTTTGTTTTGCTCGATCATTTTGTAGCTGTCACATTCTCACGTTCTCAAATATATCAGCAATGTTCATTTTGGCTCCCGCAAATTTCGGCCACGAGTCGAGCCCGTCGTTTTGCTTCCTGGGAATCATATGAATATGAAAATGAGGAACCGATTGACCGGCGCTTTCATCGCTGGCGTTGAGCAGATTAACTCCGTCATACCCGCAGTTTTCCGTGAGATGCAGAGCAACTCTTTGTACCGTTTTCATAACGGCATTTAACGTGTCGGGGTCGCAATCCAGAATGTTTTTGTAATGCTTCTTCGGGATCACCAAGATATGTCCGTCAACATCTTTGGCAATATCCATAAACGCGAGCGTTTTTTCATCCTCATAGACTTTCATACTTGGGATATTTCCCGACACTATTTCACAAAAGATACAATCACACATTTCCTCGCCTCCAAAAATTCCATTTAGTTTATGAACTTCCCTGCAATCCCACTATTTTCAAGGCGTTTGTGTTTCAGCCTTGCACTTTTCGGAGGGCCATCCTTTGCAAATCAATTTCTGTTGTGCCGGGTTTTACAGATACCGGATCACGGCGATCACCTTGCCCAGCACAAACACGTGATCAGAATAAATGGGCTCAAAGTCCGGGTTTTCCGGCTGGAGACGAACCCGGTCCTTCTCCCGGAAAAACCGCTTGACCGTGGCCTCGTCGTCGATCATCGCCACGATGATGTCGCCGTTTTCTGCGGCGGGAACCTGCTCGGCAACCACGTAATCCCCGTCCAGGATGCCGGCGTCCCGCATACTCAGCCCTTTTACGTGCAGGGCGAACAGCTCCCGGCCCTCCTTCTGGGGGAAGGGCAGATAGCCCTCGATGTCCTCCACCGCCAGGATGGGCTGCCCAGCAGTGACGCGCCCCAGGATGGGCACTTGTACCGCGGCGGTGCTGCCCTCAATGTGAATGGAGCGGTTCAGGCCCGCGTCTCTGCTGATGTAGCCCAAGCGCTCCAGGGTTTTCAAATGGGCGTGAACCGTAGAGGTGGAGCGCAGCCCCGTCCCGGCGCAGATTTCCCGCACAGTAGGCGGAACCCCCTTAGGTGCTTCCTTAACCAAAAAGTCGTATACCAGCTGTTGGCTCTTTGTCAGATGATCCATGGCTTTGCCTCCACGTGGTGATCTTACTGTAGTCTTATACTGTAAAGCACTGAAAGCGCAAACTGGCCGTGACAAATTCAAATCTATAATAAGAACTTGATGACGGCGGAAGAACCTCGGTGCTTTTGCGAAGCAAAAGAGAGGTCGTAAGACCTCAGAGGTTCTTCGTAATGACTGCTTCGCAGTCATTATACCACAGGGCCGTGGAAAAAGTAAACGTTTGTTTGCAAGAAATCCGGACTTTTTTCATTTTTCCTTTCCCGTCTGACGCCAGCGGGCGGATTGTTCACAAATTCGGGCATAAATCTTTAACCTTTATTCACAGCGCCGTAACAACTCCTCCGGGTTTTCGGATATAATAAAGATGTACTCGAAAGAAATGGACCGCACCTTTTCTTGAGATACATGTTCTACCCTCCTCATTAATACCCCTCAAGCACAAAGGAGAAGGCCGGCGCAAGCCGGTCTTTTCCTTTGCGCTTTTTTCCGCGATTGTATATTCCGTTCCATTTCTGTCCAGAATACAGGTGACAAGCCTGTATTTTATCCGAAAGGAATGGAGCACTATGAACGGTAAAAGATTTGCAGAAAAGAAGACCGGCAAAAACGGGATTTACCTGGCGCTGGCAGTGTGCCTGGTAGCTGTGGGCATTGCGGCCTGGAGCACCTACGACGCGGTCCACACCTATCTTGATTCCGCGGCCGGAGAGCTTTCCTCCTTAAACGAGCTGCAGGGCCAGGATGTCCGCAGCGGGCAGGAGGTCTCCAGGACCGGTGGACGCGCTCCGGGCAATGATGATCCCGAAAAACCGGACAACACCACCCCTGCCCAGCGGGCCAATGCTGGGGTGACCCCCGGAAAGCCCACGGCCACTCCGGCTCCCACGGCAAGGCCGGCGCCCACTCCTGTGCCCACAGCGGAGCCTGAGGAAGCTATGGTCCCGGTAAACGGCCCCATCTATGAGCGGAGTACGGAGATGATCGCCCCCCTGGACGGCGGCGTCCTGAAGGCTTACAGCTCCGGCGCGCCGGTGTATTCCGAAACCATGAAGGACTGGCGGATCCACACGGGTACGGACTTTGCGGCCCAGGCTGGGGAGGAAGTCCACGCCTGCGCCAACGGCCTGGTGCAGGAGACATACACCGACAGCATGATGGGGAATGTGATCACCATTGAGCATGGGGACTACCTGTTTTCCTACTGCGGTGTGGGAGAGAACTTTCTGGTAAAGCCTGGAGATGTGGTCACCAAGGGCCAGACCATCGGCACGGTGACTGCGGTGCCCTCGGAAGCCGCCGATCAGCCCCATCTCCATCTGGAGGTCCGCCGGGATGCGGTGTGGATGGACCCCGGCGAGGTCATCGAGACAAAAGAGTAACGCGCAAAAGGACAAGCGCTCCGAGCTTTCGGAGCGCTTGCTTTTTACTCTTCCGGGTCTTTCGTATGGCGGTACTTCTGCCTGGTGGCCATCCCGCCCCGAATATGCCGCTGTGCCTTGTTAACGGCCAGCACATTCTTTACATCCTGGTACAGCCCGCTGTCGATATATTTCAACCGCATAGAAACGTCCTTATGTACGGTCATTACGAATTAAAACGGTTTCCGGCAGCCCCAGATCCCCCAGCAGCCGAAGGTAAATATCCACGTTGCCGTCCTTGTCCACCCCAATTTTCTCGATAATTTGCTTTAACTGCGCATTTGTCATTTCCCGCACGTCCGTAATATCCTCAATGGTTTGGAAGGTATTCTGTAAAATGCGCTCCAGCTGGTCGCCCTTGCTGATATTGTACCCCACAATTTTCAGTTCTTTCTCCAGCCGTTCCAGTTCCTGCCTTGTCCCGCCTAGCTTTTCATTGAGCTCTTCCCGGCTGATGAGGTCGTCGGTGTACAGGTCCATATATTTTTGCCGCATTTTTTGCAGCTTCGCAAGCTGGGCTGAAAGCTCCTTTTCATAGCCGGCGTTTTCATCTTTCGCTTTATAGACCCGCTCAAATTCCTTGACCACATACTGAATCACGTTCTTTTTTGATTGGAGCAGCTGGGCAAAATAAGCTTGCAGCGCTTCGATCAATTCGTTTTCGTCCACGGTGGTGGCGTTGGGGCAGCTGTCCGCCCCTCTGCCGGTATGCCCGGAGCAGACCCAGCGGATATAGGTGTTTTTGTAGGTGCGCACCGTCCGGGTGAATGACCAGCCGCATTCCTTGCATTTGATCAGCGTGGAAAAGAGATGGCGGTTGCTCTGGCGCTTTTTTTCCACCTGGAATTTCTGTCCCCGTTCCCGCATGATCTGCCCCGCCCGCTCAAAAAGCTCCGGATCAACGATTTTTAATTCCGGCTTGTCCACCACCAGCCAGTCTGTTTCTTCCTTTTCCACCCGCTTGCCGGTGAGAAAATCCGCCACCTCCTGCTTGCCATTGATGACCTTGCCGGTGTAGATCTCATTGGTCAGAATGCGGCAGATGGCGTTCTGGCTCCACTGGCAGTTGCGCTTGGTGCGCAGCCCCTTTTCATTGAGCATATTGGCAATTTTTGCCGCTCCGTACCCTTCCTCCACATACCAGTGATAGATTTTTCGCACGGTATCGGCTTCTGTGGGATTGACTTCCAGATGGAAATAATCTCCCGGCGTCTTGTCGTACCCATAGACGATGTTGGGCACCCGCCCCTTTTCAGCGTTCATCTTTTTGCCGAATTTCACCCGCTTGGAGGTGTTGGCGCTTTCCTCCTGGGCCAGCGCCCCGAAGATGGTCAGCACGAATTCGCTGTTGCCCATGCTGGTCATGTTGGCAGTGAGAAACTGGGTTTCGATCCCCAGGGCTTTCAGCTTCCGCACATTTTGCAGCAGATCCACCGTATTTCTTGCGAAGCGGGAAATGTCCTTTACCACCACCATCTGGAACAAGCCCTTTTGGGCGTCGTCCATCATGCGCAAAAATTCCTTGCGGTTTTTCGTCTTTGTGCCGGAAATACCCTCGTCGGCATACAGGCGCACCAGCACATCCCCGGTGCGCCTAGTGTACTGCTCGAAGAACTCTTTCTGAGCTTCCAGGCTGTTGAGCTGGTCTTCCTTTTCCGTGGATACCCGACAGTAAGCGGCAATGTTCATGGCAATACCTCACCGATAAAATAGAATCGTTTTGTTACAACGGATTTTACCACACGCCCGTCCGAAAAGCAAGCAAAAAAATAACGGGGCGGCTCAAAAAGGAATGTTCTAGCTTTTGGTTCCATGGCATGGACCGTTTTTTCCACATCACGTGCGGTATTTTACTTTTATGAAAAGAATGCTTGCCGTTAAAATGTGAGAGGAGATTTACAATGGGCTACTTTTCCCAATATGCTCTCGAATTGATGGAGCATCCTCTTCGAGAGGATCACAGTATTTCGTCCCATACCCAACAGCTTCAATATTATTTAGATGATCTGATTTCCGCACTGGAGGATCGTGGCGTAAGCCGGGAAGCCCTATGCTCCACTGACAGCGCTCCTTTGTGGGAGTATTATGACTCTCACGCCAGATACCATTATTACGAGATCCTTTTTGCAGGAAATGCCTCGATCAGAGATCTGATTGCTGCCGCAGGGGAAGTAGCCCTCCGGCTTCGTGAGGAACAGCCTGTGGAAATTGTTCCTTTCCTTAAGGAACAACCGCTTGCCGAGCCTTTTGAGCAGTTATGGCTGACTGCGTAAGGGAAAATATGAAGCCCGGTTTCGTTGACAGATCGTAGGGAGTATCGTACAATATCCGTAAAGGAGTGCAGATAAGGGGGAAGGGATATGTATGCTGCTCAGCCCAAAAAGCTTCTTATCATGAATATATTGGATATTCTCCGAAAGTACAGCGATGAGACCCATCGGCTCAGTCAGAAGGAGATCGCAGACCGTCTTCGGAACGACTACGATATGACGGCTGACCGAAAATCCATCAAGCGGAACCTGATGGATCTCATCGATTTCGGCTACGAGATCGAATATACCGAGACCGTTCGCCGGATGCCCAATACCAGGACCGGAGCCATGGAAGAGAATGTGATCCTTTCCGATTTCTATCTGGTGCGGGAGTTCAGCGACAGTGAGCTGCGGCTGCTGATCGACAGCGTCCTTTTTTCCAGGCATATCCCCTACAGCCAGTGCAAAGAGCTGGTAGAGAAGCTGGAGAGACTGTCCAACCAGTACTTCCAATCCCGGGTCAGGCACATTCGCACCATGCCGGAGGACGCACCTGCAAACAAACAGCTTTTCTATACCATTGAAACGTTGGACGAGGCCATGACTCGCAACAGGCAGGTATCCTTTATTTATAATTCCTACGGCCTGGATAAGAAGCTGCACCCCCGGCTTGGGAAAGACGGCCAGCCCCGGAGAGTCGTTGTCAATCCCTTCCAGATCGCAGCCGCCAATGGGCGGTACTATCTCATCTGCAACTATGAAGGTCACGACAATGCCATCAACTGCCGGCTGGACAGGATCACCGACATACAGCTGCTGGAAACCCCATGTAAGCCCATGAAGCAGGTCCGGGGGCTGGAAAACGGACTGGATCTGCCAAAGCACATGGCGGAACACATCTATATGTTCACCGGCGAAAGCGCCCCGGTGACCTTCCGCTTCAAAAAATATCTGACCAGCGAGGTCATCGACTGGTTCGGCAGAAACGTGGACTTCTCCGAGGAAACGGAGGACGAAGCCACCGCCCGGGTAACGGTAAACTTGGAGGCTATGCGGAGGTGGGCTCTACAATACGCCCTCCACGTCCGGGTGCTGACTCCGGAAAGCCTGGCGGAGGCAGTGAAGCAGGATCTGATACAGGCCAAGGAAAACTACGGCTTATAAATGAAAAAGGAGTATGCAGAAATGGACAAACAAAAAGAACTGGAAGAATTGTTCTCAAATTGGAAGGAACTCCACAGTCAAGAAAAGGAAAATCCCGGCAAAAAAAGTACGCTGCCCTTCTGCGAAGGGAAAGAGGTGCCGGAGAACTTCTACATAAGCTTCTGCTATGACGGCTTTATCACACCGTATGACAAGGAGAAAAAGACGGTCCTCTTTCTCTGCCGGGAAGCTAACGTTTTTGAAAAGGGAGAGCTGAAACCCGAAACGAAAAATAAGTTTTGGATGAAGGAGGTATATAAGAAAAAAATCGGAAATAAAGGGCTCTCCAGTGCAGAAAAAAAGTACTGGAGCTTTCTTGAGAAAATGATCCCTTGCGGATATAAGCCGGAGGAATTAAATATCGCCTATATGAACCTGAACAAGCGAGGAGGGTTTGGGCATTGCAATCCGACCCGCTTGAAAAACTATGTGGAAAGGTATGCGGATCAGATTAGAAAGGAGATTGGTATCATCGCCCCGGACTGGATCATTTGCGGCGGCACGTATGGAACTGTAACAAATAAGGACTATCGGCTTACCGATTTGCCGCCACAGCAAATTAAAGATGAATATCACCCGGCTAACCAGACAATGAAAGAGAACATCTGACATAAAAGCGCCTCCTATGAAAACGGACACAGGATCCCAAGAGCAAGGGAGCCTGTGTCCTCTTTTTTCCCCATCGCTTGGTGTATTTTATAGGTACATCAAACAAGGAGGAACGATCATGAGTGCATTTGATAAGGTCATTGGGTATGAAGAGGTCAAAAAAGAACTGATGCAGCTGTGCGACATGATGCGGAACTGGGAGGTATATGAGCGCTTGGGCGCAAAGCATTCCCGGGGGCTGCTGTTGGAAGGGGAGCCGGGGCTGGGGAAGTCTCTCATGGCGCAGTGCTTCATCGAGGAAAGCGGGCGCAAAGCCTTCCTGCTCCGCCGCAACAAGCCAGACGGGGACTTTGTAAAGGAGATCCACCGGGTATTCCGGGAGGCCGCCGACAGCGAACCCTCCATCATCCTTCTGGACGACATGGACAAGTTCGTGGTGGAGGATAACTCGAGTGAAGAATATGTGGCGCTGCAAACCGCCATTGACGAGGTGGCGAACCGAAACGTCTATGTGATCGCAACGGCAAACAGGACCCGTAATATTCCCAATTCTCTGCTACGTGCGGGGCGGTTCGACCGCAAAATTCATTTGGAGAATCCGAAAGAAAAAGATGCGGAGAGGATCATTGAGCATTACCTGAGCCAAAAAGCTCTCGGCGCCACGGTCAACGCCTCCGATGTGGCAAAGGCTTTGTCAGGACGGTCCTGCGCTGAGCTGGAGACAGTGCTGAACGAGGCGGCAATCTACGCCGGCAGCGAACGCAGTGAAAAGGTGGAACTAAAGCATATTCTGGAAGCAATCCTCCGGGAAGAGTACAACGTGACCAGCATAGATCCTGCGCCGGAGGATGACGAGCTGGTACAGATCGCCTGCCACGAGGCCGGACACGTGGTCATGCAGGAGCTGCTCTGTGAGGGCGGTGTGGGTCTTGCGTCCATTCTCCCCAGCGAATACCGCCGGGAAGGGTTCATGATCCCCTGTGCAGACCGCCACAACAGAACCGACCCCATTCTCATCAGCCTGAGCGGCCTGACAGCAGTGGAGCTGCGGTTCGGACGGATCGACGACGGCTCGTACTCGGATCTGAGAAGAGCCCGCTATTTCGTCAGACGCTCTGTTCTGGAAGACGGATATTTCGGGTTTTCCAATCTGGAATTGGACTGCGGACCTCGTGAAGAATCTTCCGAGACTTCCGCAGGACGGCAGGAAGCCATCGTCGGCGCAGAGCTGGAAAGGTATCGGAGTATCGCAAGGAGTATTCTTGCGGCAAACCGCTCTTTCCTCGACCGGATCACTGAGGAGCTTATGGAAAAACACGTTCTCCTGAACTCCGATATCAAGCGGATTCGGGAAAGCTGCAAAATCCGTACCGATTTTTCCAGACATTTCTGCCTGGACCTGTGATCAAAGGTGTTATCGCCGCCAACGATTGGAGCAATGCTTTTGATAAAAGGATAGAGAGGACTGTGCCGTCGGCACAGTCCTCTCTATTGCCTGCACATATTTGATTTTGGTATGGATGCCTCCCATAACGGTGTTGAGGATATGATCCATATGCCCAGTCCATTGGTGTCAGCTGCTTTTAGTGCTTCGGTCCTTCTTCCAGCAGCCCATAAAATTTCATGCAATCTGCACTCCTTCACGGAATATCGTGTGATAAAAATCCGAATCGGCATCAATTTCCCGCAGCTCATAGACGTCCACGTTTTTGCCAAGCGTCCGGTAGAGTTCATCAGCAATGCAGAAGACATCCGTGGGATCGAATTCCGTTCCGCCGGTAATGAGAAGGTCAATATCCGATTGTGGGGTAGCTTCGTTCCGGGTATAAGAGCCAAACAGAATGGCTTTTTCAGCACGATAACGTTTCAGAAGCGGCATAACAGCCATTTCAATTTGCTGTGTTGTCAAAACAGTTTCGCTCATGGAATCGCCCTTCCTGCTTACAAAACTCAACTGAGGCTTTCATTTCCTCTGTTCAACCTTATTGTATCTCAGAAAGGGAGAAACAGCAAGCGGCGTCGAAACGTTACAGAGAAAGGATCGACCCTTCCTCAGTTTCCTTCGCCGCCGGTTCACCGTCTTCAAAATCGGCAAGACCAGCATCGGATAACTCTGGATCATCGAAGTCTGCCGCCTGAATTGCCCTCTCTACCTTTTCTTTGTCTACTTCAAAGAAAAGCTCCAATATGTACTCGGCGGTCCGGGCTTCGGAGTTGGGATCATGAAATCGGAAATTTAACTTTTTCTCACGCAATTCGGCAGCACAGCCTCCTTCCCAGCATGTTCTTTGGTACATAGCTATGAGGCTTGTCCCCGGAATAGAACCGGGAGTTTCCCGATTGCGTGGGTGGGAAAGCGAAGATCTTGGTCAAGACATTCCTCCGTTTCGTTTGGAATTTCAGTTCTGGAACCGCACAGCATCTTCCATGCTGTACCTGCCGGATAGGCGTTTTACCTCGTCCACGCACAGCCTGCGGATCGAAGCAAGCTGCCCGTCCGTCACCTCGTTTGTCCCCGCCACGATATGGCTCATGATGGCGACCTCCACCGCTAGCTTGAAAAGAATTCGGGAGAGCTGGTGTTGCTGAACACTCATGCGGCCGTCAAGAGCATTGTCCAGAACGGGGAACAGAGTGGAGCCGTCTTCCTTCGTTTGCAGATAGGCGATGTAGAATTCCAAGGCCTGTACGATGAATTCGCTTCTGGAACGTGCGTTTGCGTTCTTCAGATTGTACTCGATTTTCTTTGCCAGGGCTTCGTCCCCGGCAAAGGAGAAAAATTTGTTTTTGGTCAAAAATCATGCTTCCTTTCTTTCCGTTGATAGGTGTTTGATATTGGCAATGCAGCGCTATTTCGGCGCTTTTCACGGGGTCAGGAGCAGAAGCTTGATAACCCACCCATTTTTTTGATATTGATTTTTCCCGGTTCTGACGTCCCAAAAATCCCTTTGCGGCGGGCATTGCCCGCCGCTGTGAAAGGCGAGGTCAACCCACAGGTTGATATCGCCTTTATCCTGCTTCAAAATAATGGGGTTTCAGAGCGGGGAAGTTTTGTGAAAACGGAAAATTATCTTGCCGCCACTTTCGCTTTCTTGGGGCGAATTTTCCGCTTTTACTGCCCAGAGGTGTCCCTAACTCAATCTTGAAACTAAAACCGCAACAAAGGGCCTTTCTGTGCCTAAGAAGCGCTGCTTCACGGTAGGCTTTGAAAGAGAAAGCAGAAAAAAGAAGAACGAGCCGATCATCAAACCGCAGATCATCTGCAAAAAATCCGGCGCTCCCTCTTTCTTTATTCTCTGTATCATCTTTATACCTAGCAGGAGTCTTGTTCCCTTCGTCTAGTTAGCAGGAAGTCTCACCCACTACCCGGAGAGGATTTTACAGTTACCCCCTTCCACCCGGATTGGGAATCGTGTACGCATTGCTGTAAAAGTTTCCCCTTTGACCCCGCCGTTTCCGCTTTTGGATCAAGCCCAGAGCGCAGAGACGCTTCAAGGCAGCGTCCACAGTTTTCACACTGACCCCGCACAGTCCTGCCACCGTTTTCCGTGACGGGAAGCAGGAGTTGGTCTTGTTGTTCCGAAATTTACAGAGACAGCAGTAGACTACAAGCTCCGACGGTTTGAGACAAAACTCAAAAATGCTGTTGGGGACTTTGAAAAATTTTCCGCTTTCGATTTGGATACCTCCTTCCTTTTTTGATTCAAGTTTTGCGTTTCTGCGTCAGCAGAATCGCATCGTCCTGAAATGATGAGAAGCAAAACTTGGTAAAGATGAAAACCTGTTTTCATCTTTTACGCCGCTTCTACCCGAATGTCGTTCCTGCCCGGGAATCTCACCCCGGCGTCGTCTCGCTCTTATCATCGCAAGATCATATCCCATTCGGACGATCATTCAATTTTCAAGATTCCGATTGACTATTGCTTTCCTATCGGCTACAATCTATGTTAGCAGAGCAAACAAAATCGCACAAGGGGTTTGCCAAATGTAGAGCAAATCTCAATTTTCAATCGGTAACAGGAGGGTCTATGGAATCCATCGGAGGTTTCGGAGCGTACTTTTATGAGGACAAGGTGGAGATCGCGAACCGGGTATTTTCTCTTGGAGAGATCGTCACGGAGTTTTTGAATCTCGATTTCAGTGTTTTTGAGAAGCTGGACGAGCTGGCAAAAGCATTTGCAGGTTCAGCGCGGGAGTTGACCCAACACAAAGATCGATCTGCCATTCCGGAAGCAGAGAAGAGGCTGATCAAATTCGAGGATTTGTTGTGGACGCTGCCCCCATATCCGTCGATCCCCCGGGAGCCAAGTATTGCCCGTCGGCTTTTTCCGTGGCTTCTGGAACAGGAGGAGTGGGAGCAGATTAATGATCCCACCTCAGAAATAAACGTTGAACTTACCCAATGGATTAACGAGATCGAATGGCTACCGTACCAGCTGGAGTGGTGTTACAACCAGACAAACCTGATTGTTGACCAGTACCTGGAACCTTTGACGAAGCGGACAAAGAGCGCCTATGCCTTTGCGTTTTTGCGTTATTGCAGAAACTGGGATCGGGCATCCTCTCTCATCCATAACCCCAGTGAAGAAGGAACGGTCTCCAGCGTAGAGCTGAGCTATGTGTCGATTCAAGATGAGGGTAACTCAGGGAAGGCGATACTGGGAGAAGTGCTACGCTTTGACGACCTGGTTTCGTTCATCAAAACGGACTTTTATCGCGGACTGATGCATGGCAATGCCCCGAGAAAATGTCAGAACTGCGGGGAGCTTTTCCTTCTGACAAATGGGTATAACACCTGTTATTGTAACAAGATCGCTCCCGGTGAGACGGAACGTACCTGTCGAAAGGTGGGGGCACATGTCAAGGAGGCAAAGAAAAAGGCCTCCGAAACTCCCGCACAGCAGGAATTTCGGAAGGCCTATAACAGGCTGAAGATGAGGAAGGCAAGGGGAAAAATCTCCGTCGACCAGTGGAACGCCGCCGTGGCAGAAGCGGAAAAGCTCCGTGACCAGGCAGTGCAGGGCAAGCTGAGCGAGCTGGAATTGAAGGAGAGGCTGGCGAAGTTGTAACGCACAATGGGGAATGCTTTCCCTTTGGCATTTTATTTCGCAGCCATAATCCCTCGACACTGTGAGATCAAACACGAAAAAAGTCTCCATCTATAAAGACACTCGGAAGCAGTTTGTAAACCAAAAATCGAAAATGAATTTTTAGTCTTTCGATGATTGACGGGATCATCAGCGTGGAAGGTGAAACGCATTGCTCCTATTGGCTTGTAGTGAAGCTAAATGTTTTTCTCCTCATCATGAATTTGTAGCGGCTCAGTGTTATAGTCAAATCGCTCTTTATGGAAAACGAAAAGAGGCTTTCCCTCATATTTTTTGAAAATAGCATAGATTTGGCGGAAATCGTCAATGGTGATTGCATGGTTGCCAATGGGCTGGACGAGGCCAATTCCAGGCATTCCATAGGCGTACAATTTGCGAGTGATATTCACATACAGCCAGGGACAGCAGCCATAGTTTCCCTTCGTGGAGCCATATTGGAATCCTTCCTTGCGAAGCCACAATACAAACTCACTTTCCGGCGAAGTGTTCTGAAATGACTGGTCGCAGATCAAAAAAGCTTCCGTTTTTCCTCGATAGATCCGATTTCCTTCGTGCGGAATCTCTTGAGGCATGGTTTTCATCTGGAATTGTGAGGCTGCGTCTTCGATCGTTTCTTTGATTCCTTCCATGAGAAATACCTCCGTAGTTTTTCTCATAAAGAAAAGGCCCATCGCATGATGAGTCTAGCCGGTACGGATGACCCATCGTTCAGCCTTTAGCACCTTGCCTTGAGGGTAGGTTGCTGTGCGGTCACAGGGGCTGTCCCTCACGCACTCTCTATGGTGTCTTAGATTATAACAAAAGATGATTGGGAGGTCAATAGAGCTTTTTGGGGGCTGGGTTGAAAGAGGCTGTCTGGCAGAGCAGTATCAATCAAATGGCGCTGCCTTTCATCGGCTAAAATTATAAATTTTCAAATTTTAGCCGCAAAACGACTTGACGAAAACCGGCTTCTCGGCTAAAATAGTATTAGGATAAAAATCAGCCGTAAAATTTTCATTGTGGAGGTATTACATGAATTACATCGCACGTCATATGGAGCAGAGAGTACTGGAGCTGTCGAAGTCCTATTCGGCAATTCTTCTGACCGGGCCGCGTCAGGCGGGTAAAACCACGATGCTCCGTTCACTTGCGGAAAAAGAAGGCATCGGGCGCGAGTATGTCTCGCTGGACGATCTTTCTGTACGCGACATGGCCAAGAACGACCCGGCACTCTTTTTGCAGCTGCACAAACCGCCTGTCCTGATTGATGAAGTGCAGTATGCGCCGGAGCTATTCGCATATATCAAAATGCACATCGACGAACATCACAATCCCGGTGATTTTTGGATGACCGGCTCTCAGATATTCCGCCTGATGCGCGGTGTGCAGGAATCACTTGCAGGTCGCGTTGCTCTCCTTCATATGTCGCCATTATCGCAAAGAGAAATCATCGGCGCCGGCTGCGTGCCGTTTACAACTGACGTTGATCAGCTTCTCGCTGAGAGCAAAAAGGCAGCGCCAGTTGATACACCCGCCCTCTTTGAACGCATTTGGAAAGGCTCCATGCCCGGTATCGCCTCGGGACTGTACGAGGACCGCAATATGTACTATTCGTCCTATATTTCCACCTATGTGGAGCGTGACGTGCGAGAGCTTTCCGGCACCGTGGATGCCTTGAAGTTCAATCGCTTTATCACGGCAATGGCGGCAAGAACATCACAGCTGCTCAACTACAAGGCGCTTGCCGATGATGCGGATATTGATGTACAAACCTCAAAAGCGTGGGTGGATATTCTCGAAACCCTGGGCATTATCTTCCTTTTGCACCCGTATTCAAACAATGTACTGAAACGCACGATCAAAACACCGAAGGTATATTTCTATGACGCGGGGCTTGTATGCTACCTAACCAAGTGGTCATCGCCGGAGGTCGCCGAGAGCGGCGCCATGAGCGGAGCGCTCCTTGAGAACTTCACTGTGTCCGAGATCATGAAGGGCTATCAGAATGCAGGCCGCGAGCCATATCTTTACTTCTACCGGGACCGTGATGCCAAGGAAATCGACGTCATCATAGAGGGTGACGGAAAGCTCTGCCCCCTCGAAATCAAGAAAACCGCCACCCCCGACAAACGAATTGTCAAAGCTTTCGGCGTGATTGATAAATCCCCGCTCCAACTAGGCACCGGCGCTGTTCTTTGCATGGCAGACCGCTTCGGCGCATTCGACCGAGACAATCTCATCGTGCCGATCTGGATAATCTAACAGAAAAAGATGAAAGCGACGGGCAAAGCTATTCCCTGCCAGCAATCAACTACGAAAGTCCTATGAAACTAAAAGGAGGATCGCCAACATGATGGGTGTGAGATCAGTGTTTACTGAAGAAGAACTGGACTTTATGAAAACGTCAATCGGTTTGGAGCTGTTCGACGACAAGGGTTATACCGTTGACGAGTTGCTGGAGATTCATAAGTGGATCACCGATGAATTACCATATGAATACAACGAAGACGGCAGTCTTAAAAAAGCCGGATGGTTATTCGAGAGTATTGTCGATAAGTTCTACGATCATTTCGGCATCTAAAATACCAAATCGATATTTTGGGTTGCTCTGGTCGTTCCGTTCACCGAACAGCCTACAATAAACTTCATTTGTATAAACCTTGTGCGATAACATATTGCACTTTGCTTGGATCAAGGCGGGCAGGATCGAGCCGTAGGCGTTCTATGCCTGGAGCGAACAGGCAAGGCAGAAGAAAGCTCAGTGCGAAACTGGAACGATCACGCTGGAAGACTTTGCGGAGTGGTTAAGGAAATGAAATTAGGAAACGAGGCAAGTCTCTGGCTGGCAGCTTGCATATTTCCTTTCTACCGCTTATAATGTAAACAGAAAGAAGGTGACGCCATGTGCACGCAAAATGAGCTTTCAGCAATTACGTCCGGTATCGTTCGTTCTTATCAGGAAACATACCGGGAAGATCTTCGGCAGATCTACCTGTACGGCTCTTATGCCAGAGGAGACTATGACAGCGAGTCCGACATTGATCTTGTGGCCGTTGTCGATGGTGACAGGGCTGACTTGCAGCAGAAGCTTCGGAAGGTATGGGACGTAGCCACAGAGCTTGGGTTGGAGTATGATATCGTGGTGTCGCCTACCGTGATCCCCAAAAATGAGTTTGACCGTTTTGCGGAGGCATTGCCCTATTATCGCAATATCCGCGCGGAGGGGGTATTACTGTATGCCTGATCGCCGCACTGAATTGATCCGTTACCGTCTGGACACTGCCAACGAGAAGTTAAGCGCCGCTCAAATACTCTTGGAATCCGAAAAGTATAAGGATTCTGTGGGACGCTCTTATTATGCCATGTTCACTGCAGTCCGGGCACTGCTGGCAAAGGATAACGTGGATTTTGCGAAGCACTCCGGTGTGATTGCCTATTTCCAGCGAGAATATGTCAAGACTGGAAAAATCGAAAAGAAGTATTCAAAATACCTCAGTGAGGCGTTTCAGATCCGCAATAACTGTGATTATGCGGATTTCTATTTGGTTGTAAAGGACGATGCAGTGGAACAATGCCAGCGGGCAAAAGAATTTCTGACAGCAATCGAGGCGTTTCTCGCCACTGTCTTGGACTCATTGAGTTTCAAAAACAAAGGTAACAGAGAATCGGTCGTTTAGCCGGTTCTCTGTTTTTTGTAATTTGTGCAGGATGCAAACCTACGTTTCAAGATTTTGTACTGCGACAATGCATCAAAGAAGGTAAGGCTTACAAGGTCTTGGAGCCAGCCTTAAAGTACAGGCTGGCAACGCAAAAGGATAAGGTACTGGAAAAATCTGAACGGGCGAAGAAGAGAATTCTGTTGAAACTTGAGAGATGGGCTGATATAATGAGTAATAAGCTTTACAAACAGGCCTAAGGGAGATCAGCGACAATTGGAAAGAGAGGACTGAATATTTGAGTACGGTTGCTTGATTATGACAGTCTAAGGAAGGTGAAAAAGTGCAAAAACGTGGGGATTCTATGATGCCTTTAGTTAAGCGTCCGTTTGACTTGCAGGAAGCAGTTATATTATTGGATGTGTATCTTAGCATGGTCAAAAATGGGAAGCCTATTACCAAAGCTGCTGAGATGGCATCTGTGGACCTACGTAATCTTGCAAGGAGCAAGGGCTTCATAATTAGTGACAGCTATCGTAGTGCGGTCGGATTGACAAATCGCCTTCGCAGTATAGGCAACCTTTATGAGAACAAGGAGTCAAAGTCAGTCCCAGGAACGGCTAAGTTTATTGAGGCAGTTTCGCTCTATAGAAATAATAGGGTGCGCTATGAAGAAATCTTGAATACGGTGAAGAGAAAAGTATCGCAAAGAGGTCAAAATGGTGGTATGCCATTTGACATTCCTAGCGAGGAAATGGAACGGAAGACCGATGGGAAGAAGAGTAAGGCAGAAAGAGCCCATCCAACTAAACGAGAATTCTTCCAATGGCTTCCTACGGTTACCTCCCTTTCGGTGTTAAAAAGTATTCAAAAATCATATTCGCAGATAAATGTTCTCCTTATAAAGTCAAAAGCGTTATCCCAGTCGTTAACAAGTGTTACTTCCACAGACGAAGTAGAATTTGCACTACGTTGCACGAAGAAGACGCTGGCAAATAAGCATCTGCGTAATACAGCTATACAGCTTCTTGAAGCCTATGCAGCTTATCTTCGGGGAGAAGATAAGCTGCATGATAGGAGCAGGGAGCTACAGATCCCGGACGAACCAGAACCGATCCAAGTGGAACACTGCACCCGCAATGCAGCTTCTGTGCGCTCTGTTTCTGTGCAGGAGAGCAAAAATGTCGATCCTGAGCAGATTGAAAAGGTTGAAAAAATCGTGCTCGATGCCGATATGAGTGGTGTTACCTATGACAGTCTATGTAATACGCTGGGTCTGACTATGGCAGCCACAAAAGCTCTTGCTCGGCAATGCAAATGGATTGTGGAAATCAAGGGGAAACTTTACCACGAGGACGCCTTTATCGATTGGAACGACGGTGCAAAGCAGATATGCCTCATCATAGAAAAGCTGATGCAGAAGAACCATGGCTATATTTCAGCTGCGCAGTTGTACGACTACGCACGGGCTGAGATGAATATGTTCCTCAACGACAACGATATGAATGATGAACGTGCCGTCTATGAAATTGCTGAGCACCTATTTGAAAAGAACAGCTTTGAAGGTTATCACTACTTATTTACTGGCAAAGCTCATATTTCGAGACCCGAGGATGCGATAAGCAGCAATTTCGATGTTATCTGTAAGTTTGCAGAGGATCGAGGCGGAGTATTCGGAGAGAATGACCTAACGGAGTACTTGATAGGTATCGGCATAAAAGCAGGAAACCTCAGAAATCAAATGCGCTTGGGCAAAGAGCCGGAGTTCTTCTTCTACGAGCCGGGTACGATCATCTCCGCTAAAAGCATGGGAATCGACGATGCGTGGAAAGAAAGCGTTGGGCGGGCATTGAGCAATCTTCTAAGTGATGCGGACGACCATATTGTCCTTAGGCAGATTCAGCCGGTTTGGTATGAATCGCTTCCTGCTCTGCCTGAGCACAGACGCTGGACGCCGTTGCTGCTCCAATATGTTCTGCGCTTCTATGGCAAGGAGTTCGGTGCAAAGACGATCATGGCAATGAAATCGCAGAACATGGATACCCTCCATGCCATGCTGGTGAAACCCGACAGCCTGATACAAAACTTTGGCGACGCTGTGATCACTTATCTGGTAGAAAGCGAGATGGAGCAGCGTTCCTTTGCGGCAGAGGAGTTGCGGCAGCTTCTTGTTAAAACCGGCATGATTCAAGGCAATGAGCTAATCGGAAATATGCCGAAGGCCTTGGCAAAGGACGAGCGTTTTGCATGGGATGCGAAAGGCGAGAATGTTACGGTAAGGGTGTGATGAGATGGCAAGCGCAAGCTTTACGCAGGATGAAGTAATACGGGTTCTGGATGTGCGCTATTCTTCAGAAAATGGTAGAGTAACAGCAGACTCCGATGAGATCAAAGAAGTAAGCCTGCTTCTTAACCGTTTGCTGATTCATCTGGTAGAAAATAGACGGGTCGATTTCTGAAGCCCAACCTGTCATGCAGCGTTGCATCACTACAGGTCTTGGCTGACGAAAGAAAACTGTGGAGGTGTACTCCGCTGACAGGAGATTGGAAGAATGTATGGATATGAATGGACAGACGAGTATGGCATATTTCGTCTGACGGTAGATGCAAAAATACAAAAGGAGATCCGCCCTGTTTTCCATGAAGAACTTGATTTCTTCGGAATGGACAAGTATTGGGACTACCCGAAGGACACAGATGCTCCGCTTTTGTGGGCAGAAGGAATCCGCAGATATGTAATCAATGGAGTATGTGTAGCTGAAGCGGAGGGTGGCGGTTTTTTCACTGTTCCCAAAATCAAACTGAATACCACAGAACGATTAAAGCTGGAAGAAATCAATATCACACGCTTAATCGAAGTTAACCACGCCCTTCTGGTCAACATGAAACAGAAATCGATTGGGCTTATCCAAGAACAATATGAGAAATATTCCAAACAGGGTTATTCCTTTATTTGCGCATTTTCTGGTGGAAAAGATTCACTGGTTTTATTGGATTTGGTTTCTAAAGCCCTGGCACCAAGTGAGTTCTGGGTGGTGTTTAGTAATACAGGAATGGAATTGTCAGACACTTTGAAAGCTGTTGAGCGAGCAAAGCTGCATTGGCCTCATCTGCATTTCATTGAAGCAAAGTGCCATATGGAACCTACCGAGAGTTGGGATGAGTTCGGCCCGCCTGGTAGAAGAATGCGATGGTGTTGTACCGTACATAAGTCTGTACCAACAATTTTGAAGTTGCGTGAAATCACAGGAAACTACAATGCAAAAGCGGTCGTATTTGATGGTGTACGAGCCGAGGAAAGTGCTCGCAGAGCAAAATATGACGAAGTGAGCGAGGGAGCAAAAAACATTAGTCAAGTCAATGTCAGCCCAATCCACAAGTGGAATACGGCTGAACTCTATTGCTATCTTCTAAACGAGAAAATCCTACTCAATGACGCATACAAGCTTGGATTGTTTAGAGTTGGATGTATGGTATGTCCTCTTTCGTCGGACTGGTGGGATGGAATAGCAAACCATTACTATGCTGATGAAATGAAGCCTCTGCTTGACAGAGTAGAACAATACGCAAAACGCACAAAGGTTGAGGCCGAAGTCGTAAAGTACATAGAAGGCGGCGGTTGGAAAGCCAGAATGGGTGGCCGTGGTCTTCTAAATGGTGGGAATCGGGTCGGGGAACAAATACAAGACAATACGATTCATTTTTCGATTAACCGACCAACACAGGAGTGGTTAAGCTGTGCTCCAGTATTGGGAGCAGTAACCGAGTTTGATGGTAAGAGAGGTACGCAAAAAATATCTGGCATCAATTTTGAGTTTAGCATTCAAAAAGATGACGACAAGGTATTTGTGTCTTATTCTCCATTCTCTCAAATGGATCGTTTCACGATTAGCCATTTGAGAGGTGTTGCAAATAAAACCGCTTTTTGCAAAGGCTGCAAAGCGTGTATGGTACAATGCCCGACTGGAGCCTTTACCATTCAACCTGATGGAAAGATACTTATTAGAGAAGCACTTTGCTGTCATTGCTCAAATTGCTTGTCATTTGTTGAAAAAAGCTGCCTACTGGCAAAATCTCTAAGTGTAACAGGAGGAACCGCTATGGAAATGAAGGGAATGAACCCATATCAGCATTTTGGGCTGAGGCAAGCATGGCTTGAGCACTATATGACGGAAGGAACCAATTGCTTTACACAAGGTGTCTTGGGCACTCGTCAGTACGACGGCTTAAAAGTTTGGCTAAAAGAAAGCAACCTCTTGGTTACAAATAAGGACAAAACACTATCCTCGACGGCGCTGTTTGATAAACTCAAAGCTTTCGGACCTTATAACCCTTTTACATGGGCTATCATTTGGGCAAACCTGGCCTATAATTCGGTAATCACGCGGTGGTATTGCCTTAACACTGAGCTGGGGGCAACTTACGAAAAAGCTGACCTTGTAGTGATGCTTGGCGAAAACTACTCAAAGTCAAATCGTGAAAATGCAATTACGGCACTCACCGAGACGCTGAGACAGTCACCCATTGGCTCTGCTCTAAAGCAAGGCTTACCCATTGAACTCACAAAAAACACGTTCTCCTACTTCCGTGAGGGCTGGGATTATCCCGATGCAGTTGTACTCCTCTATGCACTTTACCTTTATGCGGAGCACACCGGTCGAAAGACATTCACCTTCACAGAGCTTGCCAACGCTCATGCAAACCCGGAGACACAGGGCATTTCTCCGCATGATATATACGGCATTGATGTCAAAAACTTCCGCGAAATGGTTCAGGGCCTTGCAATGACCTATCCGCAGTATATCCGCGTTTCCTTCATCGCAAACCTTGATAACATTATTCTTGAAGACTATACAAGCATCGACATTCTCGATCTTGCTGAAAATGAATAAGTGAGGAGGTAGCAGGTATGCCGAACAAAAGATACTCGGATTTTATTGAAATCAGCCCGACATTTGAATCTGTCGTTGACATTGACGCTGATACTCGTAATAAAAACCTGTGGCGTGAGTACATTGTCGGTGAAGACATGGAAAAGATGATAGAGGTGCTGTGTCAGTCTCTCAACAAAGAGGAGCCTGACAGCCGTCGCTCTTTCTGGATTGAAGGTACATACGGCACCGGCAAGAGCTATGCTGCTATCATGATTAAACATCTGATGGAAGACCCGTCTGATGTTGTAGATTCTTTCCTTGTCGGGAACAGCCGCCTTGTACCTTATCGCAACCGCTTTATGAAATGCCGTGCGAAAGATAAGGGCGATTACCTCGTCATCTGGAAAACCGGCTGTACTGGCATCCGTGACGGAAATGCCATGCTTATGGAGGCTGAGAAAGCTGTCCGTGAAGCACTTGCTGCCAAGTTCGGTGATAAGGCAGATTATGGCGAGGCATCACTGCAAGATGCAGTTATGCAGCAGGTCAACAGCCCTGTACACAACTGGGAATACATACTGGAAAACTCCGTTTTGGGGGACGATTACAGCAGCGTCGAGGAGCTACGGGAAAGCCTTGAAGCCGGTGATCTTCTTGCGCTTCAGAAGACGGCTGCCGTTATTCGCCAGTATAATTGGGGGTTGGTTGATAGTCTTGATACTTTCAAAAAGTGGATTGCTGCCGTTATCGAGAACAACGGACTTTCAAAGTCTGGCATATTTTTCATCTGGGACGAATTTACCGAGTATGTCGCAAACAGTGATGAGCAGACGATACTTCAGCAGCTTTCCGAGTTCTGCAAGGTGCAGCCGTTCTTCATGCTCCTTATTGTTCACCGCACACTGGCGATGGTCGAGCGTATCACGGAGGAGCGCTATCAGTTAATCAAGCATCGTTTCCACCAAATTGAGTTTCATATCAGCTCTGATGCTGCTTTTGACCTTATCGCAGGCTCAATAAACATTCGCAACGGCATGAACGAGCACTGGAAAGAGGAACGCAAGAGTGTTATCAAGAATATTAAGCCCTTTCTCCCCGATATGTCCGGCTTAGATGACAAAATCAGTGAGCAGATCGAGCATCTTTGTCCGATGCACCCCATGACGATCAAGCTTCTTTCCCGCGTTGCCGAGAACTATGCGGCTTCCCAACGCACGATGTTCCGGTTTATGAAGGATCAGTCCAACACCGAGCATGGTTTCGTAGGCTACATTAACAAGGAAAGTCCGGATTCTCAGGCTTGTTGGTTGACGCCCGAATGGCTCTGGGATTACTTTTTCACTCGTGAAAGTGATTTCTCCGACAAGGACACGAAGGCCGCAGAATATATCCGCCATTATGAAGAAAGCCGTCACTTGGTTGAAAACGACGAGAATGCTCACCGTGTATTCAAGACGGCTATGCTTCTACTTGCTCTTATGTCCTCTACGAAAGGTATTTATAGCGGTCGAAGGGCAAAGGACGGCATTGCCGCCACAAAAGACTGCCTTGAAACGTGCTTGGCCGGTGTCATGAGTAAGACGCAGATTGAAGATATGCTTCAGACAATGGTCGATGGCAAGATTCTCGTTCTGGACGAAGGCTCTAATAACATCGTCCGCATCCAGTTACCTTTCAGCGGTGCTGGTAATACTGATTTCCCCGCAAGACTTGCGGCAAACGACAAAAAATACAGCAGATATATGATGTTTTCCAAAGACGGAGCGTTTGCACAGGCGTTTGAAAAGCAGGCTTGGGACGAAAACGATGCCACTCTGCGTCGTATGAAGATTGCTGTCTGCTGCGCAGAATCCAATTCTATCAATACCCGCTTGGGCGAGATTACCAAGGAGCTTGAAAAGTGCCCCTATAAGCTTGGCTTACTCATCGTGACAGTACAGAACGATGCGCAAGCCGTATCAATCCAATCCGTTTTGCAGGCAAAAGCTGCCGGAGCTAACGAACCGCGCCTTACAATCGCTCTCGTGAAGACACCGCTCACCAATGAAAACCGCACCAAATGGCTGTCGGCCATAACAAAGCAGGAAATGGCTTCGGATTCCGGTCAAACCGGTTCCGTTCAGCAGTATCGCATGGAAGCATCCACCATCGTCAGTTCCTGGGTTGGCGGTGTTGTCAGCGGCGGAAAAATCATTGCCTACAACGGGAATAGCATCTTTAATAGCATATACGGAATGACACATCTCCGAAAAATTATTCGTTCTAATGTCCAGGATGTGATTTTCAAGTATGCACCAGAGAACATCGTTGTAACCAATACTGCCTACAAAGCTTGCAACGACGGAGCTCCCACTGCCGGTATTCAGCGCAAAAGCGGAAACAGTCAGCTTACCAATGTTTTGAATTCTTTGAAGCTCGCCGGTATCCTCGACCTTACTACGATTGGGGAGGTTGTTGACGCAAAAAACAACGGTAATAAACAGGCCGAATGTGTTGCGGCACTGGCAGAGCTCATAAAGGATGAAATGGAATCCGGGCATAAGGTCAGCCTCAGCGACTTGTGGGCAACACTCCAGAAGGAACCCTATGGCTACTACAACACCATTGCCTGTGGGGTTCTGCTTGGTTTCGTATTTTCTTGCTATAAGAACAGCAAATACACATGGACAGACTCGGTTCAGTCTTCCCATGTCCTCGCAGAAGCAACCATAGGCAAAATGGTGTCTTCTATGTGCGGCGGAAAAATGACCACCGATTATCTGTCTGCCGGCTCTCTTACATGGCAGAAATTCAGCGAGTATCTTTCTAAGATTTTCAACCTCTCCGTAGCGCAGCTCGCAGAGCAGACTTCTGGCTACCATAATGTGCGGGAAGCGGTCGTGAAATGCGGATCGCCGTTTTGGGTATTAAAGTATCTACCAGAGAGCGACTGGAGCAGTGAAGACCACAGAAAGACAGCGGACAAGATTATTGACCATATCCAGACCTTCATAACCCAAGAAGGCGACATAGAAGGCGCAATGAGCGACACTTTGCAGCTGTTTACGGGCCGTGGTAAGATCAAGATTGTTTTGACAAAAGCCTTCCAGGACAAGAATGCGATGGCGGCGGCATTCCGGTCTTTCCTTTTTGACGCGTCTCCAGATCTGAAAGACGTGGCGACAAGGCTTGCGATACAGCCGGAGGAATTAAGTGACCGCCTACATGCTGTCATGCAGGGCGCAATCTATACATGGACAGAGGAGCAGGTCAAGGAAAAGCTTGCAGATGTCACAGAACAATATAGATATCTGGAAGCAATCGGCAAGGTCCAGGGAACGACCTATCATAGCATAGAGGCTGCAAAAAAAGACTTGGCGAACCTCTTTGCCTTCCTGAGAATCCCGATGAGCGCAATTGCCGGACTTAACAAGCCGTGGTTCTCTGCGCTACAAGTCCTATACAATGCGGCTTATACCGATGTAGCCCGTTTGAGTGCCGAAGATCGAGAAACAGCTATCCTCGCTCTTGAACAGCATGGCGTATTGGCTAAAGACTGCTTGCAGAATGGAAAGCCTGTGCTTGAAGACATACTGAACAGCCGCAACATCGAATGTACGCAGGATGAGCTTGCGGCTGTATATGCCGGGCTGAAAGAACTGAATTGCAACACGACACTAACTCAGTTTAATAAAGAACTTGATGCGCAGATCAATAAAATCAGCTTTGCGCGGAATAAGTCTGCGCTTTTGGAGACCTGGCGATCTATAACCGGAGAAGATTCCATAAAGAAATGGTGTAATATACACGATATACCTTTGATGTGGATTATCCCCAAAGAGCTGGCCAAAGCATTTAACACATTGCTGGATGTACAAAATGGCAACTATACGGTTGATGCTGCCGTTACAAGCGCAATCCATTCTTTACAGAAGATGGATACGAGCATTTTGACGGATAACAGCCGTATTGAAAAAGCTTTTATGGCCTTGATCGGTTCTGAGTATTCTCTTTTGTGGGATGTAAATCGCACTGCCATTATTACTGAGGCAAAAATCAAAATTGGAAACGACATGAGTACATGGACAGCCGTCGATCTTACTACGCTGCAAGGGATTCTCAAACGGATGCAGCAGGAAAAGGCTAAAAAAGAAAAGCTGGCTGGAACAAAGAACAATGTCCGTACCATGCAGGAATCTGTTTTGAGGGATCGGGTTGCAGCATTTCTTGATGCGCACCCTGAGTTCTGCGACGAATTTTCAGAATAAGGGAGGGAGGAAAGCAGCATGACAATTAAAGAAGTTGTATCCGTACTTCAGAAGGAAAAACTGAACAATCTGCCTTCGCGCTTTCCCTGTCGTGCTATTATGGTCAAGACCATCGAGCAGTATTGCCAGCTGCTCTCAGAGTTAAAGAAGATCAGTGACATTCGGGCTATCAAGGCAAATGAGATTTTTTCAAATGCCGATGTTATGCCCAAATATTCAAACCTTTCTGTTGCCGCATATCGTGACGAATGGGTTATCCTGACCGGTGTAAGCGAATATCTGCGCCTCTTCTCCAAAAAAGAAGCTACTGACAGAAGATTTGCAGCTCTGTGGAGCAGTCAAGTCCCGGCAAGCAGTCTCGGACGGATCATCATTCCTCTGTGGGGGTGCGAAGCACAGTGGTTTGATTCTGCCATCAACTTGAACGGTGATTTACGGCAAAAAGATTTTTTCTTTGACTGTACCGATGATGAACGGCAAGATCAGGAAATGAATCTGCTTGTATTGTCTGGTATGTTTGAGCAACATATATCGGAGTTTAAGCAGAGCACCGGCACCTTGTGTGTTGGTCTTCAGGAGTGGTTCGAGTATTGGGAAAATCCTTCTGTTACGAACACGAGATTTGTGTTACTCACCAAACGGTTTAATAGTATTACCCCCATCAGTGGAAAAATCAATGTTCATGTAGTGAATGATACCTTGTCATTTATTCAAGAAAGTATGCCAGGCGGTCAGTCCCTGACAAAAGAGAACTGTTCTGATGAAATGCAGTCGGCGCTCTTTATGTATGCTTTGCAAGGTGTATCATTAGATGACTCGCTTCTCAAAATATTGAATGTATCGTCGTTTTCCGGCGTTGACATTATGGGTAAGTGGAATGCTCTGTCCGTTAGCCACAAGAAATTTGTTAAGCTCTGGCTTCAAATTCATCCGGACAACAGCTACCTGAGCTATTGTTTTGCTGTTGCTGATTCTGTTACCGATATTCCTTCAGTCATTTCGCATGAGATATTTGAGAAGCGTATTGATAAGCCGGATTGGGTTGACGAGTTCAAGGCAGTTGCTTCGGTTATGACAATAAAGCCCGATCCCGACTATTTTGAGGCTGTTGACGCAATACCTGAGTTTGAGAAGCGGCTGGATTATATCACAAACGCCATACGCGAAGAAAGAATATACCTCCTCAAAATGGTCGGCCAGTGGATGCGTAAAGATGCAGAGCAGGTCAATGGAAGTAAAAAGTTGAAAGAAACATTTCCTGCGCTTTCCGCATATTTGTCGCACGATTTGGATGTATTTCCAAGCGACATCGGTGCGTATATGTCAAGATACAAAGCGCACAAACTTGAAAACACCCTGCCAAGCGACGAAACGCTGTACTTTAGTGGGGCAAATGCGTCATCCTTTGACTATCGTTATGCAGTTCTTTCAGAATATGAAGATGACGATACGATTGTTCTTTGGGTAGATGCCCTTGGTATCGAATGGCTTCCGCTTTTATATTGGGGGATTGCCAATAATTGCGACGGTGCCATTACAAATGTTGCATTAGCACAAGCGACATTACCCACAGAGACAAGCTTTAACGAGCAATGGAATAGTATGTCGATGCCGCATAAGAAGCTGAATAAGCTTGACAAGCTGGCACATAAAGGCATAATTGATGAGCCGGATTACTATGCCTGCATTGAGGAACAGATGGATTTTGTGGCAGGAATTAGCAACCAGGTCTCTTCGTTACTGGCAGAGTATCGTCGTGTGGTGATTACGGGAGATCACGGCACCAGCCGTCTTGCGGCTCGCTTTTTCCATTGCAGAGATGGTGTCGAAGTTCCGCAAGATGCCATTGTGTATTGTCATGGAAGATACTGCAAATTGCCGCAGAATACAACGCTATCTCTTCCCAATGTGGAAATCGTTAAGGATGCCCACGGGGACAAATATGCGGTGTTCAGCAATTATGACCACTTCAAGCAGTCTGGATTTGCTGCTGGAGCGGATGATGAGAATGCGATCTACGGTGAGGTTCATGGTGGCGCAACGCCGGAAGAAATGCTGGTTCCTGTAATTGTGATTGAGAGCAATAAAGCAGTTCAGATTATGGCTTCTTGGGAAAAGCAGACTGTTAAAATATCAATGAAAAAAGCAAAATTGTCTATTTCTTTCAATAAGCAAATAGAACGCCTTGCGGTAAAGATGACGGGCATTCAGGCAACCGTTTCAAAAATTGATTCGGGAAAAACGTGGGCTATCGTATTCCCCGGTGCCAAAGCAGGCACATACTCTGTTGAAGTAAATGCAGACGGAAGAATTGTCAGCTTACCCGATATTACACTGCTTTCAGCGCTTGGCGGCAAGGATGGTGATTTGCCATGACCAAAAAAGGCTGCTGCGATTGCGGAAAGCCACTAAGAAAAGACGAGATCGCCCTGTCCAAAAAACTGATAGATGTCGATACAGAAGATTTTTATTGCCTGCCGTGCATGGCTGAATATTTCGGCTGTGATGAAGACGAACTAAAAATCAAAATCAGAGAGTTCAAAGAACAGGGCTGCACATTATTCCTTTGAGGGGGTTGAATCATGCTGGAAGATAAAGTTAAAGAAATATTTGCTGATATGGTTGTACTTAAAGACCCTCAGCGGAGCGAATACTTCTCCAATCTCAGCATGCCATCCTATATGCGCGATTGGCTGGTCATGAAGTTTTCGGATGATAACGGCATTGTCGATTACGATAGTGTCCGCAGATATATCAAAAGGTTCATTCCCGGAAAGGATGATTTTGAGCAGTATAAGTTTCAGATGGTCAACGGTGATACGGTTCAGTTTCTTGCGCGAGTCCGCGTTAATGTGGATATAAAAAGCGGTAAGACTAAATTTGAGTTGCCGGACTTTGGTGGGACAAAAGGCGGCGCTTCCGGAACGGTTGCAAACGAAGTCGTTGAAGAATGGCAAGCTACACTGCTACATGAAAGCGAAAATTGGGGCATTATTACTTTGGTTTGGACACTTGAGGGAACAGCATCCAAGCCAAGGGGTGTAATTGTCATGGTCGGATATAAACCATTTTGCCCGTATTCTATTGACCTTGATTTCTTTAGAGAGGCTCGGAAAGAGTTTGATATTCATGAATGGATAGATATTGTCCTCATGGCGGTGGACTATAATCCTGCCGGATATGTAGATGAGAATGGCGTAGAGAGCGAGGCCAAAAAACTGTTCTTTTTACGCCGCTTACTGCCGTTTGTAGAAAAAAGAGTGAACTTAATCGAGCTTGCCCCCAAAGGAACCGGGAAAAGCTATGTTTTTGAAAAGATTAGCAAGAGAGGGTGGCTTATCAGCGGAGGTACTGTATCTCGCGCCTCACTTATTTATGACAACGCTAAAAAGACCGGCGGTCTGCTAACCCGATTTGACTATGTTGGTTTTGACGAGGTGCAATCTATTACCTTTGAGCAGCCCGGACAAATACAGCAAGCGTTGAAGCATTATATGGAGTTTGGCGAGATCAAAGGGTTTGATGCTGCGCTTACCGCTGAGGCTGGTGTAATTGTTCTCGGAAATATTAATGCTGAGCGTTTTGACATAAACAGAAATATGGTAGAACACATCAGCGAAGTTTTTGGCGAATCGGCCACTTTAGACAGATTCCACGGATTTATTCCAGGTTGGCAGATTCCGCGCATGACTACCGGTATGATTGCTCACGGTTGGGCACTCAACACTGAATACTTTGCAGAGGTGCTTCACGAACTCCGTAATGATCTCTCATATGCCTCTATTGTTGAGTCTCTGATTTCCTATAAATCAAATGCGGATCAGAGAGACTTGACCGCAATAAAGCGCCTTTGCACAGCATTTTTGAAGCTGCTGTTTCCTCATGTTCAGTCACCGGACGATATAAGCAAAGGGGATTTTGAACACTATTGCCTTGAACCTGCGCTTGAAATGCGAGGAGTTATTAAGAAGCAACTATGTATTATTGACCCCAAGGAGTTTAATGTTCCGGGAAAAAATATGATACCAGAAGTTATTTATAGTCGCTGAGGTGATGATATGAGCCGTATGATTTACGCTGATAATGCAGCAACAACAAAATTGGATAAATTCGCATTTGAGGCGATGACACCCTGGCTTCTCGAAGAATACGGGAACGCTTCGCAGCCATATGCTTTTGCTCGAAAGCCGAAGAAGGCCCTTGCAGAAGCAAGAACAGTAATCGCATCATGTATCGGTGCCGTGCCGGAGGAGATTTATTTCACTTCCGGCGGAACTGAGAGTGACAACTGGGTAATCAAAAGTACGACTCTTTCTAATCCTGAGAAACGTCCGATGATAACCTCCGCTTTTGAACACCATGCCGTTCTGCATTCATGTGCTGCGATTGAATGTCTTGGATATCCAGTAGCCTATATGCATCCTACTAATGAAGGGTATATCACTTCGGAGATTTTGGAGAAATACATAACTGACAGAACGCAACTGGTATCAGTGATGTTCGCCAATAATGAGATTGGCAGTATTCAACCAATCGGAGAACTGTGTGAAATAGCCCATATTCATGGTGCAATGTTCCACACAGATGCAGTCCAGGCCGTCGGGCATATTGGTATTAATGCTCATGAGCTTGGAGTGGATTTTCTTTCGGCTTCTGCGCACAAATTTAATGGCCCAAAGGGAATCGGGTTTCTGTATATTCGAAATGGACTCAAAATCATGCCCTACTTTAATGGAGGAGCTCAAGAGCACGGATATCGAGCTGGAACTGAAAATGTGGCAGCTATTGTTGGAATGGCAGCCGCCTTAAAAGCAAACTGTGAGTTGCTAGAAAAGAATCAACAGTACATTTTGGCTTTGGAAAATCAGCTTATATCAAGTCTTAATGAAACCGGCATTATCTACAAATGCAATGGTGGGAATAGGAAGTTGCCTGGCCTATTGAGTTTATCATTCCCAGGCAGAGATGGAGAAACAATTCTTCATCGCATGGATTTAATGGGAATTAGCATTTCAACCGGCGCTGCTTGTGACAGTGTGAATACAAAGATTTCTCATGTTTTGCAGGCTGTTCAGTTGGAGAAAGATTACGCTAAAGGTACAATACGGATTTCTTTGGGAAAGAATAATACTAAAGCCGATATCGAGGAAATTGTTTTAGCCCTAAAAAAGATTATCAGGAATTGTCCCGAACCTGCTTGATGAAGAATATCATCTGTCACTCGGTAGACGTATCCTGAGCTGCTCTTTCCCACAATAGTTCCCGTATAATTGAAAACCGGAGCCTTTCCGCTATAATGAACTCAAATGACAGTTTCACATTAAATTGCGGTGCGGAAATCTGAAAGCAGCAGGGAGCGCTTGGTTTTGAAATTTAATCTTCCCCAAAGGCTGGTAAAGGACATTACAGCCTTCGCCCTCGCACATGCTATTGAAATAGTCGTGCTGTTCGGCTCCAGCCCAAAATGGACGAAGCGAAAGAAGCTCGACGAAATAGCAGGCGAATGGGAGTGGCCTGCTGTTTTGCTAAATCTGCTCTATGATTACAAACTTGTTAGAACAGGAGAGTGGAAAGATGACATTTATTTGCTATCCAAAGTGCAGTACCTGCCAGAAGGCGAAAAAATGGCTGGACGAAAATCGGATTGCGTATGCGCTTCGGGACATAAAGACAGAGAACCCTACCCGTGATGAACTGGCGGCATGGAAAAAGCGCAGTGGTCTGCCTCTGAAGAAGTTTTTCAATACCAGTGGGCTGCTGTATAAGTCTTTGGAGTTAAAAGACAAGCTACCCGGTATGAGCGAGGACGAAATGCTGCACCTTCTTGCCACCGACGGAATGTTGGTCAAGCGCCCGCTTTTGATTGGTGATGATTTTGTCCTGGTAGGCTTCAAAGAAACCGAGTGGAAGAGCTGCCTGAAAACCGAGTGAGGGAGTATTTTGCCTATCGTCTACTGTTACCGCTTTCCTTCATGCCGCAAGAGATTTTTTGAGAACGGGCAAAAAGAAAAGGGCTGTGCCGGTGATCGACGATCAGTCCTTTTTTATTAATCCTATCAGCAATAATATGTGGCAGAGCCAAAATAAGGCTGAAAATAGCAAGCCGGACAGAGCCCTTTCAAAGCGCCGCCCGGCTTATACCGTGAGATTCTGCCAAAATACTTTAAGGCGTTCATGCGTGTACTATGAATTTTACGAAAGTGTATGCGAAGAAATTTGTAGCTTTTTGGGGAATGTGTTACAATAAAGTCAGTATGTTATATGTGGAAAAGAGTTTCAGAGGGGTCAAAGAGGAATAGATTGATTTTGGAGGTGACTGCGTGGGATTTATAGATTCTTATAAGCGTCTTGAGAAATTGTGCGGGGACGTATTGGACGACGATAGACGCATATCCGCCTATATTGATGAAATGCTTCAGATTCAAAATGGCGCTCGTTATGTTTGGGGCTGGGATTCAGACTTGAGGCAGCTGAAGCATCTGCGCTGGGTGCGGAACCGCATTGTACATGATCCGGGCTGCACAGAAGCGAATATGTGCGAGCCGGGCGACACGCAGTGGCTCGATAGTTTCTATAACCGCATGGTGGCGCAGACCGACCCGCTTGCGCTGTATTACCAAGCTGTTCATGCTCAGCAGGAGAGGCCGCTTCAGGTTTATTCTGAGCCGAAGTTTCAAAATGGAGGAAATTCAGCATGGGGAACTGTCGCTGCAGCGCTGCTAGTGGCGGCGATAGCCTTTGCGATCCTCTTGATCTTAAGTTCTAATCTCTGATGCCGGAGGCGCAAAAAGGCGGTAATCAGTTCAAGGACAATGGCGAAGGTGGAAAAGAGCGATGCCAATGAATTCGCTGCGGCTCTCTCAACAGAAGGAATGCTGGTCAAGCGCCCGCTGTTGATCAGAGGTTTCTGCTTGCGAATGTGCTATTTTCTCCATAGCGTGCCTTACTCACCGAATTTTATTTTTCCAATACACTCATTCGATCTTCCATGAGAGAAATAAAACGGTCTTTTATGTGCTCCGGCAGCAAAGAATCATTACAAATGGATATAAATTTCTCTTTCTTTGACAAAAGCATTGCGATCGTTCTCTCAGCAGAATTGCGCGGAATTCCGCATTCCTCTGCAAACACAAGAAAATCCTTCCTGCGAAGGTTCGCCTTTTTGCCATTCATGGCGAGAGCAAATTGCTCTTTATCTTCGGGCATGATGACATTTACCGGAAGCAGATCGTATGCCGGGGAGAGCAAATATTTTCCGCTGCCTTCTTCCGTTTCGATGAGCGAAAAGTTTTTCAAGTGCATATCGGAATTGCCGACAATGAACGAAAACACTAAACGCCAATACAGTTCGGTCATATCCAATCCGCTGCGGGCTGAATATCGATCGATAATTTTCGTACAGCGCTCATAAGACCCCCTGTACTTATCCTGTGTCAAACGCAAATCGAGCTGACAAAAATCCTCCATTGCGAGCATCTGCACAGTATTCTTCTGAAACACTCGATCAACTCTTTTTGTGATATAAGCTAGGCTGCCATTTCCCATAATAAGTGCGTGAGGGACAGTAGAAATCCCTGCAGCATCAGCCATACACATTACAAGATGTTCACCTTCCGGCAATGCTTCAAATTCCGTAACCTGCGGCTTCAAAATGTATCCCGTAGGATAATTTACCAGTGTGAGCCTGGGCTTGCTTTCTTCAGAAAGCAAGTGTAAAGACAGCTTCTTTTGAACGCCGGGAACTGTATAGCCTCTGCTTGTGCTTTCCGCTGCAAGGATTTCCAAAGTTTTTTCATCTATTGCGATTTCAGGAAGTTCCGTGGTTCCAAAGAATCTCTTGATACAGCTTTTGTGCCAACCGGATTGCGTATTTTCAGTGCGGAGCGGTTTCCCACAGCATAAACAATTCATATGCGGTCCTCCCTGATGCTCACGTTGCCAATTCCATCCTTACAGGCAACCAGCAGCAAGCCGAATCTGTCCTTGGTATCTATTTTCCAGTTTCGGCTCACAACACCCAGCAGCCAACCTTCGGGAATGAGCCCGTCAAAAAACGGAAACAGTGTTTTGGATGTGTATGCCGTTTCGGAAAGAGGTAAAGTAAGGGATACCGCACTTGCGTCTTCACGCTTCAAATACTGCTGGTCATAAGTGAAAGAATACCCTTCATCTGTTTCCCGAAGCTCTCCCGCAAAAATATTTCTGACAGAAACATAGGCTACTCGAAAGGCGTCCATTATTTCTCATCCTTTCTGCCCGGCACAGCTTCCATATCAAACATGGAAAGAGCGACATTGACTTTATCCATTCTGACAGTTTCTTTTCCTTGCTCCAGCTCTCGGATAAAGCGAAGCCCAAGGCCGGAACGCACGGCAAACTCTTCTTGGGTGAGGCCGGCTGCTCTTCTGTTTTCTTTGATAAACTCAGCTATTTTATTCATGATCCTATTGCCTCCTCGCATTGCATTTGCTCATATTTTACACCCTAACGGGTATACTGTCAAGTATATCACTTCGTTATTATACCCTATAAGGTATAAAATTATTTGTCCACCCTTATATTATACCCCATTGGGTGTAATATACTCAAAAGTTCTTCGCAAACCACCAAAGCGGCGTATCCTGGCACAGCAAAAACGAGTTCCGGGCAGTGCTCATCATGAGCACTGCCCGGATTTCGATAGTCAATAAAATCCTGTCTCTGGTGGGAACAGACTTTTAATCCAAGAGAATGCGCAGATAGTCCTGTCTGCCATTCAAAATTCTGGCGACGGATACTGTGTTTCCATTGACCTTATAAAAGGCGATATAATCTCCGCAGGAAAGCAAGCGCAGTTCGGTGGGGTACCCGGTCTTTTCCTGCAAGGAAGGTCCGGCATTTTCAAACTGCAAGAGAATGCGAAGGTCATGGGTAATGCGGCGGATCACATTCTTGGCGGCAATGGGATTCTTTAACTCCTTGGAGATATAGAAATCAATCGCCTGCAAGTCTCGCTTGGCTTCCGGTGTGATCTGTAATTTATTCATCGGCAATTCCAAGCTCCGCTTCCACCTGATCCAGCGTCATCCAGCCTTCTTTTTCCGCAGACTCCCAGCCCTTTTCTACTTCTGCCATCAAATGCCGCATGGCCTTTGATTTTTTATATTCCATATTCTCCGGCGAAAGCAGAAAGGGCAGGCCGTCTTCATTCAAGCTCTGCTGAATGAAAATGTTCACCGCGTCTGTCAGCGTGAGACCGTACCGGGTATAAAGCGCTTCGGCCTTTTGTTTCTTTTCCGGATCGATCCGCATTTGAAAGGTAGTCCGTTTTGGAGATTGGTTTGGAACGCGATTCACTGGAATCAACTCCTTTGCTCCATTATAGTTTCCTTCTCTGGAAAAGTCAATACATTGTCACTACAAACAGAAGAAAGTGGAGAAAACTTATCAGCACAGGCGGCAGAACAGGGCTGATAAACGCCTTGTCTGAAATGCGGAAGGAACTGAGCTCGGCTTCACTTTTCGCCAACGATCTAATATGTTTGACGCCAATCGTCGGAAAAATATTTCGCCAATCGTTGGAAAACTCTTGGAAAGTTCATAAATATCGTGTATATGGCAGCAGCTTTCTCTTTCTTGTCGGTTCGGATATTCAGATTGGTTGATTCCATACAATCGCCCCCATATCACGCTATGTCTTTATCCACGAGTGTTTTTTACTTTTCCTTTGGAAAAACCGTGTTTCTGCTGATATTGAAAATTTTTTAGGATAGACGCAAAAATTTTCAATGCATGCGCATAGAGGACACACGTCCAATGAAATTACGCTGCTGTACAATGACGAAGACTTTAAGCTTTAACCGAAAGATAAAGACCCGGGCAGCACTTACCATCAGCGCTGACCGGGTTTTCATTTCGTATCTTACCACCCATAAGAACCGTTTGGTATTCAACCTCTTCGGGAAGTTCTCTCAAAGGTGCGGTGATTATGGGCGTATGGTGTTTGGGTACTGTACCGCTCTTATTTGCATTGTGCCTGCTTGGCAGATATACGCCGACAAAATACAGTAAGTGGATGAATATGGCAAACGTATTACTGATTCTGCTGTTCGGCATTTCAATGACGGTCAGCGGTGTTGGGATGTTTGCGTAAGAGATACCATCAAGAAAGGCATGCTTTTCACATGGGGATCAAAAGAAACCGAGTTGTTGTTAGGGTGAGAGCTCTGATTTCCCCGCTTTCGGATTTTTGCCCATGATAAGCATTTTTCCCAAAAACGCAACCCGACTGGAGAAAGGGAAACGGTTCAGGAGGTCATGCTCCGCTTCCAGGGGGCGGTACAGGCGAAGCAGAGGATAGTGCCTGCCGCGGCCACCGCCAGCCAGACGGTCAGGGTAGTCTGCCAGGAAAAAGAATCCAGAAGAACCGCCACCCCATAGGTGGAGGCGGCACTGCCGATGTAAGTGCAGAAATTCAGTGCGCCGGACACGGTGGAGACGTTCCCGTATTTCTTGAAAAAGGGCGGGATCATGCAGATCAGCAGCAGGTTTACGCCGTGCATACAGCCGGTGAGCAGGGCGGCCAGCACAACGGAAGCCCCGGCGTTTCCCCCGGTAGACAGACACAGCCCGAGAGAGGCCAGCGCCCCGGCGGAAAACAGCAACGCAGAGCACAGCACCGGGCTTTTGAACACTTTTGTGTACAGCGTGGACGCAAGCTGCATACAGAGAATGCCAAACAGGGGCAGGGTCACGCCGGTGAGAATGGAGACCTGGTTGCTGAAATGGTAGGTTTCGGAAATGTAGGAGGGCATCCAGGTGGTCACGCCGTCCCGCAGCATTCCCTGAAGGACGATGGCAATCATCACACCGAGCATCAAGGGGCTGAACAGGGCCTTTGCGCCCCGGAATTTTTGCCCTTCCCGGTTCTTGGGAGCAGGGGGAACGTCATAGGCGAACCGGTTCCACAGCAGGGCCATAGCGGCGCTGCAAAGAGCGGAGCAGAAGAACACCGCTTTCCAGTTGAACAGGGAAATCAACAAGGGGGAAAGAAGGTATACCGCTATGGTGCCGAAGGAGCTGCCCCAGGAGACCCGCACGGAGACCCGGGAATACTCCTTCTCCGGCAAGACGGCCATCAGCTTGACCATGGGCGGCCAAAGGAAGGACTGGGCAAAGCCGTTGACGCACCACACGGCCAGCATCTGCCAGGAGCTTCCGCACAGCGGCAGGAGAAGGTTCATACAGGTGGTGGTGCAGAGTCCGGCAAACACCAGCTTCTTGGGAGACAGCTTGTCCCCCAGAACGCCGCTGACCAGTTGGCCTGCGCCGTAGGTGATAAAGCTGCCGGTCAGCGCCATGGAGACCTGGGATTTGGAAATGCCCAAGGTGCTCCCTATCTCGGAAACGATGGCTCCGTAATTGATTCTGGTGATATAGCTCACCATGTAGGTCACGGTAAAAAGCAGCGCCGCCCGGCGGGCGGCACTATTTTGAAATCCGATTTTCATAGCAGGCTTTTCCCTTCCCAGTCACGGTCCTGCTGCACGCCCAGAAGTGCGCAGACGGTGGGGGCAAGGTCCAGAATAGAAACGTCTTTCAAACTGCTTCCGGGGGCGAAATCCTTTCCGCAGAGAATCACGGGAATGGTCATGTCCTCCGGCTGATCGGTGCCGTGAGAGCGCTGGTGGCCTCCGTGATCGGCGGTGACCATCACCGTGTATTCGCCGGGCAGGGATTTCAGAAGACGGTCGATGTTTTCCCAGCTGTTTTCTACCGCCGCCATGTACTCCGGCCCCATCCAGCCATAACCGTGACCGGCCTCGTCCACATATCCCAGATACAGGAAGGCAAAGTCCGTATCATTTTCGGAAAGGTATTCGATGGCGTCGTCGGTCACCCGGTTGTTGGCTTCTTCATAGCCGAACTGTGAGCCGCTACAGAAATACGAATGGGCCAGAGAGCCGGGACGGGAAAGATCCCGCAGATCCTCCCAGTTGTAGAAAAAGGCGCAGGTCTTTCCGGCGGCATTCAGCACTTCGCACAGGCCCCGAATGGGTCTGACCTGAGGCGCGTAGGTGTTAGTAGTGGTGCCGTGGCGGGCGGGGTCCACGCTGTGGAACAGGGACATATGGCAGGGCAGGGTCACGGAAGGCATGACCGTTTGGGCGTCCAATGCGGTGGCAGAGCGTCGAAGCAGCGCTTGAGCCCGGGGAATTTCCTTCAGGGCATCCGGCCGCATACCGTCTACCAGAATCAGCAGGGTTTTCATAGGCAACTCTCTTTTCTCTATCCGTTTTGGCATCATTATAATTCCTTTTGCCCCGGTTTGCAAGCGCTGCCCGGGGATTTTCCTTCTTATCTCACCGTCCACCAAAACCGTTTTGAATCGTTACTTCCGTATGTACCGTACTTTTGCTGATACCAAACTGTTTGGCCGCCCGGCGGACAGTGGCCTTATTTTCCACAATAAATTCCCCTAACCTTGTGGCCCGGTCGTCGATGACGCTGTTGGACATAGAAACACCCCTCGCTTCCAGAAACTGTTTCATTTCTATGAAGCGAAGGGCGGGGATAGTACAATAAGAGCATATCCCGATCCGGTCTGCGCTGGTCCAAACCGGTAAGAGCCGCAGTGTGCATTTCGAACTGCCTTGTCCAGGGCTGTTAGAAAGCAAGAAAAAAAGCGGGGCGGCATTTGCCGCCCCGCCATTGAAAGTCAATGATTTGCTTCTAAGATAGACGCTGATTCTTGGTAAAGACCGGGAAGGTCAATGGATACCGTGTCCCAGATGATTTGCATATTCACGCCGGAGTATCCGTGAACAATACGGTTTCGCAGTCCGTATATCTGCTGCCAAGGAATAGTTTTGATCTGGGACTTTGCCTCGTCGCTCAAGATTCCTTTGCCAGTTTTCCAATCTGCATCAAGTTGAATACCGTCGCTTCCATTCGCATGGAGTTGGCGCTGAAAGCTTTCAGAGCTTTGCAGCTATAGCAATCAGAGAGAATTACTACCCCTACAGAATAGCGGTTTTCATTGTTCCTGTCAAGGCGGCAAACAAAGGGAAAGGATGGTCTCCACCTGGTTGCTTTTTGCCTTGCGCAGAAGCTGCCATCATGCTACAATGGAAGCACAGAAGGGGGCGTTATCGTGGAAGAAGCTGTTTTGGAAAAAGCAAAAACGCTGGTTGAGAAAATTTCCGCTCTGCTGGGCGTACAGCCGTCCTTTTACCTCTACGGCTCCGTGGCGCTGGACGACTATCGTCCAGGCTGGAGCGACATCGACTTTTTGTGCCTGACCCCGGCCCCTGTTTCGGAAGCCGACGCTGAAAAGCTGGTAACCCTGCGGCAAGCCCTGCAAGAGCAATACCGGGACCCCGAGTATCGATCTTTTGAGGGGGCGGTCCTTTGGGAAAAGGCCTTTTGGAGCCAAACGCCCTGCACTACGGTTTACTGGGGCACCAGCGGCCAGAGGGTCCAAGCCCACTATACCATGGATTGTTTTTCCCGATATGAGCTTCTCACCTCCGGAATTTTGCTGTGCGGTGAGGATCACAGAAGCTGCTGGCAGCTTCCGGACAGGGCCGAGCTGTACGATGGGGTGCGGTTCCACTACGAAACGATCCGTTTGCACGCCTCTGATACCGGAGAAAGACTCTATTCCTGCGGCTGGCTGCTGGACATCGCACGCTGTCTTTACACGCTGCGCACCGGAGAGGTTATCGCAAAAACCGCGGCGGGAGAATGGGCCTTGCAGCTGGGGCTTTGCCCGTCTCCGGAAGCGATGGAAAAGGCGCTGGAGATCCGCAGGAACCCGGCTTTGTTTTTCACGGACGAAAATTGCCGCAGATGGTGCGGCGCCTTGGGGCCGGTCATTCAGGAATTTGCCGATGTACTGGAGCGGGAGCTGAACCTTTTTCAATAGGAAATATTCGCTGGAGAATCGAAACAAACAGGAGGAGTCTTTATGCAGAAACTGGACAGCGGCAAACAGGTACAAGGGCTTAACCGGGAGTGGGTCCTGCGTCCGGGCATGTACGATGCTATGGCGGAGGTCAGGGGAGACATGGGCAAACGGGTTGATCTTCCCCATGACTACATGATCGAGCAAGAGGTTAGCGACAGCGCCCCTGCCGGTCCCGCCATGGGGTATTACAACGCGTCTACGGCCAATTACACCAAGAAGGTGGTCATCCCGGAGGAATGGCGGGGGGATGAGGTGATCCTCCATTTTGACGGCGTGATGATGAACGCTACCGTGGACATAAACGGCGGCAGGGCCGCTCTGCACCATTACGGCTACACCCCCTTCGACGTGGACGTCACCTCCGGCGTTTACTGGGGCAGGGAGAACCGCATCACGGTCACCTGCAATCCCGGCCTGCAGCCTAACAGCCGCTGGTATTCCGGCGCGGGAATCTACCGGCACGTAACCATCGAGCACAGGCCCCTTTTACATATCGCCACAGACGGCATCTTTGCCCGCACGGTTTCCCTGGGACAGGAAGCCCATGTTATGGTGGAGGTCACCGTGGAGAACCGCACCACCGAAAGCCGCATTGTGAAGGTGGAGGTTTCGATGGCCCCGGAAACCTTTGCGGGGAATCCCATTACCCGCAGGGTCAGGGCCTTTGTGAGGGCCCAGGGCAGCAGGGTGGTGCGGGTCCCGGTAACGGTCGCCGACCCCGTGCTTTGGGAAGCGGAACACCCGGAGCTGTACACGGTCACTGCCAATCTGCGTGAATTGGGGGTTTGGGGCATGTCCCTGCAGGAGCCCCCTGTCCACCCTATGACCCACCGTGCAAGCACGCTGTTCGGGATCAGAACGATCCAGGCAGATCCCGCCAGCGGCCTGCTGATCAACGGAAAGCCCGTGAAGCTCAAGGGCGGGTGTATCCACCACGACAATGGTATTTTGGGCGCGGTCTCCTTTTACGACAGCGAGCACAGGAAAATGCAGGCCATGAAGGACATTGGATATAACGCGGTGCGCACTGCCCATAACCCACCCTCCAGAGAGCTTTTGGAGGCTTGCGACAGGCTGGGCCTTTACGTCATTGACGAAGCCTTCGACTGCTGGGGGACGCCGAAGAATCCCGGGGACTACAGCCAGTATTTTGATACGGATTGGCGGCAGGATGTGACGGCTTTTATGAGGCGCGACAGAAACCACCCCTCGGTGATCATGTGGTCCACCGGCAATGAAATTCCCGAGCGGGGCGGCTTGGGCGGCGGCTATGAGCTGGCGGCTGAGATTGCGGCGCACATGAGGGCCATAGACCCCACCCGGCTGATCACCAACGGGCTTTGCTCCTTCTGGTCCGGCTTGGATGACGAGTCCGCCCGTGAGGTGCAAAAGGCGGTTTTGGCGGCCTCCGGGAACGCGGCCGAAATGCAGAACGCGGACATGAACCGGGAGGATACCTCCTGGGAGGAACGCACCGAGCCCTTTGCAAACTGTTTGGACGTGGTGGGCTACAATTATATGGACGACCACTATGAGCTGGACGGACGGCTTTTCCCGGAGCGGGTGATCTGCGGAACGGAGAGCTTTCCCCTCAACATGGCCAAGGTGTGGGAGCAGGTGGAAAGGCTGCCCTACGTGATTGGGGACTTCACCTGGACCAGCGTGGATTACATCGGGGAGGCGGGTATTGGGAAGACCCTGTTTGCTTCCCAAGGCGATCCCGAACTGGCGGCAGGGCCCTTCAGCCTGATGTCCCATTCGTCTCAATTTCCCTGGCGGCTTGGCAACGACGCGGACCTGGACATCAACGGGGGGCATGACGCCCCAGGGCGCCATGCGAAAGCTGTTATGGGGAGGCAGGGAGACCTGGGTGTTTGCAGTGGACCCCTGCCACTTTGGCAAGGAGGAACTGATCAGCCCCTGGGGCTGGCCGGACGTCAAGGCCAACTGGTGCTGGCCTGAGTATGTGGGCAAGCCCATCCGGGTGGTGGTCTACTCTCCCGGGGACGAGGTGGAGCTGTTTTTGAACGACGAATCCGTGGGCAGAGTCGTGGTGACGGACAGGCAGGCGAGCTTTGATGTTGTGTACCGGCCGGGCGTGGTGAAAGCGGTCAGCTGGAAGGACGGCGAAATGGTCTCAGCAGGCCTGCTGGAAAGCGCCGGCGAGGCCTGGGACATTCGCCTCACTCCTGACAGGCAGGAGCTGACGGGAGATGGGGACAGCCTGTGCTATGTGACGGTGGAGCTGGTGGATCAAGCTGGCCGTGTGTGTACCGGCTCGGAGGTTTCCCTGACCGCCGGCGTTTCCGGCCTGGGGACCCTGGCTGGATTTGGCTCCGCCGTCCCCATCACGGAGGAGAATTACACCCTTGGCCGCTTCCAGACTTATCAGGGCCGGGCGATGGCCGTGGCGCGCAGCGGATACGGGCAGGAGGACCTTGTCCTGACTGTCAGCGACGGGGTCCGGAGCAAAACCGTGACGATCCCGGTGAGAGGGCGTTTTGAAGGATAATTCCCTTGACCCCGCTGCGGGGAGGGAGTATCATAGAATCTATAGAAAAGCAGTCGTCAATTTTGTGAGAAAGGCGGGATTTTTTTGTCACAGCTTCAATATCTCAATGCGCATGGAGATTTCAGACTGAACCATGGGGAGCTTTTTCCGGAGGTGTATTTCCCCCTGGTCAACGAGGGAAATATGATGTCCAGCATCACCCCCCTGCTGGCGGGGGACTGCAAGGTGGATCAAAACACCTTCCTGCTGACGCCTGCCAGCGCGGAGACGCTGCATGAAAGCAGGGCCACGCGGAACTTCTGGGTGCAGATCAAAGGCCAGCAGCCCTGGTCCGTTACGGGCCAGAGCGGACCCCAGCGGGCAGAGCTTTTCGACGGCGGGGAGGAAACAGTGCTCACGGCGGGAATGCTGTGGCAGAAAATCAGCCGCACAAAGAAGGACGGTTCCCTGCTGGCGGAGGTTTTGAGCTTTGTGCCGGCGGGAAGGGAGCATGTGGAGATCATGCAGGTGGCCCTTACCAACCTCACCGGCAGGCCCATGGAGCTCACAGCCACCGCCGCCATCCCGCTGTACTGCCGGTCGGCGGACAACATCCGGGATCACCGCCATGTGACGAGCCTTCTGCACCGGGCCAGGGTGGTGAAGTACGGGCTGGAGCTCTGTCCCACTCTCACCTTTGACGAAAGAGGACACCAGCCCGGCCAGCGGGTCTGGCGGGTTTTTGGTGCGGAGGATACCGGCGCGGCCCCGGTGGGCTGTATCCCCCGGGTGGAGGACTTTACAGGGGCCGGAAGCTATGATATGCCCATGGCCTTGTTTGCGCCTGAGAGCGCCCGCTGGGAAACGGAGGGAGCCTCTTCCCAGGGGGGCGAGATGATCGGCGCCCTGCGTTTTGCGGAGGTGGAGCTTGGCCCCGGTGAGAAAAAGACCTACCAGATCGTGCTGGCCGTAGACGACGATCCCTCGGATTATCTCACGCCGGAGGGGGTATCCGCCGCGCTGGAGGGCACCAAAAAGTTCTGGAATGAGGTTTCCGATCTGAAAATCACCACAGGAGATCCCCACTTTGACGGCTGGCTGCGCTGGGTGGGGATTCAGCCGGTGCTCCGCCGCATCTGCGGGTGCAGCTTCCTGCCCCATCACGACTATGGCCGGGGCGGCAGGGGCTGGAGAGACCTGTGGCAGGACAGCCTGGCCCTGCTGCTGCGGGACCCCGCCGGGGTGCGCCAGGACCTGCTGCAATATTTTGCTGGGGTCCGATTGGACGGCACCAACGCTACCATCATCGGCACCAAGCCGGGGGAATTCAAGGCGGACCGGAACAACATCCCCAGAGTATGGATGGATCACGGCTTCTGGCCCCTGTGGACGGTGCAGCTCTATTTGGATGAGACGGGCGATTACGGCTTTCTGTCCGAGGAGCAGCCCTATTTTTCCGACAACATGGCCTTCCGCGGGGAGGGGCGGCCACGGGAGACAGACAGTCCCCGCCGCACCGGCACGGTTCTGGAGCACATGCTGCTTCAGGGCGTAACGGCCTTCTTTGACGTGGGAGAGCACGGCCATATCCGCCTGCGGGGAGCGGATTGGAACGACGGCCTGGATATGGCGGCCCAGAGGGGAGAAAGCGTGGCCTTCACTGCGGCCTACGCCCAGCATCTCTCCCTGCTGTCAGAGCTGGTGAAGAAGACGGGCGCTGGGGAGATTTCCCTTCCCGCTCCCCTGGAACGGCTCCTCCGGGTCTCTGACCGGGAGCCTGCCGCCATGCAGAAGGCGCTGATGGAATACTGCGGCGCCATTCACGAAAGCGGCAGCAGGGTGACGGTTTCCGCGGAGGACCTATCCGCCCTGCTGGCGGAGATGTCCGGGTGGATCAAAGAACATATCCGCCGGACCGAATGGGTGGGCGACGGAAAAGGCCGCCATTGGTTCAACAGCTATTACGACAACTCCGGCCGGCAGGTGGAAGGCCTTGGGGACAGGACGGTCCGCATGATGCTGACGGGGCAGGTTTTCTGCCTGCTTTCCGGTACGGCCGACGAGGTCCAGGGGTCGGAGATCGTCCGCGCCGTGGAGGCCTATCTGGACCATCCCGACCGGGGCGGCGTATGCCTGAATACCGATTTCCAGGAAGTCAAAATGGACATGGGCAGAATGTTCGGCTTTGCTTACGGCAGCAAGGAAAACGGCGCGGTGTTCTGCCATATGGCGGTCATGTACGCCTACGCCCTGTATCACAGGGGCTTCACAAAGGAGGCGTGGCGGACCCTGCGGCAGCTCTTTGCCCAGTCTGCGGATTTTGAAAAGAGCCGGACCCTTCCAGGAGTCCCCGAATATTTTGACGACCGGGGCAGGGGGATGTATCCCTATCTGACCGGTTCGGCCAGCTGGCTTTTGCTGGCGGTGCAGACGAAAATGTTCGGCGTCCGCGGACAGGGCGGCGACCTGGTCCTGGAGCCCCAGCTGACCGCGGAGCAGTTTGATGGGGAGGGTAAGGCTTCCATTTTCTGTCACAGTGTGGGCCGGGCCCTGCGGGTGACCTATCTCAATCCCCAGAGGGCGGAAAAATATGAGATCAGTGAAATCAGGTGCGGAGACAGCTTCCTGAGAGTCTCAGGCCCCCGTGCCATCGTTCCCAAAGCCATTTTGCCCGGCCGGGAGGCGGAGCTGACCGTCACGCTCTGCCCGGTAAAATCATAAGGAGGTCTTCCCATGCTTGACCAGAAAAACCGATTTGTCATTGAAGACTGTCAGTCCAAGCCAACCTTTTCCAGCTTCCTGCCGGGTGTGGCAGGCCCCCTGGGCGTTCCGGTGTGGTGCTACTATACCAACCGGGGCCAGGCGGTCACCAGCTTCGGCGTGCAGGACAAGGACCACGCCATCATGGAATTCACCGCCGCCAATGTGGGCGCCAGGGACGCGGCCCGCACGGGCTTCCGCACCTTTGTCCGCGTCCACAGGGATGGGCGGACTCTGTCCGGAGAGCTTTTTGAGAAGGACACGACCATGCACATCGGCATGGGGGAGCTGGAGCTGACCACCAAAGCCGAAGGGCTGGGGCTGGAGGCAGACCTGGTCTATTTCGGCGTGCCCAACGAGAGAAACGCCGCCCTGGCCCGGGTGATCACCATTACCAATGGGGCCGGGGAGGCCCTGGAGCTGGAGGTGCTGGACGGCCTAGCGGAGATGATTGCCTACGGCGTGAACCACGACACCATGAAGAACATGACCAATCTGGCCATGGCCTGGATGCAGGCGGAGGACTACCAGGAGGGGCTGGCCTATTTCCGCACCCGGGCCTCCATGGCGGATTCCGCCAAGGTCACAGAGGTGCTGGGCGGGAACTTCGGCCTTGCCTGGGATGAGACGGGCAAGCGGATCGCCCCGGTGATCCAAAGCCGCCTGGTCTTTGGGCAGGACGTCTCTCTTGCCCGTCCCGAGGGCTTTCTGGAGCGTGGGGTGGAGATCGCCGCCGACGGGCAGATCCCTTTTAATCAGTTCCCCTGCTGCTTCATGCCGAAAAAGGCCCTGCTGCAGCCCGGAGAGAGCGTCACCCTCTACAGCCTGTACGGCCAGACGGAGAGCAAGGAGCGCCTGGCGGAAATGGCGGGGCGCATTTCCGGAAAAGAGTGGTTTGAAAAGAAGCGGGAGGAGGCGCTGAAGCTCATTGACGACCTTTGCGCCCGGATCGAGACCCACACCGCCGATCCCGTTTTTGACGCCCACTGCAAGCAGATCTATCTGGACAATCTGCTGCGGGGCGGCGTTCCCACCTTCTTCCGCCATGGGGAGACGGTGAAGCCCTTCTATCTTTACTCCCGCAAGCATGGGGACCCGGAAAGGGAGTACAACTATTTCTCCCTGGGACAGGAATATTACGCCCAGGGCAACGGGAACTTCCGGGACGTCAACCAGAACCGCCGCTGTGACGTCCTGTTTTCCCCGGAGCTGGGGGCGGAAAACATCCATACCTTTTACGACCTGATCCAGACCGACGGCTACAACCCCTTGGTGGTTACCCCCAGCACCTATACGCTGCCGGAGGAAAAGAGGGCGAAATATCCGGAGCTGTCCGGGCTTCTCAGCGGGGCCTTTACCCCCGGCAGGCTGGCCATGGCGCTGGAGGACCAGGGCTTTACCAAGCAGGAGGCGGTGGCGCGGACGGCGGAGATCGTTTGCGAGTCTCAAAGCGAGGCCAACGCGGATTTCGGCGAGGGTTACTGGATCGATCACTGGACGTATAATCTGGATCTGATCGAGGCCTATCTGAGCGTATTTCCCGAGGATAAGAGCGCCCTGCTGTTCGGCGACCGCAGGTACCGCTATTATGAGGGCCGCGCGACGGTAAATCCCAGAGGGAAAAGGTATGTTGTCACAGAAGGGGGCCTTCGGCAGTATCATGCCCTGACAGAAAAGAAGGACGCGGCCCGCAAGTGGGCAAGGGCCGCCGACGGCGGGGAGCTTCGCAGCACGCTGATGGAAAAGCTGATCCTGCTCTGTGCTATCAAGGCGGGCACCCTGGACGCCGCCGGTATGGGGGTGGAAATGGAGGCGGGCAAGCCCGGCTGGTACGACGCGCTGAACGGGCTTCCCGGCCTTTTGGGCTCCTCCACCGCAGAGACCTGCGAGGTTTCCCGGATGCTTGATTTTGTCATTCAGGCTCTGAGCGAGCGGGGCGGAGAGCTGGAGCTGTACCGGGAGATCGCTGAGCTGGCAGAAAGCACGGCCCGCATTTTCCGGGAGACCGAGGATCTGTTCTGCCGCTGGGAAAGGCTCAACGAGCTGCGAGAGGACTACCGCGCCGCCACCCTGTCCGGCTATGAGGGACAGCGGGTGTCTGTATCCGCTGAAAAGCTGGCTGATTGGCTGGAGGCTATGGCGAAGGCCGTCCGGGCCGGCATCGAGAAAGCGGAGAAAATGGGCGGAGGGATCCTTCCCACCTATTTCACCTTCTCCGCGCCGGAGATCCAGGAGACCCCGGAGGGCCCCATGCCCAAAAAGCTGGTTCCCCACATGCTGCCCCCCTTCCTGGAGGGCCCCGTGCGCTGGATGAAGCTGGAACGGCCCCTCGGCGAAAAGAAGGCTCTGGCGGACCTGGTGCAGGGCAGCGGCCTGTATGATGAAAAGCTGCACATGTACAAGGTCAATACCAGCCTGAAAAATGAAAGCTACGAGGTGGGCCGTGCGAAGGCCTTTACCCCTGGCTGGCTGGAAAACGAATCCATTTGGCTGCATATGGAGTACAAATATTTGCTGGAGCTGCTGCGGTCCGGCCTTTATGATGAATTTGCCGCCGCCTTCCGGGGCGCCGCCGTTCCTTTCCTGGACCCCGCTGTCTATGGCCGCAGTCCGCTGGAAAACGTCTCCTTCATCGCCTCGTCGGCCAATCCCGATCCCGCTTTGCATGGCCGGGGCTTCGTGGCCCGGCTTTCCGGCTCCACGGTGGAGTTTTTGAACATGTGGCAGCTCATGTTCTTTGGGGAAAGGCCCTTCCAGGAGCAAAACGGCAGACTTTCTCTGGAGCTTGCCCCCTTTGTCCCCGATTATCTGATGGGAAACAGGGGCCGCGTGGAGGCCATGTTCCTGGGCACGGTATTGGTGACGTATCAGGCGGAAGGACTTCCCTGCCTGAAGCCCGGCTCCACCCGCGCCCGGTCGTATCTCCTGACCCTCCGGGATGGGAGCGAAGCGCGGTTTGACGACCCGGTGCTGGGCGATGAGCCGGCAAGAATGGTGCGGGATGGAAAGGTTACCGCCATTACCGTTGCCATGGGGCCTGTCACGGACTGAAGCTGAAGGTTCCGATTTTTACTGCCTCTCCGGTGGAAGCCTCTGCCGGGGAGGTTTTTTCTGTTACCATCCTGTTGACAGATACCCAGTGGGGGTATATAATAAAAGAAACGTGCGATGGCACAATATCCGCAAAGGACAGCGGATATTATAGAATTGAAGTTGCCTTGCCCAGTTTGCGCTACGCGCAACGGGCAATCGGCACATTATATCAACGCACGTTCCGTGCGTCGGTATAATATCCGCAAAGCGGATATTATAGAATTGAAGTTGCCTTGCCCAGTTTGCGCTACGCGCAACGGG
>CAZRLJ010000003.1:0-29574 GCA_964600905.1 uncultured Acutalibacter sp. | reverse complement strand
AGCGGATATTATAGAATTGAAGTTGCCTTGCCCAGTTTGCGCTACGCGCAACGGGCAATCGGCACATTATACCAACGCATGTTCCGTGCGTCGGTATAATGTGGGAAAGAGGGGAATCCTATTGAAAAAAGAATGCGCCAGCCATAAGACCAAGGAACGCACACCGGAGGAGGCCCAGCGCTTGATCCACCGGCTCAACCGTATCGAAGGACAGGTACGGGGGATCCGGGGCATGGTGGAGAAAAACGCCTACTGTACAGACGTCCTGACCCAGGTGGCGGCGGTCACCGCCGCGCTGAATTCCTTTAATAAAGAGCTGCTGGCCAGTCATATCCGCACCTGTGTGGCAGAGGATATTCGCGGGGGAAAGGACGACGTGATCGACGAGCTGGTGCGGACCCTGGAAAAGCTGATGAAATGAGGTGGAAACATGGAACAATATACTGTGACGGGTATGAGTTGCGCCGCCTGCTCCGCTCGGGTGGAAAAGGCGGTGTCCGGGGTGTCCGGCGTGACCTCCTGCTCCGTGAGCCTGCTGACAAACTCCATGGGCGTGGAGGGGACCGCCTCCCCTGCCGCCATCATTAAGGCGGTGGAGGACGCGGGCTATGGCGCCAAGCAGAAGGGCGCTGAACGCGAGGCGGCCCGCCAGAGTCAGGCCGAGGAGCTGGCGGACCATGAGACGCCCAAGCTGGTGCGCAGGCTCGTTGCCTCGCTGGTATTCTTGATCGTGCTGATGTACTTTTCCATGGGACACATGCTTTGGAACTGGCCCCTGCCGCCCTTTTTGGAAGGGAACCATGTGGGCATGGGAATTTTGCAGCTGTTGCTTTCGGCCATCGTCATGGTCATCAACCAGAAGTTCTTCATCAGCGGGTTCAAGGGCCTGCTCCACCGCTCCCCCAATATGGATACCCTGGTGGCCCTGGGCTCGGCGGCGGCCTTTCTGTACAGCACCTATGCGCTATTCGCCATGACAGTGGCTCAAATGAAAATGGACATGGACGGGGTCATGTACTACATGGACCAGTTCTATTTTGAATCCGCTGCCATGATCCTTGCCCTGATCACCGTGGGCAAAATGCTGGAGGCCCGCTCTAAGGGCAAGACCACAGACGCGCTGAAAAGCCTGATGGCGCTGGCGCCGAAAACCGCCACGGTGGTCCGGGACGGCCAGGAGGCAGAGGTCCCTGTGGAGCAGGTACAGCGGGGAGACGTTTTCGTGGTGCGCCCCGGGGAAAACATCCCGGTGGACGGCGTGGTGCTGAAGGGTACGGGCGCCGTGGATGAATCTGCCCTTACAGGCGAGAGCATCCCCGTGGATAAGGCTGCGGGAGACACGGTGTCGGCGGCTTCGGTGAACCGTTCCGGTTTCCTGCGCTGCGAGGCCACCCGGGTGGGAGAGGACACCACCCTGTCCCAGATCATCAAAATGGTCAGCGACGCGGCGGCCACCAAGGCCCCCATCGCCAAAATTGCCGACAAGGTCTCCGGCGTGTTTGTCCCGGTGGTCATCGGCATTGCCGCCGTTACGCTGATCGTCTGGCTGATTTTGGGCCGGGGCGTGGGCTTTGCGCTGGCCAGGGCCATTTCGGTGCTGGTCATCAGCTGCCCCTGCGCCCTGGGGCTTGCCACCCCTGTGGCCATTATGGTGGGCAATGGGGTAGGCGCCCGGAACGGCATTCTGTTCAAGAACGCGGTGGTTTTGGAAAATGCCGGGAAGCCCCAGATCGTGGCGCTGGATAAGACCGGAACCATCACCAAGGGCGAGCCCACGGTAACGGATGTGGTTCCCGGGGCAGCATCGGAGAAGGAGCTTCTCACCTACGCCTATTCTCTGGAAAAGCTCAGCGAGCATCCCCTGGCCAGGGCTGTGGTACAGCGGGCGGAGAAGGATGGGATCGATCCTGTGGAGGTTTCCGATTTCGCGGCTCTGCCCGGCAACGGCCTTAGGGCTGCTTCCCAGGGCAAGGCCCTTGTGGGCGGAAGCCTCAGCTATATCGGCGGGATCGTCGATCTTTCGCCGGAGCTGGAGGAAACTGCAGACAGCCTGGCCGCCCAGGGCAAAACGCCCCTGCTGTTCGCCTTGGGAGAAGAGCTGCTGGGGATGATCGCCGTGGCGGACGTCATGAAGGAGGACAGTCCCCAAGCCATCCGGGAGCTGCAAAACATGGGGATCCGTGTGGTCATGCTCACCGGAGACAACCAGCGCACGGCGGAGGCCATCGGCAGGCAGGCCGGTGTGGATGAGGTGATCGCCGGGGTGCTGCCGGAGGGCAAGGAGGCTGTAGTCCGGCAGCTGAAAAGCCAGGGCCGGGTGGCCATGGTGGGCGACGGCATCAACGACGCCCCGGCCCTTACCAGCGCTGACGTAGGCGTGGCCATCGGCGCGGGAACGGATGTGGCCATCGACGCTGCGGACGTGGTGCTGATGAACAGTACGCTGGCGGATGTGCCCGCTGCCATTCGTCTCAGCCGGAGAACGCTGACAAATATCCACGAGAACCTGTTCTGGGCGTTTTTTTACAACGTGATCGGCATTCCCCTGGCGGCAGGCGCGTATATCCATCTGTTCGGCTGGGAGCTCAATCCCATGTTTGCGGCAGCTGCCATGAGCCTTTCCAGCTTTTGCGTGGTCACCAACGCCCTGAGGCTGAATCTTGTCAATATCCATTCGTCAAAGCGCGACCGAAAGGCCGCTGCCATCAATAAAACTCAGAAAAAGGAGCCAACAGCTATGAAGAAGGAACTGAAGATCGAAGGCATGATGTGCGCCCATTGCGAGATGCACGTGAAGAAGGCCCTGGAGGGGCTGGTGGGCGTGGTGAGCGCCGAGGTCAGCCATGAAAAGGGCGCCGCCATCGTCACGCTGAACGCAGAGGTTTCCGATGAGACCATGAAACAGGCCGTGGCGGAGGCCGGCTATCAGGTGACCGGTGTGACGGCTCTGTAAAAGGCTTTCCCTGAAAAGGCTCCCAGACGGCTGCTTTGGCCGGTTCGGGAGCTTTTTCTTTCTGTTGGGCCCATGGGTGCGGCGGCCTTACTGATGTAAAACCGGCTTCGATCCCGGCCCGGCAGGGTAACAGGGACAGCCCGCTTTCCAATATAATAGATCGGTGAGAAGGAAAGCGCGGCGCAGGATGCGCCCCCGCCTTTGGCGGCGTTCCGGAAGCGCGCGCCGACGTCTTGCCGGTTCTCCGCATTATATTGGAAAAGAAAGGTGGCGCTGCTCTTGAAGCTGAAAAGACCTGCGCAGCCTCTTTTGTTCTGTTTTTCCGGTGTGACGCCTCTGTGTGCGGCGGCCGAGGCACTGTATCAGCTGTATCCCGGCCTGGGGGCGGAGCTCTGCCTGTACCGGGGGCGGTACTTCCTTTCGGTTTACGCCGGGTTGAGCCAGCGGCGGCAGGTGCTGCGTGCGGCGTCGGAAAGCGGCAGCTATCTGGGTCCCGCCCAGGTCCTCTACGCATACTGCTCTGAGCACGGGCGGGAGCTTTCCCGGAACGCGTTGACCGATTTGGGTGCGAATCGGCGCTGAAGGCAAAGAAATAATTGGAAAATCGCGGGAAAAAGACGGAAAAATGGTTCAAAAACCCGGTTTTTCTGTAAAAATTCCTGTAATTGGCATAAAAATGCGGAAAAACTTCAAAACAGGTCTTGCAATTTTTTACGTAAACCGTTATGATATATACGTATCCACAACTCCAGGGGGGGAGTCTGCCCTGTGAGAATCTATTGGATTAAGAGGTTTTTATCATGAGCAAGAGCAGAATTCTGGAGAAATCCATTGCGGTGATCCTGGCAATCATGCTGATCGTCGCAATGATTCCTCTCGGCGCCTCTGCGGCGGATCCGGTGAAGTCCATCTTCATCAACCGGAACGGCCTGGTAGAGATCGGCGCCAGCAAGGGCAGCCTGACTGTCAACGCGGACAGGACTGCCTTTACCGACACCCTGGCCTATAACGCCAGCGACAAGGAGGAAGTGACGGTTGAGATCAAGTCCGACAGCAACCGTTATGACCGCGTTGTGTACACGGTAGACGGCGGCGAGCCTGCGGTTGCCGTAGCCAGCGATGGCATCGCCACCCTGAGCTTCGACGTTACCAGCCGGAAGGTCAGCTTCTACATTACCAACAGCGCAGAGTCTGCCAAGAGCGTTGATTTTACCATCAGCGTCAGCAAGCAGGCCATCAGCAACGTCACGACTCTGGCTTCCGCCTCCCTGACCGTCAAGGTGGGCGATCCTGAGAAGGAAGTTGTGCTGGACGCCCAGGTAGACAATCTCGCCAAGACGATTTCTGTGGTGTTCCCCTGGGAGTGTACCGAGGGCACCTTGACTGCTGAGATGGACTATCCCAGCTCCAGGCCTGTCACTGCCGACATCAAGCTGGGTGCGGACGGCACCTATGAGAATTCCGTCGCCGTCATTGCCCAGAACGGCAGCAATACTTATTACACGATAAGGGCTGTCGCCGCCAAGTGCCTGACCGATCTGACCATCGGCGGGGTATCCGCCTTTACTGCAAACGGCACCGATTATGAGGTGGTCATGCCCGAGGACACTGTCATGGAGGGTTCCACCTTCGAGCTGCGCATGTCCGTCGGTAAGAGCTATACTGCCGTTATGTCCTACACTCCCGAGGTGGAAGAGGGCGAGGAAGAAGCCGAGCCCGTTACCTTCGCTGTGGAGGACGGCGGCCGCTATACCTTTATCGAAGACATGGACTACACGCTGACTGTTTATGACAGCGAGGACAACGACATCTTTGTTGTGTACCATGTCAGGGTCGTGGTTTCTCCCAGCACGGACGCCACCATGACCGGCTTTACTGCTACTGCTCAGGATGAAGAATCGAATTCATATAAGGCCGCCGGCACTGTTGACAATGCCGAGGGCAGCCTGGATGTGGTCCTGCCTTACGGCTGCGACCGCTCCAGCGTCGTTCTGAACTTTACTGCCGCCGAGGGAGCCAAGGTGTATGTGGGCCGCGGCGCTACCAAGGAATATGGCGGAGAGGCCGTGGATCTGAGCGCGGGCAGCGTCCGTGTGCGGGTCGTGGCTGCCGACGGGATCAACACGGAGTACTATCTGCTCAGTGCTACCGTTGACAAGCAGAAGGCCAGCAACCCCACTGTCACCAAGGCCGTTATGACCATGGGTGCGGGCAGCGAGGACGAGAAGGTCTATGAGGGCGTGGCCAGCAAAACTGCCGGCAGCATCGTCTTCAAGGTTCCCTATGCCACCAAGGCCAGCGAGATTCAGGCCAATACCACTACTTTTGCCTTTGATGTGTCCTATGGCACCAAGGAGATCATCGGCTACAAGCTGACAGCAGATCCCTTCGAGGGCGAAAACAAGCTGACCGTGGAGGCCAACAACGGCGAGAAGGCCATCTATTCTCTGGTCTTTGAGAAGGAGCCTGCTAAGACCGAAATGAAGCTCTCCAACTTCACCCTGACCTCTGCTACCAGTGCAGAGACCTCTGTGGAGGATAACACCCACAAGGTGCAGGTTTCCGGTACCATGTTCAACGTGACCCTGCCCTTCGGCCTGTCCAAGGCCCCCAAGACGGCACTGGTTCCCAAGTTTGACATTTCCGAGGGCGCCAAGCTGTACCGTGTAGTGGACAATAAGATCAGCCCCGCTACCGAGGTCGTTAGCGGCTTCGGCGAGACCACCACTCCCATCACTGTGTCCGACCTGGGCTCTGCCGTGTTTGTGGTGGCCAACGAAAGCGCTGTCATCGATATGGACGGCGCGGCAGTTTCCACGGATGACCTGGTTACCGAGAAATACATGGGCAATGTGTCCATGTACACGGTGGAGGTCACCTACTCTCTGCCCGAGACCGGCGCTGTGCTGAGCGGCTTCACCGCCAAGGACGGCAAGGTGACCAGCACCATTACCAGCACCGCAGTGACCATTCAGGTGCCCGCTTCCTTCGTGAACAGCACTCCCTTCTGCGCCGACTATGTGGCTTCCAAGTACGCCACCGTGAAGGCCGGCGAGGTGGTTCTGCCCGTTGCTTATTCCGATACCGATCCTGCGCAGCCTGGCCAGTTGAAGGTCATTTCCGGCAGCGCCGGCAGCTACGCCATTCAGGCCTCTGCCGATGGTACTTCCTGGACCACCTTTACCCAGCTGGCTGTCATCAGCGAGGACGAGGTCACCACCAACATGTACGATGTGGTCATTGAGGTGCAGCCCGTCCGTATGGAAGCTGATATTGTTTCCGCCAAGGTCAACGGCGCCGACGCCAAGGTGGATACTGAAGCTAAGACCGTTGTGGCAACGCTGCCCCGCAGCGCTGACATTACCAAGGTCACCCTGGAGTACGAGGTTTCTCCCCTGGCCACCGCCGAGGAGATCAATCCTGTCACCACCACCGATGAGGACGGCAATGTGACCTACGACCTGACCAATGGCCTGAATATCCGGGTCAGCTCCGAGATGGGCGATGTTGTGAAGGATTACGTCCTGTCCGTGGTGCTCCAGGAGGAGTACACCGACGTTCCTCAGGGCGAGTGGTACTACAAGTTCGTCATGCGCGCTTCCGACTTGGGCATCGTTTACGGCAACGGTGACGGCACCTTTGCTCCGGGTGAGAGGATTACCCGCGAGGCCTTTGCCGCCATGGCTACCCGTATGATGATCGCTGCCGGTCTTGCCACGAAGGACGAGCTGAACACCACCGATACCAGCTTTGCAGATGAGAATCAGATGAGCGATTGGGCCAAGGCTTCCATTGCTTTCCTGAACAGGAAGGGCATCATGAGAGGCGTGGGCAACGACATGTTCGATCCCCGGTCTTACCTGACCCGTGAGGAGGCGGCGGCCATTCTCTACCGCGCTCTGAAGCTCTCCGGCATCCCCGCCGTTGACTTCAAGGATCAGGCCCAGGCCAGCGATTGGGCTGCATACGCCATCCGCACCTGCAAGAACGCAGGCATCTTCCACGGCGATGAGAACGGCAACTTCCTGCCTCACGACGCCATCACCCGCGCCGAGGCCGCCAAGATCCTGGTTGCCAGTGTGGATCTGCCGTAATTTATCAAAATCATTGTCAATCAGCAAAGGGCGGCTCTCCGAATGGAAGGCCGCCCTTTTCCCATGTGTAAAATCCGGAAAGAGACGATGAAAGCAGACAAAGGCGCTGCCCTGATCAGAGAAAATCCTTTCTTTTCATCAATAGGAAAAAGTCAGGATAAATCCCAGGCATTCCGACAATACTATTGTCACGAAACCAATTTGGGAGGAATTCTGCATGAAAGCTACGGGAATCGTGCGCCGGATCGACGACCTGGGCCGCGTCGTAATCCCCAAGGAGATCCGCCGCACCCTGAAAATACGGGAAGGTATGCCCATGGAAATCTATACCGATGTATCGGGAGAAGTCATTTTGAAGAAATATTCGCCGGTGGGAGAAATGTCTCAGCTGGCGGCTGCCTATGCGGAGACGCTGGTGAGCCTGACCGGCCACGCCGCCGCAGTCTGCGACACGGAGCAGGTCATAGCCATTGCCGGCCCTGCCAAGAAGGAGCTTCTCCACAAGAGCATCGCCCCCCAGCTGGACGAGCTGATCATGTCCCGGCGCAGCTTTATCACCGCAGGGGAAAACACGGTGCTGGTGTGCAAGGACCCTCCTGCCGCCGCGCTGGCAGTGTTTCCGGTCATCTCCGTGGGAGACGTGATGGGCGCCGTGATCCTGCTGAAGGGGGAAAAATCTCCGCCGCGGGTGAGCGGAGAGGCCGCGGAAAGCGCAAAAGCAGCGGCCATGTTCCTCTCCCGGCAGCTGGAGGCATAAGCCAGACGCCGGATTCTTTGAAAAAATGCAATGGGTTCTAAGGAAAATGCTTGATTTTTCCGGAAGACGGTGTTATAATCTGGATGGTATAAGGTTAGGATGAAAGAGTGGGGCGACCCGCTCTTTTGTTTGCTTTCGGGCAGGCCCCATGGGAGCGCCTTGAGACTGCCCTTTTCCTGAAAAGCCGACGGAAGGAGGAAAAATCTTGAGCGGGGAAAACAAAAAGCTGCCGGTGGCCGAAAGAGTCCGCAGCATGGCGGAGCCCCTGGCCCAGGAGCTGGGGCTGACCCTGTGGGATGTGCAGTTTGTCAAGGAGGGTGCTGACTGGGTGCTGCGCCTGTTTATCGACAGGGAATCCGGCGTTTCCATTGATGACTGTGTGGATATGACCCATGCCATCAACCCGGTGCTGGACAAAGAGGACCCGATCCCTCAGGAGTATTTGCTGGAGGTGTCCAGCCCCGGCTTTGAGCGGAGGCTCACCCGGCCGGAGCATTTTCAAAAGTATTTGGGGGAGCCGGTTCGGGTCAAGCTGATCCGCCCCCTGGAAAACGGCGTCAGGGTGCTGGAGGGAGTTCTGCTCAGCGCCGACCAGAACGGCGGCTTTACCCTTCAGCTGGACGAGGAGACCACTGCCTCCTTTGAGAAGAAAGAATGCTCCTCTGTAAACGTGGTAGAGGAGCTGTGAGCATACAATAGAGATAATGACCGCGATCAAAAAACCAGAAAAGGAGTAATCGGAAAAATGGCAAAGAAAAAAGAACCGGAAAAGCAGGGGAACGAGGAGCTGTTCCTGGCCCTGGACCTGCTGGAAAAAGAAAAGGGCATTCCCGTAGAGTTTATGATTGACAAAATCAAAAAAGCTATTGCCTCTGCCTGCAAGAACAGCTACGGCAACGAGGATGTGGATGTACAGGTGGACGCCGACGAGGGCCGATTTGAGGTGTACCTGAAGAAGGAAGTTGAGGAAGAGGTAGAGGCTCCCAACCGTGAGATCCTGCTGGAGAAGGCCAGGGAGATCGATCCCATGGCCGAGGTGGGCGGCACTGTGGCCATTCAGCTGGATACCAAGCAGTTTGGCCGCGTGGCCGCGCAGATCGCCAGAAACCTGATCCGCCAGGGCATCCGCGAAAGTGAGCGGGGCCAGATGATGCAGGAATTCCAGTCCAAGCACCAGGAGCTGGTCAGCGGTCTGGTAGAGCGTGTGGATCCCCAGACAGGGGCATTATCCCTGCGGATCGGCAAGGCCGAGGCTGTGCTCCCCAAGAGCGAGCAGGTAGGCAGTGAAAATGTGCGCGAGGGCGACTACATAAAGGTCTATGTAGTCGACATCCGCGATACTTCTAAGGGCCCCAAGGCCATTATTTCCCGGACCCATCCCGACCTGGTCAAGCGTCTGTTTGAAACAGAGGTCCCGGAGATTTACGACGGTACAGTGGAGATCAAGGCTGTGTCCCGGGAGGCCGGCTCCCGCACCAAGCTGGCTGTGATCAGCCACAATCCCGACGTGGACGCCGTAGGTGCCTGCATTGGCGCCCGGGGCGCCCGTGTGTCCGAAATCGTCAATGAGCTGGGCGGCGAGAAGATCGACATTGTGGAGTACAGCGAGGATCCCCAGCAGTTCATCGCTGCCGCCCTGTCCCCCGCCAATGTGCTGTCCGTGGAGATTTTGGACACCGCACCCCATTCCTGTAAGGTCACCGTGCCGGACAATCAGCTTTCCCTGGCCATTGGCAACAAGGGCCAGAACGCCAAGCTGGCGGCTAAGCTGACCGGCTGGAAGATCGATATTAAGCCTGAGAGCGGTTTCTACGGCGAGGAGGAGTAAGACAATCCCGGGAAACGCGGCTTTAGAGAGTTTTTGGCAGAGAAGGTGGTAAGTATGATGCGTCCCAAAAAAGTGCCGCTGCGCATGTGTGCCGGATGCGGCCAGATGAAGCCCAAGCGAGAGCTGGTGCGGGTGGTCCGGGGGCCGGAAAAGCTGGGGGAGGACGGAACTCCCCTGCCGGCGGAGATCTCCCTGGATCTGACTGGGAAAAAGCCCGGACGGGGCGCGTACCTTTGCCGGAACCCGGAGTGCTTGAAGGCGGCCCGAAAAGCCAGAAGGCTGGAAAAGAGCCTTTCCTGCCGGATCCCTGAGGAGGTCTACGACCGGATGGAGGAGGAGATGGCGCAGAATGAATAACGGCGTGCTGTCCCTGCTGGGATTGATCCGCAGGGCCGGAAAGCTGGAGGCGGGCTTCGACGCCGCCGCCGGCGCCGCCCGGGAGGGAAGGGCCAGACTGCTGCTGGCCGCCCGTGATGTTTCGGAAAAAACCTTTAAGAACCTTTGCTATGAGGGAGAGCGGGCAAAGATCCCTGCCATCCGCATCCCGGCCGCCATGGAGGAAACCGGGCGGGCCTGCGGCGTGAAGGCTGGCGTGCTGGCCGTAACGGACGGGGGCTTTGCCGAAGCTGTGTACAACAAGCTGGAACGAGAGAAGGAGGAATGATCTGATATGATGATCAAATACAGAGTTCGGGAGGTTGCCAAGGATCTGAATATCCCCAATAAGGATGTGATCGATACCCTGGCCAAATTCTTCGAGGAACCCAAAAAATACATGACCGCCCTGACCGAGGAGGAGCTGGACATTGTGTTCGATTCCTTTACCCAGGAACGGAACATGGAAAGCCTGGACGCCTACTTTGCCCAGCGGGAGCAGCGCGCTCCCGAGGCTGCGGTGACCCTGGAAGCGGAGCCGGAGCCTGTGGAGCAGGAGAAGGCAGCGTCCAAGGCCCGGGAGAAAAAGCCGGCGGCCTCCAAAAAGCCTGCCGTTCCCCGGCCCGAGACCACCACGGTCCGTCCCAGCGCACCGGAAAAGGAGACTCCCGTGCAGGTGCAGGAACCCCGCCAGTCCGTGCGCCGGGTGGTGGATACCCGTTCCTCCAATGTGAATATCGACCGTTACAACGAAAAATATGACCGCCTGGCCGACCAGAAGGTAAAGACGGACAATATTGTGAACAAGCAGAAGTTCACCGGCCGCAACCAGCAGCGGAGAGGTCAGCAGAAGCGGGGCAAGCGGGAGACCGAGGCCGAGAGGCTGCGCCGCATCGCCCAGGAGCGCAAGGCAAAGCACATCACCATTGAGGTGCCTGATGAGATCACCGTGGGCGAGTTTGCCCTGCGCCTGAAGGTGACCGCCCCGGAGATCATCAAAAAGCTGATGGGCCTGGGCGTATTCGCCACCATCAACGACACCATTGACTTCGATACCGCCGTTTTGGTGGCCGATGAATTCCACGCCAGAGTGGAAAAGGAAGTGGTGGTTACCATTGAAGAACGGATCATTGATGACAGTGAGGACGACGTCTCCAACCTGGTGACCCGTGCTCCCGTGGTGGTGGTCATGGGCCACGTTGACCACGGCAAGACCTCTATCCTGGACGTGATCCGACACACCAACGTCACCGAGGGCGAGGCCGGCGGCATTACCCAGCACATCGGCGCTTACCGGGTGAAGGTGGGCGACCGGGACGTGACCTTCCTGGATACCCCCGGCCATGCGGCCTTTACCACCATGCGCGCCCGGGGCGCCATGGTTACCGATATTGCCGTGCTGGTGGTGGCTGCGGATGACGGCATTATGCCCCAGACTGTAGAGGCAATCAACCACGCCAAGGCGGCAGGGGTATCCATCATCGTCGCCATCAACAAGATGGATAAGGTGGGGGCCAACCCCGAGCGGGTCAAGGAGCAGCTCACCGAGTATAACCTGGTGCCTGAGGACTGGGGCGGCGATACTCCCTGCATTCCCGTTTCCGCCCATACCAAACAGGGTATCAATGATTTGCTGGAAATGATCATTCTCACTGCCGACATGCTGGAGCTGAAGGCCAATCCCGACCGGGCGGCCAAGGGCACCGTGGTGGAGGCCCGGCTGGACAAGGGCATGGGTCCCATCGCCACCGTGCTGGTGCAGAACGGCACCCTTCATGCCGGCGATGTGATCGTGGCAGGCACCACCGTGGGCCGGGTCCGTTCTATGATGGACGATAAGGGCCGCCGGGTGCAGGAGGCGGGGCCCTCCGTGCCTGTGGAGATCACCGGTCTCAACGATGTGCCCGTGGGCGGCGATGTGTTCAACGCCGTGTCCGATGAGCGCCTGGCAAGAGAGCTGGTGGAGCAGCGCCTGACCGAGCAGAAGGAGGAGACCTTCCGCGCCCAGACCAAGGTGACCCTGGATAACCTCTTTGAGCAGATGCAGGTGGGCGATATGAAGGAGCTTAAAATCATTGTCAAGGCCGACGTGCAGGGCTCGGTGGAGGCTGTGCGCCAGTCCCTGGAAAAGCTGACCAACGAGGAAGTCCGCGTCAATATCATTCACGGTGCAGTGGGCGCCGTCAACGAGAGCGACGTCATGCTGGCAAATGCCTCCAACGCCATTATCGTGGGCTTCAATGTGCGGCCCGATCCCGTGGCGGAGGAAAACGCCAAGCGAGACGGCGTGGACATGCGGCTGTACCGTATCATTTACGACTGCATTGAGGAGATCGAGTCCGCTATGAAGGGTATGCTGGCGCCCAAGTTCCGCGAGGTGGAGCTGGGCAAGGCCGAATGCCGCGAGACCTACAAAATTTCCAATGTGGGCGTGGTCATCGGCGGCCATGTCACCAGCGGCAAGATCACCCGCAGCGCGCTGATCCGGGTGGTACGCGACGGCATTATTGTGGCGGACGACAAAATCGCCTCCCTGCGCCGGTTCAAGGACGACGTCCGGGAAGTGGCTGACGGATACGACTGCGGCATCACGCTGGAGAAATTCTCCGACATCAAGCAGGGCGACATTCTGGAGGCCTACGAGATGGAGGAATATAGAGATTAGTCGTTAGAAATTAGTTGTTAGTGTAGAAGGAGCTAGTATGCCAAGCTATAAAATAGACCGGGTAACAGAAGATGTGAAGCGGGAGCTTTCCGCTGTTTTGCGGGAGGTCAAGGACCCGCGGGTAAAGGACTGCCTGCTGAGCGTGGTGCGGGTGGAGGTCACCAGCGACCTTTCCTTCTGCACAACCTATGTGAGCACCATGGAGGGCATGGACCGGACAAAAACGGCGGTCCAGGGCCTGAGATCGGCAGCGGGATACATCCGCCGGGAGCTGGGCAAGCGGCTTTCCCTGCGGCATGTGCCGGAAATGATCTTCAAGCCCACGGATTCCATCGAATATGGCGCCCATATCTCCAAAATTCTCCACGATCTGGACATCAAAGAGCCGGAGGAGGAAGGGGAAGAAGATCCTGCTGAGCTGTAAGGAAACGGCAGCACTGCCATGATCAGGACGTCGAGAAGCCGAAGGAGGAGGAAGGGGAAGAAGACTATGCTGAGCTGTAAGGAAACGGCAGCACTGATAAAAAACTGGGATAAGGTGCTGGTGCTGTGCCACGCCTCTCCGGACGGGGACGCGCTGGGCTCTGCCGGCGGGCTGATCCGGGGCCTGCGGGCTATGGGCAAGCAAGCGGAATTTCGCTGTGCCGATCCCGTTGCGCCGAAATTTCAATATCTGTTCCGGGGCCTTCCTTTTGCGGAGAGCGCCTGGGAGGATCCCTCCTATCACGTGGTGACTGTGGACGTGGCTGACGTGACGCTGCTGGGTTCCCTACGGGAGACCTACCAGCAGAGAATAGAGCTGGCCATCGACCACCACGGCACCCATAGGGCCTTTACGGAAAACCGCTGGGTGGAGCCGGACAGCGCGGCAACGGCGGAGATGATCTGGCTGCTCCTAAAGGAGCTGGGCGTAAAGGCCGACCCGGCCATAGCGGACTGCGTTTATACGGGCATCACCACCGATACGGGCTGTCTGCGCTACCAGAACGCCACTGCCCGCACCTACCGCATTGCCGCAGAGACCCTGGACGCAGGGGCGAAAGCGGCGGACATCAACCGGCTGATGTGGGAGTCCAAAACCCGCGCCCAGCTGGAGGCGGAACGCATTGTGATGAACGGGCTGGAATTCTTCTGCGGCGGCAGGTGCGCCATGATCCAGGTCCCCCAGGCCATTTACGGACAGACTGGGGCTGTGGAAAGCGACCTGGAAGGCCTGGCTGCCCTGCCAAGGCAGATCGAGGGCGTGGTCCTGGGCGTCACTGTGAAGGAAAAGGCGGACGGCGCCATAAAGATTTCCGTGCGGGCAAATCCCCCCGCCAACGCGGCAGAGCTCTGCGGAAAATTCGGCGGCGGCGGACATACGGGAGCCGCAGGATGCACCTTCAACGGGCTCTCTATGGAGGAGGCCGCGGAAAAAATGCGGGCCGCTTGTGTGGAGTATCTGAGAAATTTGTAAGATCGACCGAGGCAGCGGGAGTTTTCTCAATCTGTGAAAGAACAGGGATCGTGATTTCATGAACGGCGTGCTTGTGGTGGACAAGCCCGGCGGCTTTACCTCCTTTGATGTGGTAGCGGTGGCGCGGGGGCTTTCCCATGAAAAGAAAATAGGGCATACCGGCACCCTGGATCCTCTGGCGACCGGGGTGCTCCCCTTGCTGCTGGGGAGAGCCGCCAAGGCGGCGGACCTGCTGCCGGATACAGACAAGGTGTACCGGGCGGCCTTCCGGCTGGGAGAGCGCCGGGACACCGGAGACGTTACAGGCGGGGTCGTAGAGACCGATGAAATCCCCATTTCCCGGGAAAAGCTGGAAAAGGCCATGGAACCGTTCCGGGGGGAGATTCAGCAGCTTCCGCCCATGTATTCAGCGGTTTCCGTAAACGGAAAGCGTCTGTACGAGCTGGCTCGGAAAGGGTTGGAGGTGGAGCGAAAGCCCCGGCCTGTCACCATTTTCCGGCTGGAGCTGGAACACTACGATCCGGACATCAGAGCGGGGATTTTTGCGGTTGCCTGCTCCAAGGGCACTTATATTCGTGCCCTGATCGAGGACATCGCCCGAGGGGCCGGGACCTGTGGGACCATGACGGCTCTGCGCCGGGTGCGGGCCTGCGGTTTTTCGGAGGAGGAGGCTGTTTCGCTGGATCGGTTGAAGGAGCTGGCCGCCGAAGGGAAGCTCTCCCAGGTGCTGCGGCCTGTGGACAGCCTTTTCGAGGAGTACCCTGCCGTGACCGTGAGCCAGGCCCAGGCTGCGCGGTTCCAAAATGGCGGGAGCCTTGCCATGGAGCGGGTAAAACTGCCCCGCATTACCCTGAGAGCCGGAGCAAGACTGCGGATCTACCGCCCGGGCGGGAGCTTTCTGGGGCTTGCGGAGGCGGACCCGGAACAGGGTCAGCTGAAATTTTTGAAACTATTTACGGAAGCACAGGTGAGTGGATCGTGCGAATCATAAAGCAGCTGGAGGACATCCGGGAGACAGAGGCCTGCGCCCTGGCCCTGGGAACCTTTGACGGCCTTCATCCGGGCCATCAGGCGGTGATCCGGGCAGCGGCGGAAAGTCCCTTTGCGGTGGGCGTTTTTACCTTTGACAGTGTTCCCTCCGGAAATCCGGCAGTGGTGACGGCAGAGGACCGGGAGAGGCTCTTCCAGGCAATGGGCGTGGAAAGATTGTATTCCTTGGAGTTTGCCAGCCTGAAAAACATGGAGCCGGAGCGCTTTTTCCGGGAGGTGCTGCTGGAGCGGTGCCGCGCTCGGAAGCTCTGCTGCGGCGGGGATTTCCGCTTTGGCAGAGCCGCGGCGGGAAATGTGGCCCTGCTGACCCAGCTGTGTGGAGCATGGGGCGTGGAGCTGCAGGTGGTTCCGGCCGTGCTGGAAAACGGGGAGAAGATCAGCTCCACCAGAATCCGTACCGCCATACAGGAGGGAGACATCCCTTTGGCAAATCGGCTGCTGGGCCGGCCTTTCGGCTTTGCGCTGGAGGTGATCCACGGCAATCATCTGGGTACCGGGCTGGGGATCCCCACCATCAACCAGGCCCTGCCAGAAAATTTTGCGCTGCCCAAGTTTGGGGTCTACGCCACCTGGGTCCAGGTGGAGGACGTCTGCCATTACGGCGTTACCAATGTGGGTGTGAAGCCCACGGTAGGGTCTGACCGGGTGCTTTCCGAGACCTGGCTGCCGGAATTTTCCGGCGATCTGTACGGGAAGCAGGTGCGGCTGTACTTCCTCCGGTTTATCCGTCCAGAGCGGAAATTCGACTCTCTGGAGGATCTGAAGGCGGAGATCGTGAGAAATGCCGCCGAGGCGAAGAAAATTGCGGAGAAAAATCCGATAGAACCGGGAAAATCTCTTTACAACCGGGGAAAACTGTGATAAAATATTTAAGCTGCCCTGTCCTCGGTCCATCGACTAACCGACGTTGGTCTGGGAGCATGGGTGAATTTGTGCGGCCGAAGCGCCGTGAAAGAAAGGTGTTTATTATGACAAAAGCAGAAAAGACCGAGATCATCCAGAAATTTGCCCGCCATGAGGGCGACACGGGTTCTCCCGAGGTGCAGATCGCTGTGCTGAGCAAGCGCATCAATGACCTGACCGAGCACCTGCGCACCAACAAGAAGGATCATCATTCCCGCCGCGGCCTGCTGAAGATGGTCGGCCAGAGAAGGAGCCTTCTGAACTATCTGACCAAGATCGACATCGAGCGTTATCGTGCCATTGTTGCAGAGCTGGGTCTGCGTAAGTAAAGGAAGAATTCAGGCTGTGGTTACGGTCCCTCCGGCCGTAGTCATGGCCTGTTCTATTTTCAGGCCGGTATTAGACCGGACTGTCAGGTTTGAAGTGTAGAAAGGAAGTAGAAAAATGTTTGAGAATTTTAAGGTGTACGAAACAGAATTTGCCGGACGCCCCCTGGTGGTAGAGACCGGCAAAATGGCCCAGCTGGCCAATGGCGAGTGCCTGGTCCGTTACGGTGAGACCGTGGTGCATGTGGCGGCTACCGCCTCCGCCAAGCCCAGGGATGGCATTGATTTCTTCCCCCTGTCTGTGGATTTTGAGGAAAAGCTGTACTCTGTGGGCAAGATCCCCGGCTCCTTCCTGAAGCGTGAGGGACGTCCCAGCGAGAAGGCCACCCTGGTCTGCCGCATGATCGACCGGCCCATCCGCCCCCTGTTCCCCAAGGATATGCGCAACGATGTGGCCATCGTCTGCACCGTCATGTCCGTGGATCAGGATTGCTCCCCTGAAATTGCCGCTCTGGTGGGCACCTCCATTGCCCTGAGCATTTCCGACATTCCCTGGAACGGCCCCATTTCCGGCGTTTCCGTGGGTCTCGTTGACGGCGAATTTGTCATCAACCCCACCGCCGAGCAGAGAAAGGTCTCTCAGATGGCCGTCACCGTGGCCTCCACCGACGAGCGCATTGCCATGATCGAGGCAGGCGCCAACGAGGTCTCCGACGAGGATATGTACAACGGCATCATGGCAGGCCATGAAGCCAACCAGAAAATCATCGAATTTATCAAGGGCATCCAGGCGGAGATCGGTAAGGATAAATTCACTTATCCCTCCAACAATCCCGAGCCTGAAATGCTGGAGGCCATCAAGGCCTTTGCCGAGGACGACGTCCGGGCCGCTATGGATACCGACGACAAGAACGTCCGGGATGAGCGCCTGAAGCCCATTTACGAGAAGGTCCATGAGCATTTCGATCCCATCTACCCCGAGCAGGAGGCCAAGATCGAGGAGTGCATGTACCTGACCCAGAAGTATGTGGTCCGCCGCTGGCTGCTGGACGAGCAGAAGCGCGTGGACGGCCGCGGGATGGACGAAATGCGCCCCCTGGCCGCCGAAGTGGACCTGCTGCCCCGGGTGCACGGCTCCGGCATGTTTACCCGCGGTCAGACCCAAGTGCTGACGGTTGCCACTCTGGGCTCCATCCGGGATAACCAGCTGCTGGACGGTATTGACGAGGAAGAGTCCAAGCGGTACATCCATCATTACAATTTCCCCTCCTATTCTGTGGGCGAGACCCGTCCCAGCCGGGGCCCCGGCCGCCGGGAGATCGGTCACGGCGCTCTGGCCGAGCGGGCGCTGGTCCCTGTGGTCCCCAGCATGGAGGAATTCCCTTACACCATCCGGCTGGTCAGCGAGGTGCTGTCCTCCAACGGCTCCACCTCTCAGGCTTCTATCTGCGGCTCCACGCTGGCCCTGATGGCTGCCGGCGTGCCCATCAAGGCTCCCGTGGCCGGCATTTCCTGCGGCCTGATCACCGAGGGCGACCGCTGGATGACCATGGTGGACATTCAGGGCGTGGAGGATTTCTTTGGCGACATGGACTTCAAGGTGGGCGGTACCAAGAAGGGTATCACCGCTATTCAGATGGACCTGAAGATCAAGGGCCTGCTGCCTGAGATGGTGAAGGAAGCCCTGGAGAAGACCCACAAGGCCAGGAATTATATCATTGATGAGATCATTTTGAAGGCCATTCCCGAGGTGCGTCCCGAGCTTTCCAAGTATGCGCCCAAGATGCTCTCCACTCAGATCCCTGTGGACAAGATCCGTGAGGTCATCGGAACCGGCGGCAAGGTCATTCAGAAAATCTGCGCGGAGTGCAATATTACCATGGATGTGGAAGAGGATGGCCATGTGTATATCACCGGCATCGACATCGATAACTGCCGCCGCGCTCTGGATATTGTGGACACCATTGTCAACGATCCTGAGCCCGGCTCCTACTACAACGGCCGCGTGACCCGTCTGATGGATTTTGGCGCCTTTGTGGAGATCGCCCCCGGCAAGGAGGGTCTGGTCCACATTTCCCGCCTGGATGTCAAGCGCACCGAGAAGGTCACTGACGTGGTGAACGTAGGCGATGTGGTGAAGGTGAAGGTTCTGGAGATCGACGACAAGGGCCGCCTGAACCTGTCCCGCCGCGACGCCCTCATCGACCTGGACGGCGCCGTACCGGAGAACGACATCTCTGAGGACCGCGGCCCCCGGCATGACCGCGGCGACCGCCGTCCCAGAAGGGACCACGACAGACGGTAACAGCGCGTAAGTAAGGAAATTTTATAAAACCAAATGCCCCGCTCACTTCTTAAAAAGTGGGCGGGGCTGTTTTTTGCTATCAGCATATGAAATGTCAAAAAGAGCATAACAGCCAGCTGTCGCCAAGTTGAACCCGCAGTTTACTGTGCTTGCAGTTTTTGCGGAGCGGATTTGTGTCCAGGCAAGGCAGAGGACGCAGGGAATACTTTGTGTATTTCCAAGGACGATAACGCAGCCTGGGCACTAAGCCGCCCGCAAGAACCGGGTTCAAGCTTGGTGACAGCTGGCTGGCTAAGAGTTACGGAATATCCTCCATGATCTCCTCCGGAGGCTGGTCCAGCCGCTCCGGATGGGCCAGGAGCTTTCGCAGATACTTGAGACAGGAGGCAAAGTAGAAGCCGTCGCAAATGCGCTCGTCTGTGTTCACCGTGAAGTCTACGTATTTTTTCTGCACCACTGTGCCGTCGGATAGAATCTCGTTGCGCCGGTACTTCTGGCCCAGAGCCAGGAACACCGGGAGATTGCCGAAGTCGTAAAGGTGGTGTACAATGGGCGGAATGCCCAGCGAAGCCATGGAGGTGAGGATCACCGAGCCGTGGAAGGGGCTGATTTCCAGCAGAGCGGTGGGGAGAAGGCCGAAATAATCAGCGATCTTCAGCAGCCGCACCACAAGGGTGAACACAAGCCCGGGGAAATAGGTCAGAATTTTCGCGGTCTTGTCAAAGTCGGAAACCAGGGGCGCGTCCTTCACAGACAGAATTTTTTCATTGAGCTTGTGGTAGACGTCTTCTGCTGTGTCGGCAGGGTCAAAATGGACCTTGATCATGGTATCTGGAGCGTCCGCGGTCATCTTCACCTTGACCGCCATGACAAATTCCAGGTTCCGCCCCCGGCTGAACACATGCTGTCCCGAGCAGAAGCGGTTGATGGCCGGATAACGGGCGGCCACCCGGCAGTAAGCGGCCAGAAAGACATGAATGATCCCGAAGCCAGTCAGGCCCTGTGCCCGCTTTTCGTTGATAAAGCGCTCAACAGGGCCCAGGTCCACGGTATCGTGGATCCAGTTGGAGGCCGCCGCCCGCTGGGGCATAATGTAGGGGATCACATAGCTCATGGCCGGGATGGTGCGCACCCGCCGGCCGTCGGGGCGATCCCCCCAGGTGGGACAGTAGTGGTAGCCCTCCGGCCGTCCGTTGATGGCCAGGGTAGCAGCCAGCAGCGCAAGAGCGCCCAGAATATTTTGCAGGGTGTAGCACCAGTCCATAAAATCCAGCCTGCCCAGGGACAGGACAGCTGCCCGTTTTTCATAGACCAGACCCGCCGCCAGAGCGGCGGAGGCAAACCAGAGGATCCAGAAGCACTTGAAGCGGCCGGCGGTGATCAGGGTATACCCGATGGCCGCCGCGGCGTACAGGGCCCAGAGAAGGACCACATAACGCAGATAGGGAATGCGGGTGAGGGCCACGTGGGCAAAGCTGATGGCAAACAGCCAGATGGGGATAGCCGTCCGGTAGAAATGGGTCTCACCTGAGAAAAGGATCAGCGCTACAAACAGAAGACAAGCAAATGCCGGCAGGAAAATTTGGAACCACATGACCGCGCTGGAATCCGCGCCGAGGGCTACGCCCCTGCCGCAGAACAGCGCAATGCGGGCCACTGCCGAAAAGAGCATCAGGATCGCTGAAATCCAGGTGAATGCGTTTTTCCGGGATACATAGTAATACTCTCTTTTTTCCATAAGGAAAGTATACCACAGTTCCGCCCGCCTTGTAAATCTTTTTTCGACAGGAATCGGGCGCAGTTTCCAGAAACCTTTTTGGAGGACCGGCTCCTGCAGAAAGAGATCTGCGGCAATCCCGGAGGGACCGGGAAGCAAAAAAGAGGCGAAGCCAACATTGGCTTCGCCTTTGTTTCCTTGCTGTTATTTCAGCAGCTCCTCGGGGGATTTCTCGATCATGGGGCTTTCCAGCTTCTCGATCCACTGTACCGGCGCGGCCCAGCGCACGGCGTTCTCAATGATTTTGACGATGATGGGATTGTGGTAGGAGGGAAATGTCTCATGGCCCGGCTGGAAATAGAAGATTTTTCCATTCCCTCTGGTCCAGGTAGCGCCGCTGCGGAACAGCTCGCCGCCCCGGTACCAGTTGGTGAACAGCAGGTCATCGGGCTTGGGAATATCGAAGGGCTCGCAGTAGACCTCTTCCTGCTCCAGCTCGAAGGTATCGGGAATCCCCTGGGTGATGGGGTGGGTGCGGTTCATCTTGTAGACGCGGGTGAAATCCACCTCCCGCCACTTCAGGTTGCCGCTGGCGCCTGTCAGATACCGGAAGGGCTTGGAGAGATGGGCGGAGTGCAGGGCGATCAGCCCCATGCCCCGCTGGACGCGGGAGACTACCTTAAAGGCCAGCTCGTCCGGCACGGCGTCGTGGGCCATATGCCCCCACCAGATCAGCACGTCGGTGTTACTCAGCAGCTCATCCGGCAGGCCGTATTCCGGCTCGTACAGGGTGGTGTAGGTCACCTGCATATCCTGGTTTTTCCGCAGCTGCTGCGCCAGCGTGTTCATCATGCCCTCCGGATACGCCTTTTTTACATTGGCGGCGGACTGGGCCAGAAATCCCGCCATCTTGTCCTGAAATTCCTCCGGGATTCCGGGGGGAGCAAATTCCGGACGGAATTCGCCTTTTTCCTCCAGGGCCTCGTACCAAATCGTTACACGGATCATTGGGGACAACTCCTTTCAAATGCCTGATAAAATTATACTCTGTAGGGGAATTTTTTTCAAGCATTTGGGAGGAAAAGGCCGATCAATTTGTGGTCAGGTTCAGCACATGGCACACGCCGGGGATGGATTCCCCCTGCTGGGAGGAGGTGGGGGACATGAGGGCTCCCGTGGCGCAGAACAGGATATTTTTCAGCTCTCCCTGCTCCATGCGCCGGAGCAGATGGCCGCAGAGCACCGAGGCGGAGCACCCGCAGCCGGAGCCTCCGGCGTGGACGTCCTGCTTTTCCCGGTCATAGATCATCAGTCCGCAGTCGTTGTGCACCTCCTGCAAATGGACGCCGTTGTCCCCCAGGGTTTCGTAGAGCAGGCGTGTTCCTACCAGGCCTAGGTCGCCGGTAAAAATGCCGTCGTAATCTTTCGGGGACGTACCGGTATCCCGTAAAAACTGGTAAATGCTGTCCGCCGCCGCAGGGGCCATGGCAGCACCCATGTTGGCCGGGTCCTTCACGCCCAGATCCACAATTTTTCCGGCCAGGCCCCGGCGGACTCGCACCCGGCCGTCCCGGCCCACAATGACGCATCCGGAAGCGGTGGCGGTCCATTGGGCGGTAGGGGTTCGCTGGGAGCCGTATTCCAGAGGCGTGCGGAACTGCCGCTCCGCCGAGCAGAAGTGGGAGCTGGTAACGGCCACGGCCCGCTCCGCCGCGCCGCTTTCCACCATGACGGCGGAGAGGAACAGGGTCTGTGCCATGGTGGAGCAGGCCCCGTACTGCCCCAGGAAGGGGATTTCAAAATTCAGCAGGCCGAAGGTGGAGGAAATGCACTGGTTCAGCAGGTCGCCGGCAAAGATAAAGTCCATGTCCGCCGCCGTCAGGCCGGACTTTGAAATGGCCAGGGTCACGGCCTCCTTTTGCAGCTGGGCCTCCGCCTTTTCCCAGCTTTCCGTATTCAGGCTGGTATCCTCAAAGGTCTGATCAAAATCTGCCCCCAGGGGACCCTGGGCCTCTTTCCGGCCCGCAATGGCGGCATGGCTCAGGATGGCGGGCGGCCTTTCAAATTCCAGCGTGCGCGTGCCAATTCGTTTCATCTGCCCACCTCCTTATATTCCGAACAGAAAGACGATGAAGCCGTACACGATGGACGCCGTGATGCCAAACACCAGCACCGGCCCGGAAACGATGAACATTTTGGCCCCAAGTCCGGTGATGAAGCCCTCGGATTTGAATTCCATGGCGGGGGACACCATGGAGTTGGCGAACCCGGTGATGGGGACCAGCGTGCCGGCTCCGGCATGCTTGGCAATGTTGTCGTACCAGCCCAGGGCGGTCAGCAGGGCAGAGAGGAAGATCAGGCTGATGGAAACGCAGGCCCGGGCGTCCTTTATATCCAGCCCCAGGTTCTGGTACAGCCCCGCCAGGATCTGTCCCAGGGTGCAGATTGCCCCGCCGAAAAGAAAGGCCAGGCAGCAGTCCTTCAAGACCGGCGAGTTGGGGGAGGCCTGCTTTACCCGCTGGTCATATTCTGTTTTTGTTACCGTTTTCAAAATGCAAAACCCCTTTCTGGGTAAAATCTATCTGGCACTAGTTTTCACGCAGAAAGTGGATTTATGCGTTCATAGCCAGTTGGGGTCAAGCTTGGCTTCATCTGGCGAAAAATTTGCCGACACAATCTGGCACTTAGAATTGTGCGGTGTTACCCTAAGAAAATTCCGTCATATTGGGCCAGTAGCGCATGGGCATGTGGGTGCGGCGGAGCTTTGGATTGATCCGCCCCTCTACGGCAATGGCGTTGTAAAACCGTTTCCACAGGGCGCGGTAGCGTTCCTCATCCTCCTCCGGCGGCGGGAGAATAATACTGTCCGCCTGGAAAAATTCCCGATGGCCGGTGTTCCGGTAAAGAAAGCCCAGACCGTGGGTCTTGTCGTAGATCATGAGATTTTCCCCGGAAAAGCGGTCGCAGAAATGGGGAGCCACCAGAGGCAGCACATTGTTGTTGGGCGTGATTTCCGCCGCCAGGAAGCCGCCCAGATCGGAAAAGCGCAGGAATTCCAAATGAAAATGGGCCTCATTTTTCAAATAGAGCAGGGCTTTGTTCATGGCGTGAACGTCCCCGTTGGCGGCCAGCTTGGTCACGGTGGCGCCATGCCGGTAGCCCAGCAGCAGGAAGCGGAGCATGGTCATCTCTTTTTCCTCCATACAGGTGAGAAAGGCGCTGCGGAGCATTTGATAGGCCTCCGGAGAGACCCTTTGGGGAATGGAACGCTCCACCCGCTTTGCCAGCTCCGGCACGGTGTCGATGGCCTTGACGGGGAAAAGGGTCTCCTGGGGCTCGTCCAGAAGCTGGATGGACTGGGGCAGGGCCTTGTCGGAAAAACACTCGGCAACACAGCAAAGCCATCCGGGAAAGGTCCCGTCGTAGCGGTAGACTATATTTGACCCGTTGCGCATTTCACCACGTCCTCCCTGGTGGGCCTTACAGCTTCCGGCAGCGCCGCCGGACCCGGATTGGAAAAAAGGGAAAGCTGTTCCGGCGGCGCCAGCTTCTGCTGGGAAAAGCCCCGCTCGCTGATGGCTCCGGCGATCACCGCCGGATTGTCCATGGGCAGCGGGGACATGCTCTTTCCATTGCAGAGCAGGAAATACCTGGCGCGCTTGAGCACCACGCCCAGTTTTTTCAGGGCGTCGAAATCCAGTTTTGTATACCGGCGGGCGGAACGGATGCGCATGGCGCTTTTGACCCCGACGCCCGGCACACGCAGCAGCATTTCATAGGGCGCCCGGTTCACCTCTACCGGGAAAAGCTCCATGTGGTTCACCGCCCAGTTGCACTTGGGATCCAGCACCGGGTTAAAATCCGGGTGCTGGTCGTCCAGAAGCTCTTTGGCCCGAAAGCCGTAAAACCGCAGGAGCCAGTCGGCCTGGTACAGGCGGTGCTCCCGCAAAAGAGGGGGTGGCGTGTCCCTGGCGGGCAGGTTTCTGTCGTTCACCACCGGGATATAGGCGGAGAAAAAAACCCGCTTTAAGCTGTATCTTTGGTAGAGCCCCTCTGTCAGGGACAGAATCTGCCGGTCCGTTTCGGGAGTGGCGCCGATAATCATCTGGGTGGACTGGCCCGCCGGAACGAATTTGGGCGCGGCCTTGTATTTTACCAGATCAGCACAGTTTTCCGCAATGCCGTCCCGAATCTGCCGCATGGGGCTGAGAATTTTCTCCTTGCTCTTCTGAGGGGCCAGGAGAGCAAGGCTTTTCTGGGAGGGCAGCTCAATATTCACGCTCATCCGGTCGGCATAGAAGCCCAGCTGCTCCGTGAGCCGTGGGCTGGCTCCGGGAATGGCCTTTACGTGGACGTATCCCCAGAAATGCTCCTCCTCCCGAAGCTTTTTGACCGCTTTCAGCATCAGCTCACAGGTGTAGTCGGGATTTTTCACCACGGCGGAGCTGAGAAACAGCCCTTCAATATAATTTCTCCGGTAAAACTGGATGGTCAGCTCTACCAGCTCCTCCGGGGTAAAGCTGACCCGGGGGCCGTCCATGGAACGGCGGTTCACGCAGTAGGTGCAGTCGTAGGCGCAGTCGTTGCTCATTAGCACCTTGAGCAGGGAAATACAGCGGCCGTCTGCGGCAAAGCTGTGGCAGATCCCGGCCTTTACGGCGTTTCCTAGCATGCCGGGCCTGCCGGGACGGTCCACGCCGCTGGAGGTGCAGGCCACGTCATATTTTGCGGCGTCTGTGAGAATCTCCAGCTTTTCCATCAAATCCATCTATGTCCTTCTCCTTTCGGTCTTCCGCTTCTCCCTCCTGCTTCTCTTTGGACCGGATGGTCAGCGCCCGCTCTACGCTGGCCCGGCCAAAGCGTTCCCGGATCAGATCCACAGCCGTTTCCAGCTGTTCCCGGCGTTCCCGGCCGTCGTCCCTGTCGAACAGGCTGACCTGGCCCTCTCCTGCACCCACCAGCTTTCCAGCCCGGATGCCCAAAAGCCGCACAGCCCAGCGCTTGTTCTCCCGGCGGTACAGGGACAGGGCCGCCCGGTACAGGGATTGGGAATCGCTGACCGGAGGATCGATCCTGCACTGCCGCTGAAATTCTTCGAAATTCCCGTTTCGCACGGTGAGTTGTACCTCTCCGGCCTTCACCCCTTCTTCCCGCAGGCTGTGGGCCACGCTGTCCGCCAGAGAAAGCAGGGTTTCCCGCACCTCCTCCTCGGTGGTCACATCCCGGGGAAGGGTGACGCTGCTGCCGATGGATTTTGCCTCTCTCTGGCTGCCGGCGGGGAGAACGGGGGAGTCGTCCAGGCCGTTGGCATAGAGCCACAGGGTCTCGCCGCCCCTGCCCAGCATGGCCTGCATGGTGCTGAGCTTGATCCGGGCGATGTCGCCGATGGTGCGGACCCCATATTTCTCTAGGGTCTTCCGGGTGTGGGGCCCCACAAAAAGCAGGGCGTCGCAGGGCAGCCTCCAGATGACGGATTCCAGCTTGTCCCGGCCAAACACGGTGACGGCGTCCGGCTTTTTGTAATCGCTGCCCAGCTTGGCGAACACCTTGTTGTAGGACACGCCGATGGAAACCGTCAGGCCCAGCTCCTCCCTGACCTGCCGCCGGATTTTCTCTGCGATCTCTTCCCCGGAGCCGAACAGCCGCTCGCTGCCGTAAACGTCCAGCCAGCACTCGTCCAGACTGAAGGGCTCCACCAGGTCTGTGTACCGGTAATAGATTTCTTTGGCCCGGCGGGAAAATTCCTCATACCGCTTGTGATGGGGCGGCGCCAGCTGAAGATCGGGACATTTTTGCAGGGCCATCCAGATGGGCTCCGCCGTCTTGACCCCCGCTTTCTTGGCCAGCATGTTTTTGGCAAGGATAATGCCGTGGCGGCTCTCCCTGTCCCCCGCCACCGCCATGGGTACATTCCGGTACTGGGGGGCGTACAGCGTCTCCACAGAAGCATAAAAATTGTTCATATCCACGTGCAAAATGCCGTTTTCCACGCTGTTTCCCTCCTCCCGGCAAATTTATTTTGGGCAGTAGGCCACGGCGTCCACCTGAAATTGCAGGCCCTCCGGACCACCTCTATGGGCGAATTCCGTTTGAATGGATTTCCGGGCCGGATAGGCCCCGCGAAACCGTTCCCGGATCACCTCTTCCATCACCGGGATATTCCACACGTCCCGGAACAGGCAGTCCATCTGGACGACGTGCTCCAGCCCAAGCCCCAGCAGGGCCAGCCGTTCCTCCATCTGGTCAAAAGCGCCCCGCACCTGTTCTTCTATAGTTCCCCCCACGTTTCCCGCACAATAGCTCAGAAAGCAGAAGTCCCCTGCGCGGACGATCCCTGCGTGGGCCCAGGTCTCATTGACGTCAAACCGAGTGATCCCGTTCATGAAAAGCGCCTCCAATAACAAATATATGTTCGATTGATTGACTCAATTATAATACATATGTTCGAAAAGTCAAGAGGAAATTTTTGAAAAAATGGGAGGGATACAGAAAGGGCCCCTGTGCAGGATCACCCTGCACAGGGGCTCAAATCGCATACCGTCGCCGGGGGAAAACCGGGTATGGCGGCGGAACAGAAGCTTTTTTATTCGGTTGTGACGGATTCTTCCGCCTCTCCGGAGAGGGCGGAGGGATTGTTGGGATCGATGCCCTTTTTTTCCAGGCGGGACCGTACCGAGGAGCGGAACAGCCGGTAAATAACCGCCGTGGTGGGCGTGCCGATCAAAATGCCGGGGATCCCCAGCACACCGCTCCAGAACAGCACGGCAAACAGGGTCCAGATGGGAGGCAGGCCAATGGAGGAACCCACCACCCGGGGGTAGATGAGATTTCCCTCCACCTGCTGGAGGCACAGCAGGAAGATCAGGAAAATCAGGGCGTCAATGGGATGGACCAGCAACAGGATCAGTACCCCGGTGGCGCAGCCGATATAGGCGCCGAGAATGGGGATCAGCGCGCTGATAGCCACAACGGAGGAGATGAGCAGCGCGTAGTCAAGCCGCAGCAAACTCATGCCGATATAACACAGGCCTCCCAGGATCAGGCATTCCGTGAGCTGTCCCTTGATGAAGGAGAAAAAGACCTGATTGGCCAGGGTGGTTACCCGGCTCACCTTTCGGACGGATTCCTTCGGCAGATAGGCCAGCAGGGAGGCTTTGATCCCCTGCAGCAGTTTTTCCTTGCCAAACAGCATATAAATGGAAAAGATGAAGCCCATGAGAAAGATGAACACGCCGTTGGCCACGTTGAAGGTCACATTCACAAGGGAGCCCACAAAATCGGAGGCCATTTTCGTGGCGTCGGAAAACAGGGAGCCCCAGTTGAAGCTCTTCAGAAATTCCTGGACGAAGGTCAGGTCGTTTTTCTGGGCGAAATTCGTCACCCAGCGCATGGTGGAGTCCACAATGCCGGGCACCGTCTCCCGCAGGGTGTCTCCCAGCACGGCCATGGATTGGATCAGCTCGGGGATGATAAACAGGGAGATGAACAAAATCAACCCAAGCACCACCAGATAGGCCAGGATCACCGCCAGGGGACGTTTCAGCTTATTCCAGACCTTGGAGGTGGAATTCCGGAAGGGCCGGAAGGCGAAGTCCTCAAAAAGGTGGACGAACACGTTGAGCACATAGGCCAGAACAAATCCGCAGATCACCGGGGTCAGCGTGCCGGTCATCGTAGAAAAGACGGCCCACACCTGATCGGCGTTCATCAGGCACAGCACAAGAAAGGCCGCCAGCACCAGCAGAGCAGCCCCTGTGAACAGGATCCTCTTATCCTCCCGCAGATTTTTCTGCACTTCCCGCAGCTTCATCGCCACAACCCCTCTCCGACTTGCTCCGTTCAGGTTTTTGTCTGAAACACTCCATGGCATTTCTGGCAGGTCACTTCAATCTTTCCCCTGCCTCTGGGAGCCCGGAGCCGCTGCCTGCAGTTGGGACACTTGAAGTATTTGTAGACCTTTCGCTCCGCAAAGCGGGTTTTCAGAAGGCGAAACCAATTTTCCACCGGACGCCAGCAGCGCCAGAAGGCCTGGTTTTCCCGCTGGCGTTTGGGAATATTCCGGGAAAGGGTGCGAAACAGCATGTAGATGTAACAGAAATCCGCCAGCAGGTACATGGGCCAGAAGAATAATGACCCGCAAAGGGAACATACTAAGCCGCAGACCAGCAGAAACACATTGAAGCGATCCGTGCCGTACCTGCCGATCATGAATTGTTGCAGTCTCTGCATCAACAAGAATAACACCGTCCTTTTTTCTAGTATAGCCCTAATGGGCGGCGTTTTCAACCAAAATGAAAAGACGTTTACGATTCTTTTACAAACTATTCAAAAAAATGAGAATAATTCTCAAAAATGGTCTTGACAGATAAAATACACCTGATATACTAAAGTCAGCACAGTTTCGTACAAAATTTATTTTTCAGGAGGAATTTCTTATGGCAGAGTTGAAAGGCAGCAAGACAGAGGCCAATTTGATGGCCGCATTCGCCGGGGAGTCCCAGGCCAGGAACAAGTATACCTATTTTGCATCCAAGGCAAAGAAGGATGGCTACCAGCAGATCGCCGCTATCTTTGAGGAAACGGCGGCCAACGAGCAGGAGCACGCTAAAATGTGGTATAAGCTCCTGAACGGCGGCAGCATCGGCAGCACCCTGGATAATTTGAAGGACGCGGCCGCCGGTGAAAACTACGAGTGGACCGACATGTACGCCGGTTTTGCCAAGACTGCCCGGGAGGAAGGCTTTGATTTCATTGCCAACCTGTTTGAGGGCGTGGCGAAAATCGAAAAGGAGCACGAGGCCCGGTATTTGCAGCTGGTGAAGAACCTGGAGGAGGGCCTGGTGTTCTCCCGGGATGGGGACGTTATCTGGCAGTGCAGAAACTGCGGCCATATCGTCGTGGGCAAAAAGGCGCCGGAGGTCTGCCCCGTTTGCGCTCATCCCCAGGCCTATTTTCAGATCAAGCCCGAAAATTATTGATTGTCTGAATACAGCAAGCCCCCTGGCGCCCAGGGGGCTTGCTGTTTTTTCAAGGCCTTGCAGGGTCAAAATTTACCGGAAAGCCTGGAAAAAGGAAAGTTTCTATACTATAATATCCGCAGAGCGGATATTATACAGATTTCAGTTTGTCCCGGCCAGTTTGCGCT
>CAZRLJ010000002.1:45533-80013 GCA_964600905.1 uncultured Acutalibacter sp. | reverse complement strand
CCTCCCACGGCCGCATTTTCATTGTGGAGGTCATGGGCCACAAGGTGGGCTGGCTGACCCTGTCCGCCGGTATTGCCGGCGGCGCCGATGTGATCCTGCTGCCTGAAATCCCCTACGACATCGACCATGTGGCAAAAACTCTGAAGGACCGCATCAAAAAGGGCAAGACCTTCTCCATTCTGGCTGTGGCGGAGGGCGCTCTTTCCAAGGAGGAGGCCGCCCTCTCCAAAAAGGAATTCAAGAAGGCCCGGGCGGACTTTAAGCACCCCTCCATCGTCTATCGGATCGCCGAGGAGCTTTCGGAAAAGATCGATAACGAAATTCGCGTCTGCGTTCCCGGCCACTTCCAGAGAGGCGGCAGTCCTTGTGCCTATGACCGGGTGCTCTGCACTCAGCTGGGCGCCACAGCGGCTCGGTTCATCAAGGAAAAGCGCTACGGCGTTATGGTAGGCATGGTAAACGGTCAAACGGTCCCCGTGCCTCTGGAGGACGTTGCGGGCAAGCTGAAATCTGTTCCCGTGGACTGCGATGAGATCCGCGCGGCCCGGCAGATCGGCATCAGCTTCGGCGACTAAAACTTAAATATTGATAAAGACCGCTTCTATAAAGGAGAGAAAGCCATGGATTTTCGTATTATTTCCCTGCCCCCCTTCACCGCCGTGACCTCCGGCCCTGACCCGGAGTGCGACTTCTCGCCCGATGGTGTGCTGGGCAGGTTCAACGACTACTTCAGCGCCATAACGCCCTCCCCCAGGGACAGCTTCACCCCCAGAGATTTCCTGTTCTTTAACCCTGAAGCCGGCGCGCTGGAGTGGTGGTATGCCGTCGAGGACGGTATGCCCGACGGCGGGTATGAGAAGGTGAGCTTCGAGGGTGGGTGCTTCGTCACCTACACCTACCGTGACCAGGATGAGGACGAGAACGGCAGGCTTTACCAGGAGGCATTGAAGTTTATCAATGAAAGCGATGTGCTGGAACTGGACGACCGCCCCGGACACTACAGCATGGGGCACATCATCACCCCGCCGGAGATCATCGAGGCCATGGGCTATGGGCTGATGGAGGCGTTTGTCCCTGTAAGGGTGAAGAAGGCCTAATACTGCATCTATATCATAAATCAATCAAGAAAGGGTCATTTCTATGAAATTCTCAGTAAGCATTTACAGCTTTTTCAGCGCCATCCGCAAGGGAACCATCACCCCGATGGAGTGCATCGCAAAGGCAAAGGAGCTCGGCTTTGACGCCGTGGAGGCGGTGGACTTTGTGAACTTTTTCAACTGCTCCCCCGATGAACTGATCCAGCGGGCAAATGAAATCAAGGCGGAGGCCGACAAGAACGGCCTGGAAGTCTCCTCCCTGGCCATCGGCGCAGATTTTCTCAACGGCAGCGACGGCGACACCGCCAAGGAGATCGAGAGAGTAAAGCACTACGTAGACGCCGCAGCGGCCCTTGGCGCGCCCAGAATGCGCCACGACATTACCCAGGGTTATGCACCGAACTCCGGAAAATACCGCAGCTACGAAGCCCTTGTCCCCACCCTGGCCGCATCTGTCCGTGAGGTTGCGGAATATGCCGCCTCCCGGCATGTGATGACCATGACCGAAAATCACGGCTTTTTCTCCCAGGATTCCGACCGGGTGGAAAAGCTGCACAACGCCGTAAATCATCCCAATTTTGCACTTCTCTGCGACATTGGCAATTTTATGTGTGCCGATGAAGATCCAGCCATGGCAGTAGCCCGGGTAGCCCCTTATGTGAAGTATGTCCATGCCAAGGACTTTGTCTGGAAGAGCTTTTACGACGCCGACCCCGGCGAGGGCGCTTTCCGCACCAGAGGCGGCAACTTCCTGCGCGGCACCATTATCGGCCACGGAAACGTGCCTGTCAAGCAGTGCCTGCGCACCTTGAAGGCAGCAGGTTACGACGATACGATTGCCATTGAATTTGAGGGGATGGAAGATCCTCTGGACGCCCTGCGGATTGGCCTTGCCAACCTGAAGCGCTATTGGGATGAGGTGTGAGCATCCCTTCTCTCACTTTTCGGAAGGAGTGATCAGGCATGCTGCGATTTGGAACGGTGGGATCCGGATGGATCGTGGATGAATACATCCACGGAGCGAAGGACACCGGCCTATGGGAACTGACGGCCGTTTATTCCCGCACCGAAGAACGGGGCCGGGAGTTCGCCCGAAAGCACGGCGCCGCCCATGTTTTTACCGATCTGGAGGAAATGGCCTCCTCTGCGGAAATAGACGCCGTATATATCGCCAGTCCCAATGCTTTCCATTATGAACAGAGCAGGCTTTTTCTTATGCACGGCAAGCATGTGATCTGTGAAAAGCCGGTATGCGCCCAGGCCGAAAAGGTAAAGGAACTTCAAGAGCTTGCCGAAAAGCGCGGCGTGATCTTTCTGGAAGCTATAATGTTTCTTCACCTTCCCCAGAGGAAAGTGCTGGAAAACGCCCTGGCGCAGATCGGCAGCGTCACCATGGCGAAAATCGATTTTTGCCAGCGCTCCTCTAAGCTGGACGCCTACCTGGGCGGCAGTCTGCCAAACATCTTTAATCCTCAGATGGAGACCGGCGCACTGATGGACCTGGGCGTGTACTGCGTCTACCCTGCCCTGTACCTCTTTGGAAAGCCGGAGAGCTTCCGCGCCGACGCTCGTCTGATGGAAAGCGGCGTGGACGGCTCCGGCGCTATCACGATGCAGTACCCCGGCAAGCTGGTATTGCTCACCTATTCCAAGCTGGGACAATCCGGCGCGAATACAGACTTTCAGGGTGTGAATGGCACGGTAGCTGTGGAATCCATTTCCAAGCTGACGGGAATGATCCTGTGGAGACCCGATCAGTCCCAGGAAGCGTTGTACGGCAATGAGGAAAAGTACAAGCTCATGGGCTGGGAGGCCCGGGACTTTTACCGCTACATCACTGAGCCCGGGCCGTCCCGGGAAGAATATTTGCGCTGCTGCGCCCTGAGCCAGGAGACAGCGGCACTTATGGAGACAGTGCGAAAACAGGCGGGAATTCGGTTCCCCTCCGATCAATAGGCATTTTCAAAGGAAAAGGGCTGAACCCATACGGTTCAGCCCTTTATTCTGCTATCACAAAATCCTGCAACTTCTGAAAGGTCTTTTCGCCGATCCCCTCCACCATCATCAGTTCCTCAATGTCGTAAAAACCGTTGTTTTCTTCCCGGTATTCTATGATCCTCCCCGCAAGGGCGGGGCCGATTCCCGGCAGCTTCTGGAGTTTCTCCGCCTCGGCTGTATTGATATTGACGCTCTTTTCCACCAGGACCTCCCGTTCCCCGCTCTCCTCCTCCGCAACGACGGGTACTTCCACGAGTTGGGGCGAAGCGGAAGGCTCGGAGGCGGCTTCGGCGGGCGCCTCGTTTCTTACAGCAGCGGAAACCGTTGTTTCCACATGGTAGAGGATTAGCGGCCGCACGGAATAAGAGCGCCACAGGAAAAGCGCCGTGATTACAATGGCGGAAAGGATGATGATAGTGCGGATTCCCTTTTCCCGGCGTTCCATGCTACCCCTTCTCTCCTCAGCTCAAAGCTCCTCCAGCTTTGCCACGAAGTCAGTGAACACCGCAGGCGGAGGAACCGTAAATTCCAGGTATTGGTTGGTTCGCGGATGCACAAAGCCGATGGTTCCAGCATGAAGGCACTGGCCTTGCAGGGCCGTGATCACCTTTTTGGGGCCGTAAACCGGGTCCCCGGCTACCGGATGGCCCAAATAGGCCATATGGACCCTGATCTGATGGGTCCGGCCCGTTTCCAGCCGCAACTCAAGCAGAGTAAAGCCGCGAAACCGTTTTTCCACCTGAAAATAAGTCACCGCACGACGGGCGGCAGGAGAATTTGGCAGCACCGCCATGCGCTTTCGGTCTGTGGGATGGCGGCCCAGGGGCTGGTCCACCTTGCCGCGATCCTCTTTCACATTGCCATACACCACCGCGCTGTAGCGCCTGGTAAAGCTGTGGTCCTTGATCTGCTCCGCCAGCTTTCCATGGGCGAGGTCATTCTTGGCGACGATCAAAAGGCCGCTGGTATCCTTGTCGATTCGGTGAACGATTCCCGGCCTGGCCACGCCGTTGATGCCCGAAAGAGAATCCCCGCAGTGATACAGCAGCGCGTTGACCAGTGTGCCGGTGAGATTTCCCGGCGCAGGATGAACCACCATGCCCTTTGGCTTGTTGACCACCAGCAGATCGCCGTCCTCGTAGACAATATCCAGTGGTATCTTTTCCGGCAGAACATCGAGAGGCACGGTCTCCGGGAGCGTAACCACAATTTCGTCCCCCGCAGAGAGCCTGGCGCTTTTGGCCGGAATTTTCCCATTGCAGGTCACAGCGCCCTTTCCGATCAAACTCTGCGCAGCAGAGCGGGTCACACCCTCCAGGTTTTCAGAAAGCCACCTGTCCAGGCGCTCCCCTTCCTCCTGAACAACAAGCACAAGAGGCTCACTCATGAACGTCCTCTTCCTTTTCTTCCGTTTCCCCGGCCGCTGTTTCCTCTTTTTCCGCCTTGTTCTCCCGCTTTTCTCGGCAGGCTGTCAGGAGCACATGAAAAACAAATAGAAAAGCGCCCACGGTGATGCAGCAATCAGCAAAATTAAAGATATAATTGAAAAAGTGGACATGGATGAAATCCACCACAAAGCCATGGGCGATTCTGTCGATAAAATTGCCGATTCCCCCAGCCAGCACAAGGGCCGAGCTGATGTAGCTGAGCGCCGTATGAGAACGATAGGTGAAAAGGAGAAAAACGATCATACAAAGAGCCAGGACGGTAACTGCGCTGAGAAGCCACGCCTTCCCTTGGAACAGTCCAAAGGCGGCGCCGGTATTCTCCATATAAGAGAAGGAGAGAAGCCCTCTTATGACGGTTACTGTTCCAACGGGCTTCAAATGATGCACAACAAAGTATTTTATAAGCTGATCCAAAGCCATCAACAGCAGAGAAATGCACAAAACAAATATCCCCATCTGCACACGGCGATCCCTGTACTCCTGTTTCACAGACCAAGCCCCTTTCTGAGAAGATGAAAAGGAATGGCGCAAATTCAGCAGGATTTGCGCCACACTCCATTGTTTACACTATTTTCGCCTCTTTTTCTGGCCCAGATCCACGTCGTCGCCAAACTCCAGGTGGCTGAAATGATCGCTTCTTTCACGCTGAAGGCTTTCGGGAATATCCCGGTAGGATTTCATATCAATTCCCACTTCGGAAAGGTCGTCGTCATTGGGATACTGGCGGCTTCCCCGGGTAAAATCTACCTTGTCGTTCAAGGTTCCCTGGGGCCTGGGCCGGGAAGGGCGGGAACGGTCGTTTCGACGAATTTCACGCTCCCGCGGGGGCATGGGAGCCGGTTCGGGCTCGGCGTCCAAGTCGTCGTCTTCATCGGTCACTGCCGGTGCAACGGTAAGAGGTTCCTCGGCCTTCCCCGCGGTCTCTTCTGAAGGATCCTCCGCGGCCTTCTCAGGGGCTTCGGCAGGCTTCTCCTCGGTCACAGCGGGCTGCGGCTCCTCCTGCTTCGGGATCTCATCCTCGGCTTCGGTCTCCTGCGGCTCCGGATTCTCCTTTTCCTTCGGACGGAAAGCGGGAATATGATCGATGCATTCCAGATGCTTTTTATACATTTCCATCAAAGAGGCCCGGAAAGCGCTGACCTGGCGCTTGATCTCCTCCAGCTCCTCTTTCTTGGCCTCTGCCTGAGACATGTACTCCTCGGCCAGAGAAGTGGCGGTTACCTTGGCGTCGGCCAAAATCTTCTTGGCGCTCTCCTGCGCGTCCGAAATCATGAGCTCAGCCTTTTCCTTTGCTCCCTGCTCGATGTCGCGGGCAGATTTTTGAGCATTGAAAAGCATATCCTTAATGCCATCCTCATCGGTTCGGTAGGTCTCCACCCGCTGGGCCAGTACGGCCAGCTTCTCCTGCAATTCAGCGTTCTGCTTGGAGAGTTCGGCAGCCTTGCTCACTGCGTCGTCCCGTTCCGCTTCCAGCTGCCGGAAGGAATCCACCACTTCGTCAATAAATTGATCCACATCCTCCGGCTTATACCCGGAAAACCCAGCCTTTCCAAAGCTGATCTCATTGATTTGCTTGATTGTCAACATCAAAATGTCCCCCTTATTTGTATTTCCTGCATACCACCGCCAGACGTCCCTTGGCAGTCAAGGGGCCCAAACGGTCTATAATAAACTTTCCCTGTTTCCGAACAGACAGCACATCGCCCTCGCTGACCCGATCCGAAACCGAAAGTATTTCTCGATGATTTTTCATAACCGCCCCGGAGACGATCAGCTCAGAGGCCTTTTCCCTGCCGGTCCTGCACAGCAAGGCGATCATGCAGTCCAGCCGCGGCGAGGCAACCACCCCGGAAATCTCCGCAAATTCCCGCTGGATCGGCAAGGGTTCCCGGATACCGGGAACAACCTTTACTCCCACACGGCCGATCTTCCGAAGGTTCTGACAAAAGTATTCTTCCATTTCCTGCCGGATAAACGCGGCGCAGGTCCCCTTACCTACCAGAATATCCCCCACCACGTCCCGCTGGATCCCCAGGGCCATGAAGGAGCCAAGAAAATCACGGTGAGACAAAGCGTCGCTCTCCCGAAACTGAAAGGTCAGCGGTGAAAGGGGAAAAAGCTCCGGCTCCAGATAATCGGGGAACAGCCCAAGAAGCTTTCGCTCCGCCTCCTCATAGCCGCCCCAGAAAAGGTACCTGACGCCCGGCTCCCGCTTTAAGAGATCCGTGCAGAGAGCAGCCTCGGCCTCATCCAAAAAGCCCAGGAAAAAGGGGCGCTTCTGTGAGATATGCAGCCCGTCTTTCAGCTGTGCTTTCAGCAATTCCCTGGATTCCATCGCTGCGCTCAGAAATAGATCCCGCTGCCGCCCAGCTCATCCAGAAGGTCGTCGCCAGTCAAATCCACGTTGTAGGGAGTCAGAATGACGATATTGGCGGCAATGGGCTTCAGCTTTCCGTTGTTTGCATAGGCAACGCCGCTGAGAAAATCAACCAAACGGCGGGAGGCTTCCTTATCTGTTTTCTCCAAATTCAAAAGGACGGTGTGGCGCTTCAAAAGTTCATCGGCAATCTCCTTGGCGTCGTCGCTGAAGGAGGTAGGCTTAAATACCACAACCTGCATTTGTGATTTCTGATTGATATTGACGACCTTGCGGTCCCGATAGTCAGAGCGGGGAGCAAACGCGGCAAAAGAATCCACACGCCTGTCGCTGTAATTGGAGTATTCCTCCTCTTCCGCGGGTTCGTCCTCATAATAATCTTCGTATTCGTCATCCGGCGGATTCAGCATTCTCTGAATCTTATCCCGTAAACCGGCCATTTGCTTTCACCTCTTTGCCTTCTTTTCCGTTCTATCCGCGCTTTCCAAACAGCGCAGAACCGATGCGAACCATAGTGGCTCCGCAAAGAATTGCCTCCCGGTAGTCCTCCGACATTCCCATGGACAAGCAATCCATAAATACATTATCCATTCTTTTGCCCCGTATGTCAACAAAATATTGCTGCATAGACGAAAAATACTTATAAAGCACCGGCTTTTCCCTGCAAATCGGCGGGATCGCCATCAAGCCCCGGACCGTAATTCCGTCAAATGTCCTGATCTGATCCACAAATTCGAGAAGTGCTTCCGGCATGACTCCGCCCTTCTCCTCCTCCCTGCCGATGTTTACCTCCACCAGAACATCCATCCGCGCGCCCCTTGTTTCACACACCCGGGAAACTTCCCGGGCCAGCTTCACGCTGTCTACCGACTGGATGCAGCTCACCTTTCCCGGCAGGAATTTTACCTTGTTTGTCTGTAAGCGCCCGATAAACTGCACATCGCAATTCGCCCTGTCCAGCCGGTCAAATTTGTCCAGCAGCTCCTGCACCCGATTTTCCCCGATCACAGACAGTCCCCGGCCAATGGCGTGGTTTATCACTTCCACCGGCACCGTTTTTGTCGCTGCCAGCAGCGTGATCTCCTCCGGCTTTCGGCCGGAATCCACCGCGGCCCGGGCAATATTTTCCAGAATTCCCTTATAATTCTCGTCAAAATCGGCGCAGCGCTCACTGTACAGGCTTTCCGTCATACAGATCTACCCCTTCTATCACAACATTGTCGTAAAGCTGAATGGTGGAATCAGTCACCAAGGATTCCCTTTCCTCCTCATCCAGCGCGGTTTTGCAAATGGCGTAGCCATTGACGGTCTTTTCCGTAAACACCTGTACGAATCGCAGCTGTCTTCCGCTTTTGATGTATACGCCCTTTATGTTTTTGTAGGTCACGGTCTCACCGTTCTCGTTTTCCCGGGTAATATCACAAAAACGCAAAGCTTTCTGATTGACCAGCACCCCCGAATATGTCCGCACATTGACCTGCACCATCTCATTGCGCACCGAAGCGATGTCGGAATCCATGTAGGAGCATTCAAACACCACCGCGGTATCCCCGGTTACGGGATCGCGGTTCTGGGCGATCACCTTGGCGGGGATCGTTTCGGTGCTGGCAAAGGGAATATCCAGGTTCACCTCCGTAACGTCCTCAAACTTTGTCATATCGGCGTCAGAAAACACACACAGGACGTACCAGTTAAAATCAGAGCAGATTTTTCCCACCGAGGAGCTGAGCCCGGTTCCGCGGGTCCTGCCCAGCAGATCCCGAACCTGTTCAGCCGTCACATCCTCAATTTTGGACAGATCCAGCACGTTTTCAAAGCCGTCGGTGCTGCTGATAAAGTATCCCGCCGCCGGAGAGGTGATGGTATCAATGGCGCCCCCGGCAGTCCTGGCCAGGGAATCCCGCTCATTTTGAAGCTGACTCACCCACTGCGAATAACTTTCGCTGCTCTCCTCGTTGGTAATCAGCCGTTTCCGGTTTAATGCGGTTTTCAAATCCTCCCGCAGTACGGACAATTCCGAAAAATTATTTCCCCGGACCTCTGTGGAAATATTCCCCAGCGCCGTGTAGATTTGGGAGCTGATCAGGGAGGGATTGGCCGCGAAATAGTCGGATGGCCGGGACAGGCTGTTCAGGTTTTCGATCTCCCGGTCAAGGCGGTCCAGCCTGGTCTTTGCCGCAGCGTCGCTTTCGCTGGCAAATACATCGGCGATGACTCCGCCGTTGAGGATGCGGGTGCCGTCCGCCACACGGTAGCTGAGCACTCCCTGATAGGGGGCCGTGATCACCGTCTCATCCCGGATGGCAAAGCCCTGGGCCTGGAGGGTGTCGGAGATTTCTCCGTAGCCCGCCACCTCCGTTACAATATCCTTGTGGGTGGTACGGTAGGCCTGATAGCCCACGTAGAGCAGCAGCAGAAATGTCAGCACCGCCGCAGCCAGAGTTTGTATCTTTTTACTGCTCACAGAGGTCAGCCTCCTTTCCCTCCAGAAAAGCTCCCGTCAAACGGATCCCTTCCGCAAGAAGCCCGTCAAAGGTTTCATAATCATCCACATACAGGAAAAGCGCGCTTGGCTCTCTGGAAAACCAGGTGATCTGCCTTTTGGCGTACCGGCGGCTTTCCCGTTTTACGTTTTCAACGGCCGTGTCCAGAGAAGCGCACCCCTCAAAATAGGGAAAAAGCTCCTTGTAGCCGATTGCCTGGGCAGCAGTGGGCGGTTGGCCGCACTGGCTGCACAATCGGTAAAAGCCTTCTGCTTCCTCCAAAAGTCCAGCCTCCATCATCCGATCCACCCGCCCATCGATGCGGGCATACAGCTTCTCCCGGTCCCGAAAGGCAAGGCAGAGCAGCAGAGCCCGATAGGGCGATTCCATGCTTTTTAAGCGCTCCGCCTGGGCGGAAAAGGGCTCTCCCGCCAGTAGACAGTATTCCAATGCCCGGACGACCCGCTTCAAATTGTTGGGATGGATCTCCTTTGCCCCCGCCGGATCAAGCGCCATCAGCTCAGCGTATAAGGCATCGGCGCCCTCTGTTTCCGCTCTTTGAAACAACCCCCGGCGCAGGGTTTCATCCCGACAGTTGTCTTCAAATTGAAAACCGCGCAGGAGAGACCGAAGGTATAGCCCGGTCCCCCCTACCAGAATGGGAAGCTTGTTCTCAGCGTTCAACTGCCGGATGGTATTACCAGCTAAGTTTACATAATCCGATACGCTGAAGCTCTCCCGCACATCCAGAAAAGCAATCAGATGGTGCTTCGCCTGCGCCAGCTCCTCCGGGGCAGGCTGCGCCGTGCCAATGGGCAGGCCCCGGTAAATCTGCATAGAGTCGCAGGAGACGATCTCGCCATGGTAATGCCTGGCCAGGCCGATGCCCAGAGCCGTTTTCCCGGTGGCAGTAGGCCCCGCCACCGCTACAACAGGTATTTTCTGTTCCATATCAGCCTCTATGCGCGGCCAAACTGCCGCTCGATCTCTCTGCGCTTGAGCAGGATATACACCGGACGTCCGTGAGGGCAGTACCGCACCTGAGGATTCTGTTCCAGCTCCTCCGCCAGGGAGATCATTTCCTCCCGGCTGATGGAATCGCCCGCCTTCATGGCGGCGCGGCAGGCCACATTGTGGTAGACCCAATCCAGATGCTCCGTGGTAAAATCCCGTTTTAGTCCTGCAAGATGCCCCGCGATCTCCATTACGGCAGCAGCGGCGTCTCCACCGTCCAGAAGCATGGGCACTCCCCGGACAAGAACTGTCCCCGTACCGAAATCCTCCACCTCAAAGCCGGCCTTGGAAAGCTCCTTCGCCCGGTCCAAAACCGCGGAATACTCCTCTTTTTCCAGCGTCACCGCCACCGGCTCCAGCAGGCTCTGGGAAATCCCCTTCTCCCCGCCAGCTTTCAGCTTTTCATACAGCAGCCTTTCGTGGGCGGCATGTTTATCGATAAACATCAGCTCGTCATTGCTGTATTCCACGATCAGGTAGGTGCCAAAGGCTTCGCCCAAAATGCGGGAATGGAACTCCCGTACCATAGGCTTGGGCGGTGGCTCCACTGGCTGCTCTACCCGTTTTTCCACCGGCTCCACGGGCTTTTGCTCTGAAACAGCCGATTCCACCCCATCTGTATCCAACACACGTTCCGCAAAGGAGTGGAAGGAATCCTGCCGTTCCCGGGGAACGCTGTCCTCCAGGTTTCCGGCACGCCAAAGCCGCTCGGCGGAGACGGGATCGGGCTTTTTCGGCACAGAAGACGGCGCCGGAGAAACCGGAACGGTCCTTGCAGGCAAGTCCCGGAGAAGGGTCTGCTCCTGCTTTTCCGGAACTGGCGCATAGGGCTGGACTGCCGGACGGCGAATCTCCATGACCTTTGGCCTGTCTCCCGCATTCAGCGCAGAGCGCACGGCATGGTATACCGCGTCGAAAATGGGCCGTTCATTGGCAAAACGCACCTCCAGCTTTGCCGGATGCACATTGACGTCCACAACGGCACAGGAAAGCTGCAAATGAAGCACACAGGCTGGGAATTTTCCCACCATCACGGAGCCCTTGCAGGCCTCCTCCAAAGCCGCCATGGCCGTTCTGCTGCGAATATATCTGCCGTTGATAAAGAAATTCTGCATGGCGCGGCTGGGACGGCTTCCAGTGGGGGCGCTGACATAGCCGCTTACATGCACATGCTCATATTCATAATCCACCGGGATCAAGCTGGAAAGGAATTCCCTGCCGTAAACGCCGTAAACCGCAGAGGATAGCTTGTTGTCTCCGGGCGTGCGGAGCTGCTCCTTTCCGTCCCGAATAAAGCGGAAGGAGATTTCCGGATGGGAAAGGGCCATTTTATCCAGAATTCCGGCAACGGAATTTCCTTCCGTGGCGTCCTTTTTCAAAAACTTCATTCTGGCAGGGGTGTTGTAAAAGAGGTCCCGGATGATAATGGTGGTCCCTTCGGGGCATCCCGCTTCCTCCATGATCGGCTCCTCATCCCCGCCACACAGATAGCGCACTCCGGTTTCCGCACCTTTCGCGCGGGTCAACAGGTCCACATGGGAAACAGCGGAAATAGAGGCAAGGGCCTCCCCCCGGAACCCCAGGGTCATGATGGCGTCCAGGTCATTCTGGCGGGAAATTTTACTGGTGGCATGGCGCAGAAACGCCGTGGGAACATCCTCGGCGTCAATGCCGCAGCCGTTGTCCGTCACCCGCATGAAGGTGATGCCGCCCCGGCGAATTTCCACGGTGATGACGCTGGCTCCGGCATCCACCGCGTTTTCCACCAGTTCCTTGATCACGGAGGAGGGCCGCTCCACCACTTCACCGGCAGCGATCAGTTCGGCTATTTGCTTGTCCAGCACCTGAATTTTCGGCATGGCAGATTCCCCCTTTCCTTCAAAATAGATCACCGCCCATCAAACGGTCATTTCAAAAGATTGTGCAGCTCGAACAGCGCGTTCATACATTCAATGGGCGTCAGAGTGTTTACGTCCAGATTCCGCAGCCTTTGCAGCACCTCGCTGTCTACGGAATCCATGGTAAGCTGTACCGGCTCCTCCTGGAGCTCCGCGGCAGCCCTGCGCCGATCTTCCCCGTTTCCGGAGCTTTCCAGCTCGGCCAGCACCTGCCTGGCGCGCTTGAGGACCTTATCCGGCACACCGGCCAGCTTGGCTACCTCAATGCCAAAGCTGTCGTCGGCGCCGCCCCGGACGATCCGCCGCAGGAAAATGATGTCCTCTCCCCTTTTCTTTACGGCAATGTTGAAGTTCTTCACGCCGGGCAGAGCATCCTCCAGCTCGGTCAGCTCGTGATAGTGGGTGGCAAAAAGGGTTTTGGCGCCCACCAGCTTTTTGTCCTGCACATATTCCAGCACCGCCCGGGCGATGCTCATGCCGTCAAAGGTGGAGGTGCCTCTGCCGATCTCATCAAAAATCAGAAGGCTGTTGGCGGTGGCGCTTTTCAGAATATCCGCCACCTCCGACATCTCAATCATAAAAGTGGACTGCCCCGCAGACAGGTCGTCGGAAGCGCCCACACGGGTGAAAACGTTGTCAACGATCCCGATCTCCGCCACGGCCGCGGGGACAAAGCATCCGATCTGCGCCATGATGGTAATAATGGCGATCTGCCGCATATAAGTGGACTTTCCGGCCATGTTGGGCCCGGTGATGATGGCCACCCGGTTATCGTTCATATCCATGTCCACATCGTTGGGAACAAAGGGGGCGTCATGAAGCAGCGTCTCCACCACAGGATGGCGGCTGTCCTTCAAGTAGAGCTTCCCGCTCATATTGATCACGGGCCGTGTATAGTCGTTCTGTACGGACACCACGGCAAAGGACGCCAGTACGTCCAAGGCAGCCACGGCCTTTGCTGCGGCCTGCACCCGGGAAAGCTGCTCCGCCACATGGGTGCGGATCTCCTCAAAAAGCTTGCTCTCAATGGAGATGGACTTGTCGTGAGCGCCCAAAATACGGTTTTCCAGGTCCTTCAATTCCTGGGTAATATACCTTTCGCCGTTTGTGAGGGTCTGCTTGCGGATGTAATCGTCCGGCACCTGATCCTTATAGCTGTTGGAAACCTCTATGTAATAGCCGAAAACCCGGTTGTAGCCGGTTTTCAGCTTGGAAATTCCAGTGCGTTCCCGCTCTCTTGCCTCAATGGCCGCTACCAGATCGGTGCCTCCGTTCATGTCGTGCCGGACCTCGTCCAGCTCCGGGCTGTACCCCTTCCGAATGATTCCCCCCTCCCGGATGGTAAAGGGCGGATCGTCCACAATGGCTCTGTCGATCAGGGAGGCAATATCCTCCAGGCTGTCGATCTGATGGTTCAGGTTCTGTAAAAGCGTAGCCTCGCAGCCGTCCAGAATTTTCTTAAGTCCGGGCAGCTTTTGCAGGGTTGTGCACAGGGAACGGAGTTCCCTGCCATTGGCGGAGCCGTACACGATCCTGGTCATGATCCGCTCCAGGTCGTAGATTCCCGTGAGCTGAGCGGTAAGCTCATCCAGGAGCTGGGGCCGTTCTGTCAGCTCTTCCACCGCGTTTAACCGCAGGGTGATCTTTGCCGGGCTCAGCAGCGGCTGCTCCAGCCAGGATTTGATCAGCCGTTTGCCCATGGCGGTTTTGGTCTTGTCCAGCACCCATAGAAGGGAACCGCGCTTTTCCTTGTTGCGCAGGGTCTCTGTCAGCTCCAGGTTTCGCCGGGCGTTGACGTCCAGCCCCATAAAGGCAGATTCCGTTTCCAGCTCGATCTCGTTCATCCGTTCCAGGCCGTTGATCTGGGTGCGGGAGAGGTATTCCAGCAAAGCGCTGACCGCAAAAGTCGTTTGGGGCTTGTCCTGCAAATGAAGCTCGGCCATGCTCCTGCCGCCGAATTGAGCCGACACAGCGCGCTCCGCCTCCGCCCCATCCTCATATACCGAAAAATCTTCACATTCCACGGCGGAATGAACGCGGTCCCGGATAAAATCCCGCAGCTCTGTCAGATCGGCCGCCTGGGGATTGATCAAAATCTCGCTGGGCATATACCGCGCAATGCGGTTTGTCACGGCATGGATCAGGGAGGAACGGTCTCCGCCGCTGATTTGGTCCGCGTAAAGCTCGCCGGTGGAAATATCCGCAAAGCAAAGGCCCACGGCATTTTCCTCATAACAGAGGGAACAGATAAAGTTGTTCTTTGCCTCGTCCAGCATGGTGTTTTCCATCACCGTGCCGGGGGTGATCACGCGGATCACATCCCGCTTCACAAGGCCCTTGACCAGCTTTGGGTCCTCCAGCTGCTCGCAGATGGCCACCTTATAGCCCTTTTCCACAAGCCTGGCAATATAGGACTCCGCACTGTGAAAGGGCACGCCACACATGGGAGCCCGCTCCTCCTGGCCGCATTCCCTGCCGGTCAGGGTCAGCTCCAGCTCCTGGGAAACCGTCTTGGCATCGTTAAAGAACATCTCATAAAAATCGCCAAGGCGAAAGAAAAGTATCGTGTTAGGATACTTTTCCTTCATCGCAAAATACTGTTTCATCATCGGAGAATAATCTGCCATGCCTTAAACCCGATCCTTTCTGTCCCCACAATGTCAGTGCCGATAAATGTAATCTCAGGGAATCTCTGAGTAAATGGACAAGTCAGATCGGCGAGAAGATATTTTGGCTGTCAAAGGCCCAAAATTGCAGGAATACTTTGTGTATTTCAAAATTTTGGGGCAAAGACAGGCGGAATATCGGCCGCCGAGCTGCGCTTGGACAGTTTGCTCAGAGGTTCCCTAAAAGTTCAATGGCATCCGGCGCAGGAGGAGCAATCCCCTCCGCAGGAGGACGCGTCATAATCGCAGGTATTGGGGTCCTCGCCATCGGCACACAGGCCGATAATGCCGGTCACGCGCTGCAAGAGGGCGTCGAACTCCACCTTGGCGTCGTTGTACTTCTGCATATGCTCGTTCTCCATAATTTGGGCATAAACGGCACGGAATTCCTCGTTGAGGCGCTTGATGGTCTCCTCGTTCCGGTCGTCCTTCTGGGCCTCGTTATTGATGGCCATGCGCTTGAGATTGAATTCGCCGATGAGCTGCTGAAGCGCCTCGTCCTCATCGCTCTGCTGGCGGGCCAGCTGCATCTTGAGATAGCGCTCGTCTGCCTGCATGGCACGTCCCAATTCTCTTACTGCTTCGATAACATCCATTTGTACATCCTCCTGAATTTTGATTCTTTATGATTGAACCGCTCTGTTTTAAGAGCAAAGAATTCCCTTTAGCTGCAAGCCCTTGGCCTCGGTGACCTGCACCTCCGCAAACTGGCCGATGAGCCCCTCGTCCCCGGAAAACAGCACCACCAATCCTCCGGCGGTTCTTCCGGAAAGGGCTCCGGACTTTCGATCCCGTTCCTCCACCAGCACACGCTCCACCCGGCCTACCATCCCGGTACCCAGACGGGCGGCGATTTTCTCCTGTGCCGCCAGAAGCTCAGCGAACCATTCCGTCTTTTCCTTATGGGAAACCGGATCCGGCAGCCTGGCTGCCTTCGTCCCCTCCCGGGGAGAATAAATGAAGGTGAAAATATTGGTAAACCCCACCTCCTGGATCAGGGAAAGGGTATCCCGGAATTCCTCATAGGTTTCGCCGGGGAAGCCCACGATCACATCGGAGGTAAAGCTCACGTCCGGCATGACCTTGCGGGCATAGCGAATCAGGGAAAGGTACTTTTCCCGGTCATACCGCCGGTTCATCTCCCGCAGCACCCGGTCATTTCCGGACTGGAAGGGCAAATGGACAAAATGCGGAATATGGCGGCTGGCCGCAATGGTGTCAAACAGCTCCTGGGTAGCGTCCTTGGGATGAGAGGTCATAAAGCGGATCCGGTAATCTCCATCAATGGCGTCCAGCCGCCGCAGCAGCTGGGAGAAGTTTACCTGCTCCTCCAGTCCCTTTCCGTAGGAATTCACATTCTGCCCCAGCAGAGTGATCTCCTTATAGCCTGCTTCCACCAGGCCCTTAAATTCCCGGTAAATATCGTCAGGTTTGCGGCTGTGTTCCCTGCCCCGCACATAGGGTACAATGCAATAGGAGCAGAAATTGTCGCAGCCGGTCATAACGGTGACCCAAGCCCTGGCGCTGCCGTCCCGGCGGACAGGCAGCCCTTCCACGATCCCCTCTTCTCCCTGTCCCTGTAAAAAGACGCGTTTGGAATTTGCCAGAGCCGTGTACATCATTTCCGGCAGCCGATGGATCCTGTTGGTGCCGAACACGATGTCCACAAAGGAAAAGCTCTTTTTCAGCTTTTCCGCCACACGCTCCTGCTGGGTCATGCAGCCGCATACTGCAATGAGCAGGGCCGGCTTGCGGCGCTTGATATTTTTCAAGGCTCCCACGTTGCCGAAGACCCGGTCCTCCGCGTGCTCCCGGACAGCGCAGGTGTTAAACAGGATAAAATCCGCCTCCTCCGGGTCTTCCGTGAAGGAAAAGCCCATTTCAGCAAGAATTCCCTTGACCCGCTCCCCGTCTGCTACATTTTGCTGGCAGCCATAGGTGCGCACATATGCCAAAGGCGTATTTCCGCCAGTTCGTTCTCTCATGAGAGCGGCCACATCGCCTAAATACGGCAGCGGCAGATGATTTTCCACAGGCCTGCGCCTCCTTTCTGCCGGCAACTGGGTGACTAGAATAAGGATGAGATTATTGTATCACAACTTTGCAAAATCTGCAAGAAAAAGCAAGAAGGCCGACTGTCCCAGTCCGCCCTCTCTGCTTATGGGCAATCCTTACGCGGTGTTGCCTTATGCGCAATTTACAGGAGCACCTTGGTGCCGCCTACCTGACGAACAGACAACACGTAGCAGCTTCCCTCGCCGAAGACCTTTTCCATCAGCGCCCGGTACTTCCCCAGCTTTTCCAGAGGAACAAAGGCCTGGATGGTCCCGGCAAATCCGCCCCCATGGACCCGGAACGCGCCGTCGCTGCCCAGCACGTGCTCGGTCAGCGTCAGCGCCAGGGAAAGCCCCTGCTCCTCCGGCGCGACCACCGCAAACACGTTTTGCAGTCTCTCCAGGGAGGAGCGCCCAGAGGCGCGGATCATCTTCTTAAAACTCTCAAAATCTCCGCGCTTCAGGGCAGCGGCCTCCTCTCCCGCCAGACGGTTATCGTCGAAAAAGTGCATGGAGCGCAGGATTGCCCGATCACCCACTGCCTTTCGCAGCTCCTTTATGCTGCCATAAAATGCCCGTTCATCCACGTCCCGCAGAAACTCTTTTCCAAAATAGGCGGCCACTGCCTTCATTTCAGCGGGAATGGCGGCGTATTCATCGGTGAGATTGGCATGGTTTCCTCCGGTATCCACCACACAGAGGGCATGACCGCAGGAGGCAAAATCAAAATCCACCCTATCGATGACCGGCTCCGTAGGAACCCTGAAATCAATGGATGTAAACCCGGCCACGGAGCTGGCCATTTGGTCCAGCAGACCGGAGGGCTTGCCAAAATACACATTTTCCGCATACTGGGCAATGATAGCAGCCTCCACCGGGGGGATTTTGCCGTCATTATAGAGATGGCTGAGGATGGTCACAACCAGAATTTCAAAAGCGGCCGAGCTGGAAAGGCCGGAGCCCTTCAGCACCCGGGTGATGGTGTAACAGTCAAAGCCGCCCACCTGATACCCCAGCTCCCGGCACTTTGCACAGATGCCGCGGATCAAAGACTGGGAGCCGCTAACCTCGGAACGGGGCGTCAGGTCGCTGAGCTCCACCGTATCCAGCTTGTCATATTCGGCGGATTTCAGCCGGATCACGTTATTGTCCGTCCTTTTCGCAAGGCCGACGATGTCCAAATTGACCGCCGCAGTCAGCACCCTGCCGTGCTGGTGGTCCGTATGGTTGCCGCCGATCTCCGTTCTGCCGGGGGCGCTGAACCACTCTGCTCCCTCCGCACTGCCGAAGAACTCCTCAAAGCCGCGGGCGATGGCCTCATAGCGCCCCCGCTGGCTTTCCGCCTCGCTGCCGTACAACACCTCAAATTTTGTTTCCATGATACTCCGCCTTCCCCTTTCTTATTTTTCCAGCATATTCAGCAGATCTTCTTCCGTCAGCACCGGGATCCCCAGCGCCAGGGCTTTCTCCAGCTTGCTTCCGGCCTCGTCTCCGGCCACAACATAGCTGGTTTTTTTGGAAACGGAGGAGGTCACCTTTCCCCCGCTTTTCTCGATGAGATCGTCTGCCTCTTTCCGGCTCATGGTCGGCAGGGTGCCGGTAAGGACAAAAGTGCTGCCCGCCAAGGCCGTGCCCCGGGTCTCCACCCGCGCCAGCATGTTCAGCCCCAGCTCCGCCAGCCGATCCACCAATGCTCCCGCGGCTTCCCCGGAAAAGAAGGCTGCCACCTCCTCCGCCATAATGCCGCCGAACCCGTCGATCTGTGAGATGTCCTCTACCGTGGCATTCCGAATATCCGCCATGCTTGGGAAACGGCTGCAAAGCAGCTGGGCTGCCTTGGCCCCAATATGGGGAATCCCCAGGGCATATACCAGCCGGTACAGGTCGTTGTCCTTTGATCTCGCCACTGCGGCGACAAGATTTTCGGCGCTCTTTTGGCCAAAGCGCTCCAGTGTTACCAGCTGCTCCACTGTCAGCGTATAGAGATCGGCAGGAGAGGCGATCAACCCCGCCTGCAAAAGCTGCTCCAGATTGGCGGGCCCCAGGCCGTCAATGTCCATGGCGTCTCTGGAAGCAAAATGAATGAGATTGCGCAGAAGCTGCGCCGGACACTGGGGATTGGTACACCGCACAGCTGCCTCTCCTTCCATCCGGGAAACAGGCTCGCCGCAGGAAGGACAGCGCTCCGGCAGGGTAAATGGTACGGAATCCTCCGGATTCGATAGGACAGACACCACCTCTGGAATGATCTCTCCCGCCTTGCGCAGGATCACCCGGGAACCGATGCGGACATCCTTTTCGAAAATAAAATCCTGATTGTGCAGGGTTGCCCGGCTTACCGTGGTTCCCGCCAGGGTGACGGGCTCAAAGACCCCTGTGGGGGTCAAAACCCCGGTGCGGCCCACATTGACCTCAATGTCCAGAAGGGTGGTTTCCTTTTCCTCGGGGGGATATTTGAATGCCTCCGCCCATCTGGGGAACTTGGCGGTACTGCCCAGCTCCTCCCGCTGGGCCAGGTCGTTCACCTTCACCACCGCGCCGTCAATGGGGTAATCCAGCTTTCCCCGTTCTTCCCCGATCCTGCGGATAAAGCCGATGATCTCCTCTATGTCCTTCGACTTAAAATAAGTGGGCGGCACCGTAAAGCCCAGCTCCTTCATACGCTCCAGGGATTGATCGTGCCGGGAAAGCTCCTCTCCCACGATCTGCTGGACGTTAAAGACAAAGATGTCCAGCTCCCGTCCCGCCGTGATCCGGGGATCCTTCTGCCGGAGGGAACCGGCCGCCGCGTTTCTGGGATTTTTGAAGGGCTTCTCCTCCAAAAGCTCCTGGCGCTCGCAGAGCCGTTCAAAGCTGGCGTCCGACATATACACCTCGCCCCGTACCTCCACAAAGGGCACAGGCTCGGTGAGCCGTTTTGGAACGGTTCGGATGGTCCGAATGTTTTCCGTCACGTCCTCGCCCGTCACGCCATCGCCACGGGTGGAGCCCCGGACAAACACGCCGTCCCGGTATTCCAGGGCCACGGACAGCCCGTCAAATTTCGGTTCTGCCACATATTCCGGGGAAACAACCACATCCCGGACCCGGCGGTCAAAATCCCGGAGCTCCTCTTCCGAAAAGGAATCATGAAGGCTTTCCAGCGGCACTTCATGAACCACCGGCACAAAGGTGTTATACACCGCTCCACCCACCTTCCGGGTGGGTGAATCCTCCGTAACCAGCTCTGGAAATTCCGCCTCCAGATTTTCCAGACGGCGGTAGAGCATGTCATACTCGTAATCGCTGATCTCCGGGTCATCCTGGGTATAGTATTTCTGGCTGTGGTAGCGAATCTGCTCCCGCAGCTTCTTTATTTCAATTTCCGCCTGACTTTTTTCCATGGTTTTCCTTCGCTTTCCGATGTTCTGATTACTTTGCCCCTACAAGCATTTCCGGGGTTTTTCCCACCACCACCGTCTCTGCCAGCACGGTGGCGGACTCCTCCTCCACCTGGGCGGAAAAGCGCTGGGATTGGGAATACGCTCTCGTTTTCACGATCATAGTGATCCGATGGCAGCTTTGATTGATCCCAGCAGAGTCAAACTCCGTCTGAAAGGAGATGTCCGCCGCCCCCTCCAGCTTGAGCGTGATGGGCACCTGTGGGCCTCTGCCATTGAGAACGCCCACCCCTGTCAAGCTCCCAATGGGCACATAGGCGGTGGCCTTTCCGTTGAGCAGCTTTTCCAGCCTTGTCAAAATGCCGGAGCGCAGCGCGTTCAGGGACTCGGCGTTGGCGGAAACTGAGCTGACCTGCCCATCGCCGGTCCGCTCTACCGTAACCAGGTCGGCCTCCTGTTCCGCCAGCTCCTCCTCGATGGCCCGGTTCACGCTGGCAAGCACATAGCCCCGGGCCGCCTCCAATGTCAGCTCCTGTGAAACGGAGGAAAGTCCCGCCTCCGATAGACCAGTCCAGGCCGCAAACAGCGCAGCCACAAACAGGATCACCTTTCGGAGCCTGCCGCCCTCTCCGGAAGACTGCCGGTACCGTGTCATAAAACGGCGCTTTGGTATGTACCGCATAACATCACCTCTACGCTCATAGTACGGAGGCGCGGTACATTTTGTGAAATCATTGGTTCCAGGGAAGCTCGCCGATCATGGCCCGCAGCCTGCGGAGCGTCTCCGCAACGGGCAGGCCCACCACATTGGCGTAATCGCCGGTAATGGACTGCACCAGCAGCACGCCCCGGCCCTCAATGCCGTAGGAGCCCGCACGGCCGCGGGATTCCCCCATGCGCACATATTCGTCGATCTCCTCATCGGTCAGGGGATAAAAGGTCACCTGCGTACGATGATGAAAGACCTCTTTTTTCTCTCCGGCCAGCAGGCAGACGCCTGTGTAGATTTCGTGGGTGCGCCCAGAAAGCCGATGGAGGGTGGCCCTGGCGTGGTCGTCGTCTCTGGGCTTGCCGATGATCTCCCCATCGATGCAGACTACGGAATCCGCGGAAATGATGGGGCTGCCGGGCCGCAGGGCGCGCACAGCCTCGCCCTTGCGCTCCGCCAAACACTCCACCGTCTGGGCCGGCGTGTAGGTCTCCGGGACCGTTTCATCCACGCCGGAAACCAGGACCTCAAAACGCAGTCCGGCGTTTTCCAGCAGCATTTTCCTGCTGGGGGACTGGGACGCCAGCACTACCGTTATCCCGTTCATTTGCTTATTCTCCATAGCCGTCCGGGTTCTGCCGCTGCCAGCGCAGGGAATCGGCACACATGTCATGGAGGGTCTTTTTGGCTTCCCAGCCCAGCTCCCGCTTGGCCTTAGAAACGTCCGCATAGCTTTCCGGCAGATCACCCGCCCGACGGCCGTCGATCACATAGGGGATTTCCTGCCCGGCGGCCTCGCAGAAAGCGTGCAGCACCTCCAGCACCGAATAGCCCCGTCCGGTGCCCAGGTTGTATACCCGCAGGCCACAGCCTTCCTTTTCAAATAATTTCAGCGCCGCAGCGTGGCCCTCGGCAAGATCCACCACATGGATATAGTCCCGGATACAGGTGCCATCCGGGGTGGGATAGTCGTTGCCGAACACATGGAGCTTATCCCGCTTGCCCACTACCGTCTGCACGATATAAGGCGACAGGTTGTTGGGAATGCCGCTGGGGTCTTCGCCGATGCGCCCGCTCTCGTGGGCCCCTACGGGGTTGAAATACCGCAGCAGCACGGCGTTGAAATCCGGATTAGCCTGGGCGTAGTCCTTGAGAATCTGCTCGATCATCAGCTTGGTGGTACCATAGGGGCAGTTGGCGTGGTTCGGCAGAGGCGCATCCTCCCGCAGGGGCGGCTGAGTCAGGTCACCGTACACCGTGGCGGAGGAACTGAACACAATGTTGTGTACACCGAACTCCTCCATCACCTTCAGCAGAGTGATGGTAGAGCCCACGTTATTTTCGTAATACCGCAGAGGAATGGTTACGGACTCGCCCACTGCTTTCAGCCCCGCAAAGTGGATCACCGCGTCGGGCTCCTCCTTACGGAAGATTTCCCGCATGGCTTCTACATCGCAGACATCCTTTTCATAGAAGGCGACCTTTCTGCCGCTGAGCTCCTCAATTCGGTCAACAGCCACTTTTTTGCTGTTGCAGAGGTTATCTGCAATGACCACTTCATGGCCCTGCTCCAGCAGGACAATAGACGTATGGCTGCCGATATATCCGGCGCCTCCGGTCACAAGAATCTTCACAAAAATCTTCCTTTCTCCTTACAGGATGTACCGTGAAAAACTCCACATGGACTATAGGCTTATTATAAGGAAACTTTGCCCAAAATACAAGCGCTTCCTGAAATAATAAGGAAATATCGTCGACTAAATTCGCTCCCTCTGGGTGATACTATTGGCAGCTTATTACCTGGAGGTAAGGTTTATGAATAAAGATGGACTGCTTTTTCTCACCGGAAGCTGCGCCTACCCCACCCTGGAAATGCTCTGGCGGGGAAGGACCCATTATTCCATGGCGCTGGCGGGGGGCGTCTGCATGGTGCTCATCAGCCGTATCTGCTGCGGCAAAATGCGAAAAAAATCTCTCTCCGCCCGCTGCCTGGCGGGATCGGCCATCATCACGGGGGTGGAATTTGCCGCCGGAGTGGTGGTAAACAATATTTTTCATCTGCACGTGTGGGATTATTCCGATATGCCCCTGAACGTGCTGGGACAGGTCTGCCTGCCCTATTCTATTCTGTGGTTCGGCCTGTCGATCCCCGCCATGGCTCTGTGTGAGATTTGCCGAGGGACGGAAGAAATTTGGAATTAGAAATGAGATATGAAAAATTGCAGCAGAAACCGAATAGCAAATCAATTATTCATTATTCATTACGGAAATCCGATATAATGAATGATGAATATTGAATAATGAAAAGTGAATAATACAAAACGAAAATCCGCCCTCTTACGAGAACGGATTTTCGTTTTGGCGGAGAAGGAGGGATTTGAAGCTGCTTTGCAGCCCCTCTTGCGGTGCCCGAAAAAATCTTCGGGCTTGCGCTGTTCCTCGATTTTTTCGACCGCTGCGCCAACCCTTTCTCGCTTCTTCCGCCGCCGGCGGCGCTCGAAAGCGTTGCCCGCGCCATGGCGCTCGGGTTCAAACCTCGTTCTGTAAAGAAAACAGGAATCCCAAAAGGAATTCCTGTTTTCTTGGCGGAGAAGGAGGGATTTGAACCCTCGCGCCAGTTTCCCGACCTACTCCCTTAGCAGGGGAGCCCCTTCACCACTTGGGTACTTCTCCAAGGTGAAATCTATTTTCCATATTGCGTTTGATAGGCAGGTGGCGGAGAGGAAGAGATTCGAACTCTTGGTCCCTTGCGGGATCACTAGTTTTCAAGACTAGCTCCTTAAACCACTCGGACACCTCTCCATATCTCACGTGCCTATAATAATACCATAGAGATTTCAGAAATGTCAATGGTTTTCACAAATCTTTCTCTGAGTTTTTGCCCGTCTGCTCCGCCTGAAGGGCCAGAGCTTCCAGCTCGTTCCCGGAAAAGTAATATTTTCTGCCGCAATAGTGGCAGACGGCTTCCGCCTTTCCCTCCGCATTCAGCGGGAAAGAGCGAATCTCATCGGCTCCCAGGGTCAACAGCGCCTTGCCAAAGCGCTCCTTGGAGCAGTTGCACACATAATGGATCTGAAATTCGTCCAGAATTTCCATTTCAAAGCCGTCCAGGGCTTTCCTGCACATATCCTCCAGGGAAATCCCCTTTGCCAGCATGGTGGTCACGGACTCCAGCCTGCTCACATTCTCCTCAAGCCTGCTCACAGCCGCGTCATCCGCGCCGGGCAGCACCTGGATCAGCAGTCCGCCGGACAGCATGACCGCGCCGTCGTCTTTGTTGACCAGCACGCCGAGGGCGCACACCGTGGGAGTCTGTTCGCTCTGGGCGTAATACTGGGTAATGTCCTCGGCGATTTCGCCGCTGACCAGCTCCACCTGGCCGATGTAGGGATCGCCGGAGCCTGTGTCGCGCATCACCGCCAAACGGCCTTCAGCGCCTACCCCGCCGCCCACATCCAGCTTTCCGCTGGGCTTACGGGGCAGCTCCACCTCAGGATGATCCACATAGCCCCGCACATTTCCCCGGCTGTCCGCAATGGCCACAAGGTTGCCCAGAGGACCGCCGCCGTTGACCTTCAGCGTCAGGGAGGCCCCGTCGATTTTCAGCATGGCTCCCATCACAGAAGCGCCGGTGAGAAGCCGGCCCAAGGCGGCGGAGGCGGTCTTGGACAGGCCGTGAAGCTCCTGGGCTGTAGTGACGATCCCGGTGGAATCAATGGCGGAGGCCATCAGGCTGCCGTCAGATGTAATGGTGCGGATAATACGGTCCATATCTTCAAAACCCTTTCTGTTTTCTGATTCAGCCCACCTTTTTGGCGGCATAGACCAAACGCTGGCTGTCCGGCCGGGGAGGGTCAAAGGTCAGCTCGTGAAAAATCTGAATTTCTCCGAAGCCCGCGGCGGTCAGCATGGAGCAAATCTCCTCCGTGGAGTAGGCGATTTCGGAAAAATGCTCCGAACTCCTGTGGTAGGCCTTTCCATCCCGTTCAAAAAAATCCAGCCGGACGTCCACCCTGCGCGAGCCGGGGGCGCAGTGGTTCTGCCAAACACAATAGACGTTCTCCATATCGTAAACGAAGGTGTGATTTCCCAAAACATGCTCATGCTTATAGGGCGTATTCATATCAAAAATGAAATACCCGCCGGGGTCCATGAAGAAGGAGACTTTGGAAAACGCCGCCTGGAGCTCGTCCTTTCCGGAGAGATGATTCAGGCTGTCCAGGGTACAGACAACGGTGTTTACCGTGCCGTACAGATCAAGGGACTGCATTTTTTGGCAGAGAAACAAAATATCCGCCCCGGCGTCCGCGCACTTGGCCCTGGCCTCGGACAGCATTTCCACAGAGGCGTCTATGCCATAGACGTCCACGCCCCGACGAAAGAGCTCCAGCGTCAGGGAACCGGTGCCGCAGGCCAGGTCCAGCGTCAGCCCCGGCGTATGGCCCAGCCGCTTCATCAGCTCCAGCAGATAGTCCGCCCGCCTGGCGTATTCCACATTGCCGGTGAGGGCGTCGTAATATTGCGCAAAAACCGAATATCCTGCCAAGCCGTTCACCCCATCTTTCTCTTATATGTCCTTGGAAATCAAATCCTCGTAGGTCTCGCCTTTGATGACAATGCGGGATTTTCCCTGAGAAACCATAACGCAGGCCGGTCTGGGATTCCGGTTATAATTGGACGCCATGGAGTAATTGTAGGCGCCGGTGGACAAAACTGCCAGAATATCCCCTTCTTCCGGGGTCTGAATCTGGGTGTGCTCCTGGATCAGATCGCCGCTCTCACAGCATTTGCCCGCAACTGTGGCCACATAATCGGCGGGCTGGTCCGCCTTGTTGGCCACCATGCAGGTATAGTCCGACTGGTACAGAGCGTACCGGGGATTCTCATACATGCCGCCGTCGATGGACACATAATTGCGCACATGGGGGATCTCCTTGATGGTGCCCACCGTATACAGAGTGATCCCGGCTTCGCCCACAATAGACCGGCCCGGCTCCAGGAAGATTTCGGGAGTGGCAAGCCCCAGGGCGCGGCACTTTGCATGAACGGCAGTGGAAACGGCTTCCATATATCTTTCGTAGGGGATGGCGTCGTCCTGCTCCACATAATGGATCCCAAAGCCGCCGCCCAGATTGAGATGGGCAAGCTCCACGCCGCACTGAGCCTTGATCTCCCCCATAAAGTCCAGCATGACCTCCGCCGCGTGGACAAAGGGCTCTGTTTCCATCACCTGGGAGCCAATGTGGCAGTGCAGGCCGCAAAGCCTTACATGCTCCAGCTCCAGAGCGCGCTTCACGGCCTTCATAGCTTCTCCGCTCTCCAAATCGATGCCGAATTTGGAATCGATCTGCCCGGTCCGGATAAAGCTGTGGGTGTGGGCGTCGATCCCAGGCGTGATCCGCAGGGAAATATTTACGGTCACGCCATGCTTTTCGGCCGCCTTCCACACCTTTTCCAACTCCTGGGGATTGTCCACAACAATATCCCCCACACCGCTGCGGACGGCATAGTCGATCTCGCTCCCCGTTTTATTATTCCCCTGAAAGTGGATTTTTTCGGCAGGAACGCCGGCTTGCAGGGCCGTATAAAGCTCGCCGCCGGAAACGACCTCCAGGTCCAGCCCCTCACTCAACACAATGCGGCAGATTTCCTTACAGCTAAATGCCTTGCTGGCGTAGATAGGCCTGCCCCGGCCGCCGTAATACTCCGCAAAAGACCGCACATAGCTGCGGCACACCCGGCGAACCTCGTCCTCACTCATCACGTACAGCGGCGTGCCGTACTGTCCGGCCAGCTCTATCGTATCGCAGCCGCTTATGGCCAAATGGCCCTTCTCATTGACGGAAAGGCACGGTGAAATCATAGCTTTTCATGCTCCTTTTCCCTGATCGCTTTTTCAATCCACAGCTTCAATTCCTCGGCGCCCGTTCCCTTCACCGCGGAAAACGGGAGGAAATTCACCTCCGCCTCGGAAAAAAGCTCCGTAAACCGCGCCATTCTGGCAGCAGTTTCCGTCTTGTTCAGTTTATCGCTTTTGGTGCACACCACCAGAAAGGGCACGTTTCGGTCCAGGAGAAAATTGATCATATCCACATCCTCGGCTGATGGATCGTGCCGCATGTCCACCAGCTGCACCACCAGGGCAATATTCCGCGTTTGCCCGAAATACCCCTCTACCAGGTCGGCCCAGCGCTGCTTTTCCTGCCGGGACACCTTGGCGTAGCCGTAGCCGGGAAGGTCCACAAAACGGCAGCCGTCCACCTGATAAAAATTGATGGTGGCGGTCTTGCCGGGTGTGGCGCTGACCCGTGCCAGCGCCTTTCGGTTTACCAGCCTATTGATCAAGGAGGACTTCCCCACGTTGGAGCGGCCGGAAAAAACGATCTCCGGCAGATCAGAGCGCGGAAGCTGATCCTTTCTTCCCGCCGCATATTCAAATTCGGCCTTTTGAAAATTCACGGTGCATTCTCCGTCTCACTGATAGAATTCTGCCGTCTTGGAGTGGGTCTTGGACGGCTCCGCGGGCATAAGCCTGCCGCTGTCCTGGGGCAGAGGCTCCGGAAGCCGGGTCAGGGCCACTTCCAGCACGGTGTCCACCCACTTTACCGGAATAAACCGCACGTTGTCCTTCACCACCTGGTCCACCTCGGCCAGATCGGGCACGTTGTCCACAGGGATAATGACGGTGCGCATACCGTTCTTATAGGCCGCCATGGCCTTTTCCTTCAGGCCACCGATGGGAAGCACACGCCCCTGCAGGGTGATCTCGCCTGTCATCGCCACGTCGTGGCGAATGGAGATTCCCGTCAGTGCGGAGGTGATGGCCGTAGCCATGGCAATGCCCGCAGAAGGACCGTCCTTCGGCACGGCGCCCTCCGGCGCATGGAGGTGAATATCGTTTTTGCCGTAGAATTTTGCATCAATTCCCAGAGAAGAAGCCCTGGTGCGGATACAGGTGATGGCCGTATTGGCCGATTCCTTCATCACGTCGCCCAGAGAACCGGTCAGTTGGATTTTTCCGGTTCCCTCCATCACGGCCACCTCAATGGGCAGCAGCTCTCCGCCCACACTGGTCCAGGCCAGGCCGTTGACAAGGCCCACCGTATCCTCGCGGGAAACATTGTCCTTGGTGAATTTCCGGGGGCCCAGCAGCTCCTCCAGGTTTTCCGGCTTGACCGTACAGGACTTGAAGTCCTCCTCCCCTACCACACGCCTTGCCACCTTCCTACATACGGAGGCGATGGTGCGCTCCAGTGTACGGACGCCCGCCTCTCTGGTGTAGCCATCGATCATCTCTTTGAGAGCCGGCTTGGTGAACTTCAGCTGAGAAGCCTTCAAGCCGTGCTTTTCCAGCTGCTTCTTCACCAGGTGACGGCTTGCAATGTTGAGCTTTTCCTCCAGCGTGTAGCTGCCAAGCTCAATAACGTCCATCCTGTCGTAGAGAGGGCCGGGAATCTGGGAGGCGTCGTTGGCGGTGGTGATAAACAGCACGCCGCTGAGATCAAAGGGCATGTCGATGTAGTGATCGGTAAATTCCGTGTTCTGCTCCGGATCCAGCACTTCCAGCAACGCCGAAGAGGGATCCCCCTTAAAGCTCTGGCCCAGCTTGTCAACCTCATCCAGAAGGATCAGAGGATTGTTGACGCCTGCCTGCTTTACCGCGTTGATGATCCGGCCGGGCATGGAACCCACATAGGTGCGGCGGTGACCCATGATCTCCGCCTCATCGCTGACGCCGCCCAGAGAGACCCTGACGTACCTTCTTCCGGTAGCCTCGGCGATAGAGCGCGCAATGGAAGTTTTGCCAACGCCGGGAGGGCCCACCAGGCAGACGATCTGTCCGGTCTGCCCGGGCGAAAGGCTGCGCACGGCAAGGATTTCCAGAAAACGCTCCTTGACCTTGTTAAGGCCGTAATGATCCCGGTCCAGAATGCGCTGCGCCCGGTTCAGATCAAGGCGTTCCCTGGAGGATCTCTTCCAGGGAAGCTCCAGGCAGGTATCCAGATACAGCCGCAGCACCGAAGCCTCATGAGAACCGTAGGGCATGTGAAACAGCTTGTCGCATTCCTTCAGCAGCTTTTCTTCACATACCTTGGAAAGCCCCAGGGCCAGGACCTTTTCCCGAAGCTCGTCGGCCTCCTGCTGGGGATTGTCGTCCTCCCCCAGCTCGCTGGTAATGGCCCGCAGCTGCTCCTTCAGAAAATACTCCCGCTGGTTTTCATCCATCTGTTCCTGGGCCTTCTGGTTGATCTCATTTTCCACCTTGAGAATTTGGATCTCCTCAGTGAGAATGTCAATGAGCCTTTGCATCCGCCGCAGGGGGCGAAGCTCATCCAGAATGTACTGCTTACGCTCAAAATCAATAGAGATATTGGAGGCCAGATAATCCGCCAGACGGCCGCAGTCCTTTTCCTGCAAAACTCCCAGCAGCACGTCCGGAGGAACGTGGCGGAAAAGCTGAAGGTACTCGTCAAACTTTTCATGAAGGATGCGCACCAGCGCCTCAGACCGGTAGGACTTCCGATAGGTCAGCACCGGACACTTGCTGACATTGCCCAGCAGATAGGGATTTTCCTTGATGAGAAAATTGATCTCACCCCGGTAAAGCCCCTCAACATGAAGCTTTACCCCTTCCTCCGAGCGATGGATCACCTGCTTTACACGGGCGATCACGCCGATTTTGTACAGGTCTTCACCGGTGGGCTCGTTGTCAGAAAGGTCCGTCTGAGTCACCAGGAAAATCAGCCGATCCTTTTCCATGGCCTCGGAGACCGCCAGCACCGACTTTTTCCGGGCCACGTCAAATTGCAGCATCATGCCGGGGAAAAAGACAAGGCCACGGATGGCCAGAACCGGCAGAACAAGCTGGTTTTCCATTTTATTGTTATCTTCTGTAAAATTCTGCATGTATGTACTCCTAAAATCAGGGAAAGACTGCGGCCGAACACGGCAACAGTCTTTTCATCCGGCTTGCGTTACGAAACAGAATCCCGGCGGTCCCGCCGTTTTGGATTCGTGATTTTGATCTTGACAGGCTTTCGGTCCTGGTTGTAAACGACCTCAGGCTCCGCTCCGTTCTCCACCATTTCCTTGGTGATAACCACCTTTTCCACGGTGTAATCGCTGGGCACCCGATACATCAGGGACATCAGGATCCCTTCCATAACCGACCGCAGGCCGCGGGCGCCTGTCTTGCGCTCCAGCGTCTTTTTGGCAATGGCGGTCAAGGCGTCCTCCGTAAATTCCAGATCCACCCGGTCCAGATCAAAGAGCTTTTTATACTGGCTCACCAGGGAATTCCGGGGCTCCCGCAAAATGCGGACCAGCGCTTCCTCGTCCAGCGCCTCCAGAGAGGTGATCACCGGGATTCGGCCAACCAGTTCGGGGATCAGCCCGTATTTCACCAGATCGTGAGGCGTCACGTCCTTCATCCAGTCTGTCTGATCCAGCTCGGTTTTGCCCCGTATCTCGCTGCCAAAGCCCAGAGAATTGGAGGCTATGCGCTTCTGGACGATTTTTTCCAGGCCGTCAAAGGCTCCGCCGCAGATAAAGAGAATATTGGAGGTGTCAATGTTGATGGTTTCCTGCTGGGGATGCTTTCTGCCCCCCTTGGGCGGAACACCTGCCACCGTGCCCTCCAAAATTTTCAGCAGGGCCTGCTGTACGCCTTCACCGCTGACGTCGCGGGTGATGGACTGGTTTTCGGATTTTCGGGAAATCTTATCAATTTCATCCACATAGATGATGCCGCGCTCCGCCTTGAAAACGTCGTAATCCGCTGCCTGGATCAGGCGAAGGAGGATGTTTTCCACGTCCTCGCCCACATATCCGGCCTCGGTCAGGGTGGTGGCGTCAGCGATGGCAAAGGGAACATCCAGGAGCTTTGCAAGGGTTTGGGCAAGATAGGTCTTGCCCACGCCGGTGGGGCCCAGCAAAAGCACATTGCTCTTGGTAAGCTCCACCCCGTCTCCGGAAAAGTAGATGCGCTTATAGTGGTTGTAAACCGCCACAGACAAGGCTATTTTGGCGCTGTCCTGGCCCACAACGTACTCGTCCAGCTTCTTCTTGATCTCCTGCGGCTTGGGAAGCAGGATCCCTGCCTCCTTATCGTCGCTCTGCCCCTTCTTCAGGCGATCCTCATCCTGAATGATGGACATGCAAAGCCGTACGCAGGCGTCGCAGATATACACGCCGGAACCGGCAATCAGCCGGTCGGCCAGGGACTGCGGTTTTCCGCAGAAGGAACAGCAGATTTCGGAATCGTTATTCCCTGCCATTCGCCCACTTCCTTTCATATGGCGTTGTGCGGTGCTTACCTGTGCTCAATGACCTTGTCGATCAGGCCGTATTCCAGGGCCTGCTGGGCTGTCATGAAATTATCCCGCTCAGTGTCGCGCTGGATGACCTCCAAAGGCTGCCCGGTGCGTTCTGCCAGGATATTGTTCAAGCGCTCCTTGACCCGCAGAATGTGCTGGGCATGGATGTTGATGTCCGTAGCCTGGCCCTGGGCGCCGCCGCTGGGCTGGTGAATCATGATCTCGCTGTTGGGCAGCGCCATGCGCTTGCCTTTTGTTCCGGCCGCCAGCAGGAAGGAGCCCATGCTGGCCGCCATGCCGATACAGATGGTGGAAACATCACATTTGATGTACTGCATGGTATCATAGATCGCCATGCCGTCAGTGATCACACCGCCGGGGCTGTTGATGTAAAGAGAAATGTCCTTCTCAGGATCCTGGCCCTCCAGGTACAGCAGCTGGGCCACCACAACGCCTGCGGAGGCGCTGTTGACCTCATCGTTCAAAATAATGATCCTGTCGTTGAGCAGCCGGGAAAAAATATCGTAAGAGCGCTCGCCCCGGCTGGTCTGTTCCACAACATAAGGAATAAGTGCCATAAACTGTGAACTCCTTTCTGCAACTCTTCTAGTATGAAAACAAACAATAAGATTTATTCCGCAGCCGCTGCTTTTAGGCCTCAGTCTTCTCCTCTGCCTTTTCTTCGGCTTTTTTCCCGGCCTTTTCCTTGGTCTGCTTCTCGGCAGCGTCAGTCTTCTTTGCAGTCTTCTTGGCGGGAGCCTTCTTCTTGGCGGGCTTCTTTTCTTCCTTCGCAGGCTCGGTGATCTTGGCGTTTTCCTTCAGGAACTCCACCACCTTACGGTTGGCGATGTCCGCGTTCAGGCCCTCTACGCTCACCACGCGCTTAACATCCTCCAGGGACATGCTGTAGGACTCGGAGAGCTTCTTGTACTCCTCCTCGGTCTCCTCCTCGGTGGGCTTGATGTCCTCCAGCTTGGCGATGGTCTCCAGGCCCAGCCGGAGCTTCACCTGGTTTGCCGCCTGCTCCTGATACTGCTCCCGCAGGTTCTCGGTGGTCATGCCGGTATACTTCAGATAAGTCTCCAGCTTCAGGCCCTGAGACTGCAGGCGGTAGGCGAAGGAATTGATCATCTCGTCCACTTCGCTCTCCACCATCTCGCTGGGAATTTCCGCCTCTGTCTTGGCGATCACAGCCTCCACCAGCTGGTTCTCCAGCTCGGCATCGGCAGCCTTCTCCCGGCGGTCCAGCAGAGTCTTTTTCAAGTCCTTGCGGTATTCCTCCAGGGTGTCGAATTCGCTGACGTCCTTGACGAACTCATCGTCCACCTCGGGCAGCTCTTTCTTCTTGATTTCATGGAGCTTGATTTTGAACACTGCCGGCTTGCCCTTGAGCTCCTCGGCATGGTAATCCTCCGGGAAGGTCACGTTCACATCGAATTCCTCGCCGGTCTTGTGGCCAACCACCTGCTCCTCGAAGCCGGGAATGAATTGCCCGGCGCCCAGAGTCAGCTCGTAGTTTTCGGCCTTGCCGCCGTCAAACTGCTTGTCGTCCACATAACCGTCAAAATCGATCACGGCAATGTCGCCGTTTTCAGCGGCCCGGTCCTCCACCGTGATAATGCGGGAATTGCGCTCCCGCACATGCTCGATCTCATGGTCGATGTCGCCCTCAGTGACCACCACGGGCTCGCGGGCCACCTCGATGCCCTTGTAGCCCTCGATCTTCGCCTCGGGCTTGGTGACCACGGTAATGGTGGCCTCAATGCCCTTATCCTTGCCGATCTCATTGATCTTGAAATCGCCTACGGCAATGACCTGAAGCTGGGACTTTTCGATAGCGTCCATCACCATGGAGCGGTACAGATGGTCCACGGCGGCCTCAAAGAAGATCTCTTCGCCGTAATACTTCTCAATAAACGCCCTGGGAGCGTGACCCTTGCGGAAGCCGGGAATGTTCATTTTCTTGCTTTCCCGCTTGTAAACCGCATTGATGGCAGTGTTAAACTCCTCAGGGCTTACCTGAATCTCCAGCTCAGACTTGTTCGTTTCCACGTTCTTCGCAGACTTCAGTTCCATTTTTCCTGTTCCTCTCAAAATAAACTTATGGGAACCTCTGAATCAAGCGTCCAGAGCTTCCTTTGTGATCCCTTATGCAAAAGAGATCAGATTGACAATAGCCATACTTGATGATTATACCATAGCAATTTCAAAGAATCCAGCTATTTCCGTAAAATAATTCGCAAAAAACGTGAAAAATTTCCGGAAACTCAGGAAATGTCCCCCATTATGGGATCAAAACGGGGCAAAATTTCACAAAATCGCAGGAGACCAGGTGCATATGAACGCCGCGGTACTCCCCAACCGGCGCTTTCCGGGCGGCATATTGGCCGTGGATATGGCCGAACCAGCAGTCGCTGATCCCGTTTTCCACCAGAATATCCAGCAGCTCCCGGCACTCCATGGCGTCGTACACAGGCGGATAGTGGAGGAATGCAACGAGCCTGCCTCCCAGCTTCTTCGCCGCGTCGATGGAGGCGATCAGCCGTCCTGCCTCCCGGCTGACGATCTTTTTGTCCTCTTCCGTTTCGGAATTATAGAGCCATCCCCGGGTGCCGCAGATGGCGCAGTCTCCCACCCGGTAGGCGTCGTTGTGGAGAATGTGCAGGTCGGAAAAACCGTTCTTCACAAAAAAGGAGTCCATCTTGTTCCGGGTGGACCACCAATAATCGTGGTTGCCTTTAAGGAGGATCTTCTCTCCCGGCAGGGAATGCAAAAAGGAAAAGTCCGCCAGAGTGTCCTCCAGCTTCATGGCCCAGGAAATATCCCCGGCAATGACCACCGTATCCTCCGGCCTTACCACCCGCCGCCAGTTTTCCTCCACGCGGGACACATAGTCCTCCCAACCGCGGAATACGTCCATGGGCTTATCCGCGCCCAGAGAAAGGTGCAGGTCCGCAATGACAAACAGGGACATGTCAGCATCCCTCCTATCGCAGATTCAGCTTTTTTGTGGGCTGATCGTACACTTTTTTACTCCAAT
>CAZRLJ010000002.1:35856-45433 GCA_964600905.1 uncultured Acutalibacter sp. | reverse complement strand
CTCAATGCGGCCATTATACACAAATATCCGGCTTCTGTCAAAGGAGCCCCTGGCCCTTGAAGAAGGCGGCGGCGTTCCCGTAGAAGATTTTATCCGTCATCTCCTGGGAATAATGGCGCAAAAACAGCTCATACAGCCGGGGGATAGCTGCCAGGCCGTCCTCCATATCAGAAGGAAGATTCGTCCCGTCAAAATCACTGCCCATGGCGATCACATCCTCGCCGCCCAGGGACAGGAATTTCTCCGCATGGCGCAGCACGTCTTCCATGGAAGCCTTTTCCGGGTCGTCGTTCAGAAAATCGGGGCAGAAATTCAGCCCCACCAGGCCGCCGGACTTCTTGATGGCCGCAAACTGCTCATCCGTCAGGTTGCGGGGATGCCTGCAAAGGCTTTTGGAGTTGGAATGGGAAGCCACCAGGGGCTTGGCGGCAATTTCCGCCACATCCCAGAAGAGCTCCGGGCTGGCGTGGGAAATATCCACCAGAATGCCGTTTTCCTCAAAGGCCTTCACCGCCTCCCGGCCAAAATCGGAAATCCCGGCAGTACCCTCGCAGAGCACGCCCCGGCCCAGCTCGTTTTCCCCACTCCAGGTTAAGGTGCACATCCGCACGCCCCGTCTTCGAAGCTCCTGGACATTTTCCAGCTTTCCGCCCAGGGCCGCGCCGCTCTCGATGGTGAGCACGGCGCCGTGCTTTCCTTCCGCCTCTACCCGGCCCAGATCGCCGGACTGGCGGCAGCGGGAAAGAAGCCGCCCGTTCTTTTCGATCTCCTCGTCCAGCCGATCCGCCGCCTTGCAGAAAAGCTCAAAGGCCTCCTCTCCCCGGAACTTATCGGGGATGAACACGGCATAGCACTGAACATAGGTATCAATACCTGCCGCCTTTTTCATATTGATGTGCATTTCGTTTTCCGCCAGAGGGATGTCCTTGTAAAGGCAGCCCAAAATGGTGTCGCAGTGCAGGTCAAAATACTTCATACAGAACGCTCCTTTTGCTGATATTTTTTGATCATTTACAGGGTAAAGGCGTTTTCCAGGTGCTCGTCGCCCACGATCTTTCCGTTTCTTGTATACACGGCAATGGCGTCAAATCTGGGCTGAAGGTCTGTCCGGTGCTCTACCAGGTATTGTCCGGCGGTGAGCAGAATTTTCTTCTGTTTCTGGGGCGTAATGGCCTCAAAAGGCTTCACCATTCCGTCCTCCTCCCTGGTCTTCACCTCTACAAAGACGATGCAGAAGCGATTTTTCGCAATGATGTCGATCTCTCCGAAACGGCAGCTGTAGTTTCGCTTGACGATCTGATAGCCCTTGCGCTCCAAGAGCCTCGCCGCATAGCTTTCCCCCGCCCGGCCGGTGCCGCGATCCATGGCGATCCCTCACTTTTCCGACAGATTTTTGAGAAAGGTTTTCCGGTGCTCCGGCAAAATGCCATAGACCTTGATCGCCGCATAATGGTCCTTGGTGCCGTAGCCCTTGTGCTTTGCAAAGCCGTATTGAGGATATGCCGCGTCAAGCTTCCGCAGAACCCGGTCCCGGCTGACCTTTGCCAGAATAGAGGCCGCCGCAATGGTGGCGCACTGGGCGTCGCCCTTTACCACGGTCTCTCCCGGCACGGGCAGCGGCGGCATACGGTTGCCGTCCACAAGGACCCAGTCCGCAGGGATCCCCATGGCGGCATATGCTCTCCCCATAGCCAGGTAGGTGGCCTGCAAAATATTGATTTCGTCGATCTCCGCAGCCGTGGCAAATCCAATGCCGTAGGCCACGGCCCTTTCCCGGATCAGGTCAAAAAGCGCCTCGCGCTTTTTCTCGCTGAGCTTTTTGGAATCGTTCAGGCCCTCAATCTCGCAGTCCACAGGGAGGATCACAGCGGCGGCGTACACCGGGCCAGCCAAAGGGCCCCGCCCAGCCTCGTCAATGCCGCACACCATCCGGCGTCCGGCTTTCACTGCCCGCCGCTCATAGGCATACCAGTCCATCCGTTTTCTCCTTCATGAAAGTCGTTCCAACGTCATGGGACCAAGAACGCCGCCACGGTATTCGTCCAGCACCGTATTGGCCGCCCGCTCGGTATCGATCTCCCCGCCGGAAATCAGCATTCCGCGCCTCCGGCCGATCTGCTCCAGCATTTCATAGCCGGGCATTCCGGAAGAAAGCTCCGTCTTATAACGGGCGTTTACAGCCTGAGGATAAAGCTCCATCAATAGCTCCAGCAGACGGCAGGCCAGCCCTTCCACATCCAGAATTTCGTCCTTCACAGAGCCGGTAAAGGCCAGATGCTCGCCAACGATGGGGTCCTCAAACTTGGGCCAGAGCACACCGGGGGTATCCAGAAGCTCAAAGCCCTTGGCCACTGTGAACCATTTGTTCTGGCGGGTCACGCCGGGCATATCCCGGACCTCTGCCTTACCGCCGGTTTTCACAAGCCGGTTGATAAAGGAGGATTTTCCCACATTGGGCACTCCCACCACCATAATGCGGATAGGACGTCCCACCATGCCCTTGCGCTCCCAGGCGGCGATCTGCTCCTTCAGCGTCTCCCGGACAGCGCCGAAAAAGGCCTGGGTCCCCTTCCCCGTTTTGCAGTCCAGGGGAATAGCGCGGACGCCCTCGGCAGCATATTTTTCGATCCAGCGGGACGTCTGCCGCGGATCGGCAAGATCGCTTTTATTAAAAAGCACCACCCGGGGCTTGTTCTTTATGATGTCCCGCAGCACCGGGTTTGTGCTGCTTTTGGGAATTCTGGCGTCAAGAATTTCCGCCACCACGTCCACCAGCTTCAGGTCCTCTGTGATCCTCCGCCTGGTCTTGGCCATATGGCCGGGAAACCACTGGACACTCTGCACCTCGCTCATAGCCCTTTCCTCACTTCAAAAAGCCAAGCCCGGAAAAGGGATATACGTCAAGGATCACCTTTCCCAGGATATTTCTCTTGTCCACCATGCCCACCTCGATATACCGGCTGTCCGTGGAATTCCCGCGGTTATCCCCCAGGACGAACACGCATCCCTCCGGCACCACCTGAGGAAATTCCATGATCTGCTCCGGGGCGTCCGGCAGGCGGGTAATGCCGTTTTCCAGGCCGAAAACCGCCCCGGGCAGCGGCGCGCCGTTGACGACGACCTCAGAAGCCACGGGATCAAAATCCACAGTCTCCCCCTCCAGGGCCACCACCCGCTTGATAATGGGTTCATCCAGGGTGTTTACAATGATCACCACGTCCCCCCGCTGGATCTCCCCGGCCATGTCGGACACCAGCACCCGGTCGCCTTGATGATAGGTGGGCTTCATGGAGCCGCCCTCCACCGTAATAATGCGTACACAAAAGGTAAAGATCACCGCCACCAGCACAATGGCCGTAACGATGGTCTCAAGCCAATCAAAAAGGCTGCGGCAAAACCGTTCTCCCGGCTGCAGCTGCTGTTTCTTCCCGGCATCAGCCTCAGGAGTCCCGGCGGCAGTCTGATTTGTCTGCTGTTCCTGTTCGATCTCGTTCACAGGGGATCGCTCCCTTTCCTCGTACAGTTACTGAGCGGGGCCAAGCCGCTCAAATGGGAATAAGTGAAAAATCACCTTTCCCAGAATATTCCTCTTGTCGATCATCCCCACCGCCTTATAGCGGCTGTCCTCGGAAACGTCCCGGTTGTCGCCCAGCACAAAAATACAGTTTTCGGGGACCTTCTGAGGAAACTCCAGAAGCTCAAAGGAGGTGTAAGGCATGGTCGTTATGCCGTTGGGGAGGCCGAAGCTGCTCTCATCCACCACTTGGCCGTCCACAAGGACCGTCTTCTGCTCGTAGTCAAAATCTACGGTCTGCCCTTCCGTGGCGATCACCCGCTTGATGATGGGCTCCTCCAGCACATTGCCGATCACCACCACATCCCCCTGATGAAAGCCGGGCAAACAGCCGGTCATCAGAACCCGGTCTCCGTCGTCGTAGTTAGGAGACATAGAGGAGCCGGTCACCGTGATCACCCGAAGCAGAAAGGAAAAAACAGCCACAATGATCACAATAGCCAGAACCAGATCCTCCGCCCAGGAGAGGACAGTTTTTACCAGCTTTCCGGACGTATTCTGCTGGGTATTCTCCGGCGTATCCATAGTAAAACTCCCAAAGAAAAATGATAGCAAAAAAGGGACAGCTCCTGTCCCTTTTGCGGTTCGTCTGTATGAATTACCTGATCTGCTCCTTGACCTTGGCGGACTTGCCCACCCGGTCACGCAGATAGTAGAGCTTTGCCCTGCGGACACGGCCCATGCGAACCACCTGAATGGCCTTCACATTGGGAGAATGCAGGGGGAAGACTCTTTCCACGCCTACGCCGTAAGAAACCCGGCGGACGGTGAAGGTCTCGCTGATGCCGCTGCCCTTTCGGGCAATGACGGTGCCTTCAAACTGCTGGATCCTCTCGCGCTCACCCTCGCGGATGTTCACATCAATGCGGATGGTGTCGCCCACGTTGAACTGGGGGATCTCAGTCTTCATGGAATCCTGAGAAATTGCCTTGATTGCGTCCATTTGATATTCCTCCAATAAATTGATTTCAGACATTCATACCGGAATCCCGGCAGCGGACTGCCCGCTTCCACACGCGGTATTCCCGCGCTTCGACCCCTACGGGCAAGCCTTTGAGGAAAACCCGCAGATTTCAAATGCTCGTATATTCTATCACATACACTGTCGGAATGCAAGGTTTTTTTACCGGATTTCGGAAAAATCTTCTGTAAGAAGCCGTTTTCTGGTGGTCACGGCCCAGGGCTCCTCCCCCTCATAGCGTTTCAGCGCCTCCAGCAGCAGGGACGGATTTACGCTGCCGGACACACTGCAGGGCAGCCTGAGGGAAAGGCGAACTGTTCCACCGTCCACCCGTTCCGGCTCCGGCGCACCAAAGCTGGGCTTAATATCGAATTCCCTGTCTCCCTTTTTGCTGTGCTTGAGCACAAGAATCGTCTCCCGGGAAAAAAGGTTGTCCAATTTCTCCATCAGCCGGTCCGCATTGTCAGATTCCAGCAGCAGCTCATATTCCGCAAAGGTGATAGCTTCAAATTTCAGCTGCGGTTCCCAGGCTTCTTTTGCCCGGATGTCCCTAGGCAGACGGGCGTTGAGGCTGGAAACGATCTCAGGGAAAGCCACCCCCTCCGTAAGCCGGATGTCCATCAGCTCCCGTTCTCCCCGGACGCCCAGGGAAAGGGGCATGGAAAAGGTCATATACACCCGGGGATTAAAGCCCTCCGTGTACCATACCGGAAGGCCGGACAGCCTCAGGGCGCGGCCCATGGCGCGGGTCAGATCCAGGTGAGAAATGTATTGGGCAGTTCCGGTCTTTTCAAAGCGTATCCGCACGTTTATCAACGCAGATCCCTCCTTTGTAGCAGGCCGCCCCGCAATTTGAGCACTTCTCCCGGCAGTTTGGCGTCACCTCCGCCTGATAAGCGCGTCTGCACTCCTCCATCAGGAATTCCTTGCGGATCCCATAATCCAGATGATCCCAGGGAAACACCTCGTCAAAGCTGCGCTGGCGGGTGGCGTAAAAGTCGGGATCAATGCCGCACTCCCGGAAAGCCTCCATCCACTTGTCAAAATCAAAGCAGTCGTCCCAGCCGTCAAAATGGAAATTCCACTCCGCCGCCTTTTCCAGAACGGCGCACAGCTTTCGGTCGCCCCTGGCAAATACGGCCTCCAAAAAGCTTGTCTGCGCCCCGTGGTAGCTGACGCTCAACCGACGGGAAGGGATATTTCCCTTCAGCGCTTTCTGCTTTTCGTGGAGAGTCTCCATGGTATCCTGTCCGAACCACTGGAAAGGCGTAAAGGGCTTCGGCACAAAGGCGGCGGCGCTGAGGGCGACCTCCACCCCTCTGCCGCCGGGACGGTCGGGATTGGCGTAAAAGGCGTCAACCACCTTCTGTCCCAGCCGCAGGATGTCCAGCACATCCTCCATGGTCTCTGTAGGCAGGCCGATCATGAAATAGAGCTTGATGCGGCTCCAGCCCTCCGTAAAGGCCACATTCACCGTGTGGAGCAGTTCCACCTCTGTCACGTTTTTGTTGATGACGTCCCGCATCCTTTGAGACCCGGCCTCCGGAGCGAAAGTCAGGCCGCTTTTCCGGACGGAATTGATCCGCTCCATCAGCTCTGGCGAAAAGCCGTCCACCCGCAGGGATGGCAGGGAAAGGCTCACCTTTTTCTCCTCCGTCCATTCGTGAAGCCGGTCCAGCAGTTCAATGAGACGGCTGTAGTCGCTGGTGCTCAGTGAGGAAAGGGAAATCTCGTCATAGCCGGTAGAAGCGCAGAGCGCCCGGCATTGGGCGTCGATGGTATCAATAGACTTTTCCCGGTAGGGCCGGTAGAGAAACCCGGCCTGGCAGAACCGGCAGCCCCGGAAGCAGCCCCGGAGCACCTCCTCGGAAATACGGTCGTGCACCACCTCGATCAGCGGCACCGGAAAAGAATCGGGATAATAGGCGCTGTCCATATCGTTGATCACGCGCTTACAAACCTTTGAGGGCGCCCCGTTCCTGGGTGTATAGGCTTTTACCGTGCCGTCCTCATTGTATTCCACCTTATAGAGGGAGGGCACATACACCCCATCGATCCGGGCAGCCATCTCCAGGAATTCCCGCTTGCTTTTTCCCTCCTGCTTGCAGCGGCGGTAAAGCTCCATGACCTCGATATCCACTTCTTCCCCGTCTCCCAGGAAAAACAGGTCAAAGAAGTCAGCCAGCGGCTCGGGATTGCAGGCGCAGGGCCCGCCGCCCACCACCAGATTGAACAGATCATGCCGGTCCTCGCTGCGCAGGGGAATTCCCGCCAGCTTCAGCATATTGAGGACATTGGTATAGCTCAGCTCGTACTGAAGGGTAAAGCCGATAAAGTCGAACTCATTGACAGGGTCTCCGCTTTCCAGCGCATACAGGGGAATGCCGCTGTCGATCATTTCCCGCTCCATGTCCACCCAGGGGGCAAACACCCGCTCGCACCAGAAATATGGCACCTCGTTCATGGCGCCGTACAAAATTTTGATGCCCAGGTGAGACATACCGATCTCATAGGTATCGGGAAAACAGAAAGCGAAGCGCACCTCCACATCCTTTTTGTCCTTTACGCAGGAGTTCAGCTCCCCTCCCACATATCTGCCGGGCTTCTGCACCTTCAGCAGAAGCTTTTCCACTTCCTTGGGATACATGCCACCGTTCCCTTCCTTTTGGCTTTTCCGCTATTATATCCCTTTTCCCCACGCTTTGCAACCTTTCAATCCTCCAGATAATCCCGTTTTAACACCAGATACAGCATGAGATACAGGCTCAATGCCAGCAGGGAGAAATTGTACCTGGTCCGCAGCAGGATCAGAAACCCCAGGACGGCCAGGGGGATCAACAGCAGGATGGACAGGATCAGCGTGATCCTCCCCGCCGTGGGTTCCGGAAACGCTTTGCACAGCAGTGCGCGGAGAGCAAGGCCCCCGTCCAGAGGCTCAATGGGTAGGCTGTGCAAAACTCCCAGGGCCAGGCTGGCCAGCCCGAAAGGACTTTGAGCAGCTCCGGCAGCGCTCATCAAAGCGAAGGACAGGAGGTTCACCGCCGGCCCTGCCGCGGATACCATCGCGTTCTGTCCATAGCCCAGCCGCTTCTCCGGATCCAGGATCACACGGCAGCCCAGGGCGGAAAACACTGCCGCTTTCGGCGGAGCGTGAAACAGGAAAAGCGCCGCCAGATGGCCCATTTCGTGGAGGACGGCAGCCAGCAAAAAACCTGCGCTGCCCGGAACTCCCGCAAACAGGCAGAAGAACGCAGACAGCGCAAAACAGGAGAATTTCAGCTGAAGGCTGCAGCCGCCCCAATGAAATGTGATCATCAGAGCATCTGCGGCGAACCATCCGGCAGCTGGACCTGAGCGGGAGAGCCGCTCCCCTCCGGATGGGACTGCGTCTCCTGTTCGCGGCCCCACTGGGGAAGCTCAATTTCTTTGGTCATCTCGCTGTGATACCAATCCGCCACCTTTTCATAGCTTTCCACATCCGTCATCTTAAAAAACACCAGGGCGAGCAGAAGCAGCGCGCAGACGGCCAGCTGGATCAGGGACAGCAGCCCGGCGCCGGCCCCCTCCCTTTCCTGCTCTGCCCCGTTCTCCAGGGTCTCTGGCTCCAACGTCCCCAGATTCTCAATTTCCTGAAGCTCCGCAGGGTCACGCATCACAGAATGATACACAGCAGGCCGCTGCAGCCGTCGTTGATGATCCGTTCAATGGTTTCCCGCACCTTCTCCCGGGCGTCGGTGGGCATGCGGTAGAGCTTATTGTGCATTCCTTCGTTGACAAGGGAGTGCAGGGATTTTCCGAAAATGTTGGATTCCCAAATCTGCACCGGATTTTCCTCGAACTCCTTCAAGAGGTACATGACCAGTTCCTCAGACTGCTGTTCGGAGCCCACAATGGGGGTGATCTCCGTGTTGATCTGGGTCTTCATCATATGGATGGAAGGGGCGGTGGCCTTGAGACGAATGCCGTACTTGCCGTTCTGCTTCAGGATCTGCGGCTCCTCCAGGGTCAGCTCTTCCACATCAGGCATCACAATGCCGTAGCCGGTTTCCTGCACATCGTCGTAGGCCTGCCGGAGCTTTTCAAACTTCTTCCGTATGGCGCTCATCTCAATGAGCTGATCCATCAGCTCCGACTCATCTTTGATCTCCATCTCTGTCCTTTCGCTGAGAATGCGGAAGAACAGCGACTGGTCAAACAGTAGCTCTGCCCGGCTCCTGCCGCTTCCCAGGTCCATGGCCCGGAGGTCGATGGCCTTGATGTATTCACAGGAACGCATTGCCGCCATCATGTCCTTGACCTGGCACATCTTCTCAATGCCGCAGGCTCCACGCAGGGTATCCAGTACCGAGGAAAGCAGCCAATGCCCGCTTTCCAGGGCCGTGACCCACCCTGGCAGGGCAAGCTCCACCTCCCGCACAGGGAACTGGTAGAGGAGCTTGGAAATGACCTCCTTGATGTCCTGTTCCGTAATGTCAATGCAGTTGACGGGCATGACCGGTACGCTGTACTTTTCGGAAAGCCGGTCCGCCAGCCCCCGGGCGTCGGAGGAGCCGGGGTCCACACAGTTTAAGAGGACCACATAGGGGCGGCCGGTCTGGTTGAGCTCCTCGATGACCCGCTCCTCCGCCTCCTCGTATTCCTCCCGGGGAATGTCGCTGATGCTGCCGTCCGTTGTGATGACGAGACCAATGGTGGAATGCTCCGTGATCACCTTCTTTGTGCCGATCTCCGCCGCCATATTGAAGGGGATGGGCTCCTCATACCAGGGCGTGCGGACCATCCGAGGCTGGTCCTCCTCGATATAGCCGATGGCGCTGGGGACAATATACCCCACGCAGTCGATCATCCGCACATTGAAAAACGCTTCGCTGTCGATCTCCACGGAAACCGCCTGCTCCGGAATGAATTTGGGTTCCGTGGTCATGATGGTGCGTCCGGCGGCTGACTGGGGCAGCTCATCCACCGCCCGCTCCCGCTGGGCGCCGTCCGGAATATTTGGGATCACCACCGTATCCATGAATTTCTTGATAAAGGTGGATTTT
>CAZRLJ010000002.1:0-35846 GCA_964600905.1 uncultured Acutalibacter sp. | reverse complement strand
TTTGCCCGTGCGCACCGGCCCTACCACGCCAATGTAAATTTCGCCGCCGGTGCGGTCCTGAATATCTTTATATACGTTAAAGCCTTCCATGCTGCTACCTCTCTTCCCTGGGTTTGTTCATCTGTTGCAGAGGATGATGGGACGGTCCTCCGGAACGTTTTCATCGTACAGATCGTTCTGGGCCCGGATGTCCTCCAATAGTGCGTGGTGGCTCTTGGCAATGTCCCAAAGCCGTTCCCCTGCGGAGGCATAATACACCAGCAGCCGGGAGCTGCTGCCATACGGGGCCGCGTTTTCATCCGCCTCTGCCGAGGCCAGATATTCGATGCCGCTGCGGCTGTACAGGAATACGCTTACTTCCGTCTCAGCGGTAAGCTCTACCGTATTTTTATCGGCGATCCGGTACTCCCAGATATTCGTGTGCCAGGAGGTACCTGTCTTTTTCGGCACATCGTCCCCCAGCTCCGCGGTGAAATTGTAGTCCAGGGCCTTTTCCGCGTACAAGATCCTGCCATGGCTCCCCTGGAACAGCATACAGGCCGTGCAGCGCACTCTGTAATTCAGCTTTCCCTTGTCGCAGGTGGTCTGAACGCTGTCCTGCTCGCACCAGACATCCAGAATCTTTTCGATCTCGTCCTCCGTCACGGAGATCGTGGATTTCTTTTTCAGCGTCTCCCTGCGGACGCCCTGCACCTGCATAAGAGAGCTTCTGGTGTATTTCAGAGAAAGGGGCGCTTTGACGGAATAAGCGTCGTCCACCATCTCCACCTCACAGGGCTCGTAAAGGAACGCCACCAGGAAAAGCTTCATCAGAACGCTGACAGAGGTGTATTCCCCCACATCATCCTCCTTGGGCTGGATCGCAGTCTCCCCTACGACGGCCTTCAAATCGCAGACACAGCCCTCTCTGGCTCCGCTGCAATCGATGACCTGCTCGAAGTCCAGATCGGCGGTCATCTTCTCCACGGCGCTGCCGTCCACAGAGGAAAGATAAAGGAAAGACAGCTCTGCCGTACCGGAAACGGTCATTCTGCCTTCTGTAAGCCGGCAGTCCCTGATCCGGCAGGAGGTGCTTTTCCGCAGGATCGTTTCAATGGGCGGCTTGCCGTTTTTCAGCGGGAATACGTCCTCCGCGGTAAATTGATGACACACAGCGTTTACAGCCTGAGAGGCGGTGCGGCTGCTGGTGAGCCGCTGAATGGTGGGGTCTTCCACCCCGCAGGTGATCATTTCCCTTTTCTGCGCCACCGCCAGCGCGCTGACGGAAACAGAAATATGCAGATCGATCCGGCGGGCGCTGACAGCTCTGCAGGTCATGTGCTCCACCGTGGTCCTGACCCAGGCCACAGCCTTTTCCTCCGTGGTCCTGATCTTTACCGAAGCGGAGAAATCCTTGGTAAAATCACAGCAGCGCACACAGTCCCCCTTCGCGTCCAGGTAGAGGACCCGGATGTCGCAGACGCCGTCGCAGGTCAGGGTATCCTCGGAAATGACATAGGAGGAGATTTCCGGCACCGCCTGACATTTCAGGAGCTTCTGAATGTCGGGACAGTAATCGGGCAGATTGTATTCGGTATCGATGGGCGCTTCAAAGGCCCCTTCAAACACGGGATCGAAATAGTCCACGGGCTGCGTTTTTATTTTTGCCTGCATAGCTGTATTCTCCTTTTCCTGTTCTTGACCAGACAGCGCATCTGGCCTATCTCATCTCATATCTATTTTGCATATGCTGAAAATATGCTACGTGGGGACAAACACAAAAAAACACGAGGGCCCCGCCGAAAACACGGCAGAGCCCTCGTAAAGCTTGATTAAGTAAGATGTCATCCCTTGAAATCCAAGGCATTGCGGTGCAGATTTGTGTTCAGGTAAGGCTGCTAACGCGGCATGAGCACAAATATGCCCATCAAGGCCGCGTTATTCTTCCACTTTCTTTACGCCATACAGCTTCCGCAGAAAAAATCCCCAAAATCCCTTGCGCTTTTCCACCACAACAACCTTCATAGCAAATCCTCCCCTCGGTTTTGCCGCCGCTCAATGCCGCAGCAGAGAAATCCCCAGCGCCACCATAATGACGGCGCAAAGGAACAGGGTAAACCCCAAAGGACAAAAGCAGGAAAGGGACATGCCCAGTCCAAAGCAGATGGCGCACATGCACCGGGTCTGCCGGTCTTTGAGACAGGAGTTCCTGCCGCAGGACTTTCCAGATGAAAACATGATGATCTTTCCCTTCGCCGGAGTTTCCCGTTTGATACCAGTATATACCGGCGGAGAAAAAGTGTTACGGCTGATAGACCACCACAAGGGCGGAACCTGCGTGGACCCGGATTTCCGCCACATCCTCCACTACGCTGTTGCTGACGCCCATCAGCAGGCCGCCGTCAGTCAGCTCCGCTCTGGAAAGAGGATATTTCAGCCCGGAATAGCTCACATTGCAGGAAACGCCGTGATAGGGAAACACAGATACCGTGGCCCCCTTGACTTCGGACATGCGCAGCCGTTCATCCCGGATGAGGAACACCCGGGTGTGCTCGTCCGCCAGGACTCCCCTGGCCCCGTGCTCCTGCAAATATTCCAGCACCTGGAGATTTGCCAGGCTGTGGTCAAACCGCTTCCCGCCCAGGCACCCCAGAAGCACAAAGCTGCGGAAGCCCTTGGCAAGGCCCCGGATGGCGGCGTACATGGTATCGGTAACGTCCTTTTCTACCGGAAGCGTCACCGCTTTTATATTCTCCGGCGGCTTTTTGGCGGAATCGAAATCCCCCACGATGAGGTCCGGAGTGATCCCCAGCCTCTGGGCGGTCTCGTACCCGGCATCCGCACAGATCACATAGTACCTCTTGGGATCAAATTCTTTCAGGAGAGCGCCGCCCTTTACGGGCGCAGCTCCGATGATCATACATTCCTGTTTTTCTGCTGCCATTCCTTCCAGTCCTTTACCGCTTGATACATGGTCACATAGCTTTCATGCCGGGAACGGGCGATCTTTCCTTCCTCCACCGCCCGCAGAACGGCGCAGCCCTTCTCACAGGTGTGAGAGCAGGAAGTAAACTGGCACTCTCCCAGGTAGGGGGAAAATTCCCGGAAGCATCCCGGCAGGCGTTCCTTGTCCGTCAGCTGATAACGCTCCACATCGAAGGTGGAAAAGCCGGGGGTATCCGCCACATAGCTGTTTTCCCCGATGCAGTAAAGCTCCACTTCCCGGGTGGTATGGCGTCCCCGGCCCAGCTTTTGACTGATCTCCCCGGTTTTCAGGGCAAACTCCGGAAAAAGCGCATTGAGCAGGGAAGACTTCCCCACGCCGGAATTCCCGGTAAAGGCGGACACCTTGCCCATAAGCAGCTCCCGGACCTGCTCCACGCCCTCCCCGGTAACGGAGGAGACCACACAGCAGGGGATACCGGCCAGGTCGTAGGCCGCTTTCAGCTCCCCGCAGCTTTGGAGATCGGTCTTGGTCAGGACCACCACCGGCTCAATACTGTGAAGCTCCGCGGCGGCAACGGTTTTGTCGATGACCAGCGTATCGGGGCGGGGCTCCCGCACAGAGGAAACCACGAACAGCCGATCCAGATTGGCCAGGGGCGGCCGGACCAGAAAATTTTTCCGGGGCAGAATCTCGTCCAGGGAGCCGGTTCCGTCCTCCTCCACAGTGATCCTGACATGATCGCCTGCATAGGGCGAAATACGCTCCTTGCGGAACTTCCCCCGGGCCGTACAGGTGTAGAGGACGCCGCCGGACTCCACATAATAAAAGCCGCCGATCCCCTTCCGGACAAATCCGGTCAACGCTTTGACGTTTTCGCCCGTCATACGCCGCCTTCCGGATTGTCCGGATTCTCAGGGGAAGTATCCCCGCCCTCGCCGGAGGGGTCTTCCGGCGTTGAGGGCTCCGTCGTAGACTCAGCAGGCGGCACATAGGGTGTAATAGCCCCGGCAGAAACCTGCTGACTGTCGAAATTGAATTCAATCTGCACATATTTCTGGCCATCCAGCTCCACCACCACCGTCTCTACGCCGGAGGTGCCGTCGAAGGAGAGGTTATACACGCTGCTGTAGGCCGGATTCACAGAATTGCTCTCCACCTGAACGCCGTTGCGGTATACCTGGATGGCAATATCCCGGTCCACGCCGCTGGGCAGTGGGAGAGAATATTGCAGGGTCTTTGTGGCGTTTTTGCCGGAGCTGGCCACAATGTCCACGGTAGAACCCTCGGAGACCTCGCTGCCCGAAGCGGGATTGGTGCTGATCACCGTATCCTTGGGCTGGGTGCTGTTATCGTCATAGGTGATGCTGCCTGGCACCAGCTTGGCGTCCTGCAATCTGGCGGTGACATTGTAGACCAGATCGCCCACCAGCCCATCAGGCACCGTGACTTTCTTTTTCGCAGGGCCCTTGCTGATTTTCAGCGTGACCACTGTACCCTCCGGCACCTCCTCGCCCGGCTTGGGATCGGTGGTCACCACGCGGCCCACCTCGATCTCATCGTCTGCTACATTTTCAGAACGATAGCTCAAATTGTACTGCTTCAGCACGGCAATGGCGTCAGCCTGGAGCTGGTTTGTCAGCTCGGGAACAGGGACCTTTTTGATCTGACCGTTCACCGTCAGCTCTACCTCTCTCCCCTTCTTGACCATGATACCGGCATTGGGGGTCTGCTTCAGGATCTCCCCCTCCTGCTTGGTGGGGTCGTTGCCCTCCAGGGTGCGGAAGGTGAAATTGTCCGTATACTGGGGATCGCTGATGACTTCCTGGTAGAGCTTGCCCTCCAGCAGAGGCATTTCGATCTGTTCCTCCACCTCGCCGGCCAGCAGGCTGTCCCAGTTTCTCATCAGCCACATCGCGCCCACGGCGATGCCCACGATGATCACAGCGGCAAGAATGCCCTTGACCACCATGGCGCCCCTGGCGCTTCTGCGGGAGCGTACCAGCTCCTCCTCGTATTCGTAGCTGTCGTTGTAATCGGGGGTATAGCGGCCGTCAGAGCCCCGTCCGGAGCTCCGTCCGCCGTTGTAGGCTTCCATGTTCCGGTCGGAATGATAGGCCGAGTCGCCGGGAAGATCGTAGTGGAACCGGGTCTCCGGGTTCCGGCGGAATCTCTCCAGGTCGTCCAGCATCTCCCCGGCGGACTGGAAGCGGTCCACAGGGTTCTTCTCCATGGCCCGCATGGTGATCTGCTCCAGCCCCACAGGCAGGGAGGGCGTCAGCTCCCTGGGCATCACAGGCTTTGCCTGAAGCTGCATCAGGGCCACGGAAACGGCGCTGTCCGCCACAAAGGGCAGGCGGCCTGTGAGCATTTCATACATCATCACGCCCACGGAATAGATGTCCGCCTTGTCGGTGATATAGTCTCCCCTGGCCTGTTCGGGAGAAATATAGTGGACGGAGCCGATGGCCTTATCCGTCATGGTCGTGGTCTCGCTCTCCAGGAACCGGGCGATGCCGAAATCAGCCACCTTGATGGTGCCGTTCTGCAAAAGCATGATGTTCTGGGGCTTGATGTCCCGGTGGATGATCCCTTTGCCGTGGGCGTGCTCCAGGGCCATGAGGATCTGGAGGGTGAAGTGCACCGCCTCATTCCAGCGGATGACCCCCTCCTGCTCGATATACTGTTTCAGAGTAATGCCGTCAATATATTCCATGACAATATACTGAATCTGGTCGCCGAAGCTGACGTCGTACACCTTGACGATATTGGGATGGGAAAGCATTGCGATGGCCCGGGACTCGTTGCGGAACCGGCGGAGAAACTCGCTGTTGTTGGAGAACTCCTCCTTGAGAATCTTAATGGCCACCCAGCGGTCAGACATCCGGTCGTAGGCACGATAAACGCAGGCCATGCCGCCTGTGCCGATCAGGTCGTGAATCTCGTATCTGCCGTCCAGCCTTTTTCCAACGAATTTATCTTCCATATCAGTTACCAAACCTTTCCGTATACTTCACAGGATCATCCGGCGATCACAGCGGCGGTGACGTTATCTGATCCGCCGCTTTCCACGGCGTAGCGGATCAGCTCCTTTACAAGCCGTGCTCCGTCATTTTCGTAACGATCCATATATTCCAAGATCAGGTGCTCGTCCGCGTAACCCGTCAGTCCGTCGGTGCAGACCAGCGCCATATCGCCGGGGGCAAAGTCAAAACGGGAATAATCGGGCAGAACATCGGGATGGACCCCCAGCACGCGGGTGATGATATTCCTCTGGGGATGGACTTTAGCCTGCTCCGGTGTGAGATGGCCCAGATTGACCAGATCCTGCACATAGGAGTGGTCCATGGTGATCTGCTCCAGGGTATTGTCCTTCTTCAGGTAAGCCCGGCTGTCTCCGGCATGGACCACATGGAGCAGTCCTCCATAGACCACCACCAGGGCCACCGTGGTGCCCATGCCCCACAGCGCCTCGTTTCCCCGGGCCATTTCAAACACGGCCTCATTGCCCAGATCCACCGCGTCCAGCATCAGCTGCTTCACGCTCTCCGGGTCCATCCCCCGGCAGAAGCCCGAGGAAATGATGTCCCGAATGGTTTTCACGGCTACGCTGCTTGCCACGTTGCCGCCATTGGCGCCACCCATGCCGTCGCAGACCACAACCCACGCGCCGCCGGGAAACGTCCCGCAGTCGCAGGCGTCCTGGTTGGAGGCGCGCACTGCGCCCACATCTGTACTGCAATCAACTCGCATGTCTGTTCCCTCCCTTTTGTTGACCTTTCAGCTGCCCGCAGGAAGCCTCTATATCGGATCCCAAGGTCCGCCGGACTGTGGCGGTAATCCCCCGGGAGCCCAAAATGGAAATAAACTGTTTTTGCCTTTCCAAACTGCTTTTTTGATACCCTGTTCCTGTCACATCGTTTACGGGGATCAGGTTGACGTGGGCCAGGATCCCCCGCAGCCGGGAGCCCAGCTCGTAAGCGCAGCCGTCGGAATCGTTGACGTCCCGGATCATTGCATACTCAAAGGAAATGCGCCGCCCCGTCCTGTCGCTGTAATATTTGCAGGCCTTCAGCAGCTCCTCCACGCCCCAGCGCCGGTTGACCGGCATAGTGCGGCTTCTGATTTCGTCATTGGGAGCGTGAAGGGATACGGAAAGGGTCAGCTGGAGCTTTCTGTCCGCCAGGTCGTAGATTTTATCCACGATCCCGCAGGTGGATAGGGAAATATGCCGCATCCCGATATTCATGCCCTCCGGCGAGGATACCAGCTCCAGGAAGCGCAGGACGTTTTCATAATTGTCCAAAGGCTCTCCCATACCCATGAGCACCACATTGGAAATGTGCTGGCCGGAGTCCAGAGAAGCTGACTGGATCTGGGACAGAATTTCCGAAGGGGTCAGGTTCCTGGTGAAGCCCTGCTTGCCCGTAGCGCAAAAGCTACAGTTCATTTTACACCCAACCTGGGTGGAAATGCAAATAGAAGTTCCGTGATGGTATTGCATGACCACGGACTCCACGTATTCGCCATCGTTTAAGCGAAAAAGATACTTCACCGTGCCGTCCCTGGAAACCCGCTTCAGCTCCGGCTCCGCCCAGGCGATCTCGTACCGGGCATCCAGCTGCTCCCGCAGGTCTTTGGGGAGATCGGACATCTCGGAAAAGCTGTGAACGCCGCGATGGAGCCACCGGAACACCTGACCCGCGCGAAATCTCGGCAGGCCCAGCTCCCGGAATTCTTCCGCCAACTCCGGCAGATTTCTGGATTTGACGTCTGTTTTCTCCATATGGTTCTCCTGTGAACGGCCTTACCTGTTTCTGAGGAACGAGGCGGCAAAAAATCCGTCAGACGCCCCCGCAAAAGGCATCATGGTCAAATGGTTCGGGGGTTCCTCCACCACCCGGCGGAGACGGCCGACGGCAGCTTCCGCTTCCGAGGCGGGCCCCTCCACATGGGGCAATTCTATATTCATCGGCGAAAAGCCGTGATTTTCCCGTAAAAATCGTTCTGCCACCGCCCCGTTTTCCGCCGGGTTCAGGGTGCAGGTGGAGTACACCAGCACTCCGCCGGGCTTTACCAAATTGGCGGCGTTTTTCAAAATGGCGTATTGCAGCTCCGGCAGGGCTTTTACTTCCTTTAAGCTCTTGTAGCGGATCTCCGGCTTTCGCCGGATCACTCCAAATCCGGAGCAGGGCACGTCGCAGAGCACCCTGTCCCCCTGGGGAGCATTCTCCAAAGGCTTTGTCATGTCTGCCGCCCTGGCGGTAAGATTGGGAATTTTCAACCGCCTGGCTCCCTCCTCGATGAGCATAACCCTGCTAGGATGAAGATCGAAGGAGAAAACCTCGCCCTTCCCGCCCATCATCTGGGCCATGGTAAAGCTCTTGCCGCCGGGAGCGGCACAGCAGTCGTAGACAAGCTCCCCCGGCTTCGGGGCCAGTATCTCGCAAACAAGCTGCGCGGAAAGGTCCTGCACGTGAAACAGGCCCGCCTGAAACTCCGGCAGCTCCGTGGGATCGCCGCTGTAGCGGAGAATTCCGGTCATCTCCGGAGCGATGAAGCTTTCCAGTCGTGCTCCGCCCTCTAAAGTCCCAGAAAGCCCATGGCCGGCCAGACAAAAGGGGTTCAGGCGCACATAGGTTTTGGCCTTTTCCTGAAAGGCCTCCAGCAGCTTTTCCGCGGTCTCACGGCCATAGGCCTTCTGCCACAGCAAAATCAGCTCCTCAGGCACGGAATACCGGACGCCCAGCGCTTCCACATCCCCGCCTCCCGGCAGGGCCAGCTCCTCCTTTCGGCGGACAAGGCTGCGGAGCACGCCGTTGACAAAACCGGCGCTGGCCGACTTTCCCCTGGCCTTTAAGGCGTTTACCGTCTCGTTGACGGCGGCGGAGTCGGGGACCCGGTCCAGATAAAAAATCTGGTAGGCTCCCAGCCGGAGGGCCGTCCGGGCGGTTCTTTCCACCCGCTTTTTCGGGTCCCGGAGGCACTGGCGGAGATACCAGTCCAGGGTGAGCCGCCGCTCCAGCACGCCGTAGAAAATGGCGGAGGCCAGGGCGCTGTCCCGCCCATCCAGCCCGGAGGCTTTCAGGGCCTTGTCAATGACCAGATTGGAGTAACCCTCATTCTGTTCCATTTGAAGCAGGGCTTCCAACGCCACGCTTCGGGCAGTTACTTTCATATGCTATCCTTTGCCTTTATTCAAACCGGGCGTTTTCGCCCAGGGGATGGCCAATGAGATACTCTTTTCCGCTCATGCGTTTCCCGTTTTCCGTTTGCAGCTCTGCCAGCAGCAGAGAGCCGGAACCGCAGTAGACGCACAGTTTTTTTTCCTTTTCAAACAGCGCTCCCGGCTGACCGCTTTCCTCCCGGACCCGGGAAGAAAGGAGCTTTAAGCGCTTCCCCTCCCGCACCGCAAAGGCGCAGGGCCAGGGATTCAGCCCGCGGATCAGGTCGTGGATTTCCCGGGCAGGACGTTTCCAATCGATCTGGGAGAGCTCCTTCGTCAGCATGGGCGCGTGAGTGGCTTCTTCCTCCCTTTGGGGCGTCCGCTCCAGGGTTCCCTGCTCCAGCTGCTCTAAAGTTTCGTCCAGCAGCTCCGCGCCCAATAAAGAGAGCCGGGAGAACAGCTCCCCCGCCGTTTCCTCAGGGCCCACAGCCGTTTCCGCTTTCAAAAGCATATCGCCGGTGTCCATGCCCTCCGCCATGTACATGGTGGTGACGCCGGCAGTCCTGTCGCCGTTGATCACGGCCCACTGGATGGGAGCCGCTCCCCGGTACTTGGGAAGCAGAGAGCCGTGGACGTTGATGCAGCCCAGCGGGGGCGTATCCAGCACCGCCTTGGGCAGCAGCTTTCCATAGGCCGCCACAACGATCACATCCGGCGCAAGCCCCCTAATCTGCCGCTGGACCTCTTCATTTTTCAGTGTGGGCGGCTGGTATACCGGAAATCCATGCTCCAGGGCCAGCTCCTTCACCGGAGGGGCCTGGAGCTTGTGGCCCCGGCCCTTGGGCTTATCCGGCTGGGTGAACACCCCGCAGATCTCGCAGCCCCGGTCAATGAGCTTCTGGAGGGTCGGCACGGCAAAATCCGGCGTCCCCATAAAGATCACGCGCATGGGCCTTACTCCTTTTCGGCAGCTGCCTGCTGTTCAGCCTCCAGCTCCTCGCTGGTCAGCATTCTGGCAGCATGGGTGGTAAAGAGCGTCCCGTGGAGGTGGTCGATCTCATGGCAGAAGGCCCTGGCGCAAAGGGCCTCGCCTGTGACCTTGAACCATTTGCCGTCCCTGTCCTGGGCCTTCACCGTCACCTTCATGGGCCTGGTGACGACCCCCCAGTTGTCGGGATAGGAAAGGCAGCCCTCATAGCCCGTCTGTTCTCCCTCGGTCTTGACGATCTCCGGATTGATCAGCTCGATGGGGCCCTCGCCTACGTCCACAATGCAGACCTGACGAAGAATCCCTACCTGAGGGGCCGCCAGGCCTGCGCCGTTGGCGTCAGCAAGGGTCTCCTTCATATCATCCAGAAGCTGATGGAGCCGGGTGTCAAAGCTTTCCACCTTCCGGCACTCCTTGTTCAGCACCTCGTCTCCGAATTGCACAATCTTCCGAATTGCCATTGTATTTCATCCTTTCTCACAGAATACGGTAGGGATTGGGGTCCGCATAGGCGGTGATCTCCTGAAACTCCCGGAGCCCCGCAAAGGAAATCAGCAGCCGGGCGGCCATCTGTCGCAGCCGTGAAGTGCTACGGCATTTGACGATCAGCTTGTAGCGGTATTTCCCGCTGACCCTTGCCACCGCCGCCGGAGAAGGCCGCAGCACCCGCAGGGGAAGGTCGGGATACTCGCTTTTTGCCAGCTCCCCCAGCATGTGCAGAAAGGCCTCTGCCCCCTGCTTCACCAGGGATTCCCTGGCCCCCACGAAGCCGATCACCAGCAGGTCTACATAGGGCGGATAGAGCATGGCCTGCCGAAAGCCGATCTCCTGCTGATAGAAGCCGAAATAATCCTGCCGGGCCGCCAGGCTCAGCACCGGATTTTCCGGCGACCAGGTCTGAATGATGGCCTTGCCGGGATACTTGCCACGTCCGGCCCGGCCCACCACCTGAGTGAGCAGATCAAAGGTCCGCTCGTTGCTGCGGAAATCATCGCTGTATAACGACTGGTCGGCAGAGAGCACGCCCACCAGGGTGACGTTTTCAAAATCAAGTCCCTTGGCAACCATCTGGGTGCCCACCATCACATCGTACTCGCCTTTGGAAAACCGGTCCAGCTTTTCCTCCAGGGAGTACCGGGCAGCCACCGAATCTGTATCCACCCGCAGAATGCGGGCCTCCGGCAGCAGTTCCTGAAGCTGTTCCTCAGCTTTTTGGGTTCCCAGCCCCCGGAAGGAAATCGTCTCCTCCCCACAGGAAGGGCATTTTGTGGTATAGGGGATCGAATAGCCGCAGTAATGGCACATCAGCCGATGGTTGGCGCTGTGATAGGTCAGGGAAATAGAGCAGTTGGGACAGCTGACCACCTCATGGCAGGTATTGCAGGTGGCAAAGGTGTGGTAGCCACGACGGTTTAAGAGAACAATGGACTGCCTCCCTGCCCGGAAATTCTCCAGCAGGGCCTGGGCCATGGTGTTTCCGATCACGTGGCTCTCGCCCGGAACGCTGTCCAGGTTCATGTCCACCAGCTGAACCTCCGGAATCCGGGCTTGGCCAAAGCGATCCTCCAGCCGGTAAAAGCCATACTTTCCCTCCATGGCCATCCGGCAGGACTCCACCGAAGGGGTGGCGGAGGAAAGAAGGCAAAAGGCATGGTTTTTCCAGCAGCGGAACCGGGCCACCTCTCTGGCATCGTACCGGGGACTGGACTCGGATTTATAAGTGTGCTCCTGCTCCTCATCGATGACGATCAGGCCCAGGTCACAAACCGGCGCGAACACGGCAGAGCGGGTGCCGACAACGATCCGTGCCCGGCCCCGGGCCACGCGCTTCCACTCGTCCATCCGCTCTCCCAGGGAAAGGCCGCTGTGGAACACCGCAATGGCGTCCCCAAAGGCCCGCCGAAAGCGGCGGATGGTCTGGGCTGTGAGGGAGATTTCCGGCACCATGACGATAACGCTTTTGCCGGACTCCCACACATGGCGGATGAGCTTTAAGAACACCGCGGTCTTTCCGCTGCCGGTAACGCCGTACAGCAGCCCGCAGCGGTTCCCGTCTGCGGCCTCATAATCGGCTTTTAGGCTTTCAAAAGCCTTCTGCTGAGAGTCGGATAAAAGGAGCTCAGGCTCCGGGCCGTCGTCGCCGCCGAAAAGCTCCGGCCTGCGATACACCTCATATTGGAAAATCTCAGCGGCGCCCTTGTCCGCCAGGGCCTTGACCACGGAGGAGGAAGCGCCGGTAAAGTAGCAAAGCTCCTTTTCGGAAACCTCTCCCGCGTCCATCAGCGTGCGGTAGACCTCCTGCTGGCGGGGGGTGAGCTTGCCGGAAAAATCCGGGATGGGCCGGACCATTTTGGAAAGGTTATCCCCCATCCGGCTGGCAGCGGTGCTCACCTTGCAGACGACTCCCTTTTCCAGCAAGCTTCGGAAATCCGGGGAGTCCCCCGTCAATCCCAGCTTTCGGGAAATCGTCTCCATGGGAACGGACTTTCCGGCGCTCCGCAGCAGGGTGATGATCTGCCACTGCACGCCGGGATATGCCTCCCGGTCGAAGTCCTTAAACTCTGGGCTGAGCAGGTAGCTGTCCTTCAGGCGAAAGTGGAGACCCGTGGGGATCATGAGCTTGACCGCCTCAAACAGGGTACAGAAGCAGCGATCCCGCATCCACTGAGCAAGCTCCAGCATTTCCTGGGACAGCAGGGGCTCCCGGTCCAGCACAGCGTGAAGCTCCTTGACCCGGGGATCGTCCTCGCCCCCCAGGGACAGGATCACGCCGATACGCTCTCGGTTTCCCGCACCGAAGGGCACGGCCACCCGGACGCCCGGAAGGGCCTGCTCTTGCAGCTGCCCCGGCACCCGGTAGGTAAAGGGCCTGTCAAAGTGGTAAACGGTGTTTTCCACCGCCACCTGTACCAGGGAGGAATCAGTCATGCTTCTCGATGAATTCAGGCTCAATGATCCGGAACTTGTCATGGACAAAGTCGCGGACGGCCAGGTCCACGGGCTTTTCGGCCAGGACCTCTCCTTCCTCCTCGGCCTCCTCGGCGATCTGCCGGGCGCGCTTGGCCACGGCGATCACCAGGGAATAGGCGCTCTGGTGAGGGGTACGGATCATGTTCTCAGAGGGTTTCAGCATTTTCAAGCATCCTTTCTATACAATCTGTGTTTCTGCTGTATTTGAGCTTTTCCGCCCGCAGGATGGCCCGGATGTCCTCCACGGCATCCTCCAGACGGTCATTGTAAACGATATAATCATACTCCGCGGCATGAGGGATCTCCTGCCGGGCGGTCTCCAGCCGCTTCAAAACCGTGGCCTCGTCCTCGGTGCCCCGGCCCCGCAGCCGCTCTGCCAGCACCTCCAGAGAGGGGGGCATGATGAAGATGGAGACGCATTCCGGCATCAGGCGCTTGACCTGGGCCCCGCCCTGCACCTCGATCTCCAGCACCACATCCAGGCCTTCGCCCGTCCACTGCTCCACCGGACCCCGGGGCGTGCCGTAATAGTTGTCCACATACCGGGCGTGCTCCAGCATTTTTCCCTCCCGGATCATGGTCTCAAATTCCTCACGGCTGATGAAATAGTAGTGCTTGCCGTGCTCCTCGCCGGGCCTTGGCTGCCGGGTGGTGGCGGAAACGGAGAGCCGCAGGTTTTTATCCGTGGCAAAAAGCTCCTTGAGAATGGTCCCTTTCCCCCCGCCGGAGGGCGCGGAGATCACCACCAAAAGTCCTTTTTTCATTTTTCCGCCTCCTCGGCCGCCGGGCTTCCATTAAAGCGGCCCGCAACGGTTTCCGGCAGGATCGCCGACAGCACCACGTTGCCGCTGTCCATGACCAGCACCGCCTTGGTCTTTCTGCCAAAGGTGGCGTCAATGAGCACGCCGGTCTCCTTGGCGTCCTGGACCATCCGCTTGATGGGTGCGGAATCCGGGCTGACCACGGCCACCACCTTTTCGGCGGAAACCATGCTTCCAAAGCCAATATTGATCAGTTTCATAGAACATCACTCCACGTTCTGGATCTGCTCCCGCATTTTTTCGATCTCGGCCTTCATATCCACCACCAGGTACGCAATGTGGGAATTAACGGACTTGGAGCCGATGGTGTTGGTCTCCCGGTTCATCTCCTGGATGAGGAAGTCGATTTTTCTGCCCACCGGCTCTTCCGACTCCATCAGCTGGTGGAGCTGCCGGATATGGCTTTTCAGCCGGACCGTCTCCTCGTCCACCGCCACCTTGTCCGCAAAGACGGCCACCTCGGTCAGCACCCGCTGCTCGTCCAGATGGGCGTCACCCAGAAGCTCCTGGATTTTTCCATGAAGGCGCTCCTGATATTCCCGGACCGTCTCCGGTGTGAGCCGCTCTACCTGTTCTACCAAGGTGCCGATGCGCTCCGCCTTTTCCAGAATGTCCTCCTTGAGCCTGAGGCCCTCGGCCTCCCGCATGTTCAAAAAGGAATCCACGGCGGTTTCCGCCACCTGCCGGACAGCCTCCCAGATGGCGTCCTCGTCCTCCGGCGCCTTGTGCACGGAGAAGATGTCCGGATACCGGGACAGCAGCGACAGGGTCACGTGATCCGGCAGCTCATACTGATCCTTCAGCTCCTGCAGGGCTTTCACGTAGGCGGAAGCCAGGGAATGGTTTACAAGGATCTCCACATTGGCTTCCTCCAGGGTCTCCACCTGGAGGAAGACGTCCACCTTGCCCCGGGACACTCTGCCCTGGATATAGGCCTTCAGCTTATCCTCCAGGAAAAGATACCCCCTGGGCAGCCGGGAGCTGAACTCAAAGAACTTGTGATTTACGGATTTGATCTCAAAGACAATATGACGTCCGTCGATGACGTCCTCGCCCCGGCCGTAGCCGGTCATGCTTTTGAGCATCCCCAATCATCCCTTTCTCAAAAGGACTGTATTTTACAATGCCGGAAAAGAAAAAATCTTCATTCCAGGCACAGACTTCCTAGAATAAAGATTTTACCATTTTTCAGCTCTTAATGCAACTGATTTTCCCCGATTTTCAGAGATTCTTAAAAAATTCTTCAGTGATTTTTTTGCTGATCGATAAAGTATTCCTGTACATGTGATTTTTGCGGAACAAATTCGCGTTCAGGCAAGGCGGCGGCCGTTGGCCCGCAAAAAACTACTCGTAATGAACGATCGTGCTCATAGGCGTATAAGCGTGGGTCTCATCGGTCTGAAAGCCCCGAAGCCGGAAAAAGTCGAAGAAATCCGGAAAGGCCGTTTCAATGGCGTCTGCGCCGAAGGTCTCCCCGTAGGAGGCTGCGGCCCGCATGAGGGCGTCCAGGACAAAAACGGCGTCTCCTGTGGGCTTCTGAGCGGGGTCGTACCTCTCCGCGTAAAGCTTCAAAATACGCAGGACGTTTCCCGCCAGCTCCACGACGGCATAGCCCATGACTTCCTCCCGGTCCGTCATCAGCAGGACTCTGGCCTTATCCCCGGCGTGAGCCACGTCCCGGAGCAGCTCTTTTTCCCGTTCCCCGTCTTCCATTGGCAGGATCCTGATCATTTTTTCTCACGTTTCCTTTCTTTTTTGCTTCCGCCGTCAAGCCCCGAAGCTCTTCCTGGGTCAGCTCCCGGTATTTTCCCTGGGCCAGCATTCCCAGCCGGACAGGGCCGATGGCTGTCCGTTTCAGCCGGGCCACTTCCAAACCCAGGGCCTCGCACATTTTCCGAATCTCCCGGTTGCGCCCCTCGGTGAGAACGATCTCCAGCACGACACGGCCGGACTGCTGCTCCAGCACCCGGACCCTGGCAGGAGCCGTCATCCTGCCGTCGATCTCCATGCCGACGGACATACGGCTCAGCTGTTCCTCGTTGACGGAGGGCCGAACCGTCACCCGGTAGGTTTTGGCGATATGCCCTCCGGGGTGGGCCACCATATTGGCAAATTCCCCGTCATTGGTCATCAGCAGCAGGCCCTCGGAGTCCTTGTCCAGCCGTCCCACCGGATAGACCCGCTCTCCCAAGTCTGCCGTCAGCATGGCCACACATTTTCGGTCCCGCTCATCGCTCATGGTAGTCACAAAGCCTCTGGGCTTATGGAGGGCCAGGTAATATTCTTTCCCGGAAAAGGACAGAGCCTCCCCGTCCAGGGCGATCACATCCTTCCCCGGCACGGCGCTGTCTCCCAGTCCCGCAGGACGTCCATTCACCGTAACCCGCCCGGAGGCGATCAGATCCTCCGCCTTTCGCCGGGAGGCCACGCCCCAGGAGGCCAGTATTTTTTGCAGTCGGCTCTTTTCCCTTGACGGCATTTCATTTTCCTCGTCTTTTTCCTAAGGCAACTCTGAACAAATCATCCAAGCACACCTCGGCAGAATATATTCCGTCTGCCTTTGCCCCAAAATTTTGAAATACACAAAGTATTCCTGCAATTTTGAGCCTTTGACAGCCGAAATATCTTCTCGCCGATCTGACTTGTCTGATCTATTCAGAGATGCCCTAATAATTTTTCCCAGAAGCTGGGCTCTGGCTCCATGGCCGCCGCGCTTTCCGCCGCCGTGATGGGAACGCTGTACACCTCGGCTCCGTCCAACAGATACTGAAGGCGGCCAATCTGCTCTCCGGAGTGTACCGGCGCATAAAGGAAAGCAGGCATCAGCACCCGGCAGGTGATCCTGTCAGCCTCCGCCTTTGGCAGGGTCAAGCTTCCCCCCGCGCCGCCCTTTACCACAACGGCAGCCTGCTCCGATCCCACCAGGGGCAGGTCAGCCGAAAAGCCGCTGCCGTCAAAGGACACGCCGGTCACAGCGGAAAAGCCGTAGTCCAGCAGGGCCGTATGGTCGTTCCAGTCGTCCGGCGCATTGAGGGTCACGGCAATGAGGGTCACGCCGTCCCGTTCCGCAGCGGTCACAAGGCACCGGCCGGATTTCTTTGTAAACCCGGTCTTCACCCCAATACAGCCATCATACATCCGCAGGAGCTTGTTGTGGTTTTGGTAGGACACCCGTTTTTCCGGCTCCAGAAACTCCACCTGCATGGAAGCCTGGGAACAGATCTCCCGAAAGCTCTGGTTTTTCAGGGCCTCCCGGGCCAGAAGTGCCATATCATAAGCGGTGGAATAGTGCTGCTCGTCATCCAGTCCAGAGGGGGTGACAAAGTGGGTATCCGTCATGCTAAGCTGGGCGGCCCGCTCGTTCATCCGCACCGCAAACTGCTCCTGAGAGCCGTCCAGGTACAGCGCCGCCGCATTGGCCGCGTCGTTGCCGGAGGCCAGCAGCATTCCCGCCGCCAGGTTCCGAAGGGTGATCCTGTCCCCGGCCTGCAAGCCCATGGAGGAACCCTCCACAGCCACCATGGCTTCGGTAACGTCCACCGCCGGATCGGACTGCCGAGCCGATTCCTCCAGGGCCAGGAGCGCCGTCATGATCTTGGTGGTGCTGGCCATGGACATCTGCCTGTGAGCGTCCCGCTCCCAGACCACCATCCCGGTATCCGCCGTGATCAGCACCGCGCTTTGAGCGGATAGGGACGGCTCCTCTGCCGCTACAGCCGGAGAAAAGGAGAAAAGGAACATGGCGGCTGTCAGGAGCGCTGCTCCCCGCCGCCGGATGAAACTTTTTTTCAAATGGGACCACCCGCCTTCCGGCAATAACATATGCGGACGGGCGGCTTTCTATGCCCTTTGGCGCTTATTCTGCCTGAGGCTTGCCTTCGGGATCTGCTTCGCCCTGTACTTCGGGGACAGGCTCTTCCGGAGTCTCCTTCTTTTTCTTAAACTGGCCGATCAGCGCGCTGATCCTGTCCACCACCTCGGGGCCCTTTTCCAGCGCCCGATCCACCGGGCTGACAAAGGGCTCGATCTGGATCATCCGCACATTTCCGTTAGAGATGGCCAGAAAAGCGATGGGGATGATGGTGATCCCCGCGCCGGAGCCGCCGGCAAACAGGTCGGAGGACGGCTGGGCTTTGGAAGGCAGGTCGGAGCCGCCGGAGGCAAAGCCGTAGCTCACCCGGGAAACGGGGATGATGGTAGTGCCGTCCGGCGTAGTAACGGGATCGCCGATGACGGTGTTCACGTCCACCATTTCCTTGATCTTGTCCATACTGACGCCCAACAGATGATTCACCTTATTGTCGCTCATTGTATCTCACCTTTCTTTTGAGAACCGGCGTTCTCCGCCGATCTCTGAATTTTATGTTTTTCCCGGACGCCGGCACCCTTCCTTCCCGGCCCCAGCAGCCGCTTGAGGACCAGCAGCTCCTTGACCAAAAGAACAAGCCCTTCCTTTACCACATGGATGGGACGGATGGAAAGCCGTGCCGCAAAGTCCACCAGGTCCTCCCCGGATTGATAATTGAGGTCCACCGTAACGCCCTTCTTTCGGCAGGGCATCAGGGCAAACAGGGCGCCGCAGGCGGAATATACCGCCCCGGACACCTGGCCGTATCGGACAGCCCCTTCTGCGGCGTCGGGCTCTCCCCCCAGACACAGATAGAGGTCAAAGCGTTTGAGCTTCAGATGGGAGAGAATTTTTTTCGCAGAAGACGTCAGATACCCCACCGCCTCAAAAAGAGACTCCAGAAAGCCTCCCAGGCCGTGGCGGCTCAGCATTCCCTTGAGCTTGTCCGCCCCACTCTCCCCGCTTTTTTTCTCTTTCTTTTCCTCGTCCTTCTCCGGTTCCTCCCCCTCCTCCGAAGCTTTTCCCGGCAAAAGGGGAAACCGCAAAAAGAGATAGCGGAGTGTCAGGGTGAACTCCTCCCGAAAGGTGACGTCCACACCCACCGGAAACAAAAGCAGCAAAAAAATCAGAAGAAAAAAGCCCAGCAGAATGTACCATACGATCACGGGAACACCGCCTTTCTCAAAGGATCATCTGTCCCGTTGGGTCCTGATCCTCCTCCCCGTCCTCCTTCTGAGGCGGCGGAGGCAGGTCACTGATGGAGGCCAGCTGAAAGCACCGCAGAAAGGTTTCCGTCGTGCCGTACAGCAGAGGCCTGCCCGGCAGCTCCAGGCGGCCCCGCTCCTCCAAAAGCCCCTTCTGCATCAGGCTGCCGATGACGCCAGAGCAATCCACACCGCGGACCTGCTCCACAAAGGCCTTGGTCACCGGCTGGTTATAGGCCACCACTGCCAGCACCTCCATGGCCGCCTGAGAAAGGGGCGTATTGCGCTTCAAGTCCAGCGTCTCCCGCACAGGCTCGATATAGGCGGGATTGGTGCAGAACTGGGCGGCGTTTTCCAGCCGCAGCAGATGAATCCCACTGACGGGGGTGTTGTATTTTTCCCGGAGAGCATCCACGATCTCCTCTATTGCATAGGTGCGCATCCCGACGACCTGGGCAATGCGGTCCAGGGCCACCGGCTCGCCGGCGGCAAAAAGGATGGCCTCCACCCTTCCCATAGCTTCTTCCCGTTCCATCGGGTCACCTCCCTGTATGTTCTGTTCTGCCGTCCAGCAGCCTGACCTCGCTGTTATCGCCGTCACCCTCTACCCGGATACGGCGGCTCTTTACAAGCTCCAGCACCGCCAGGAAAGCCGCCACCCGCTCCGAGCGGTCGCGCTTCCCGGCGAAAAGCTCCTGGTAGGGCATTTTCCTCTTCTTCCACAGCCTCCGCAGGACGAACACCACCTGGGAGGCCACGGAAACGATCTTTCTGGATACCAGCGCCGAAAAGCTCTCCGGTTTGGGGGGCATCAGGCTTTTCCCTTTTCCCCAGGCAGAGATCAGCGCCTGCAAAATCTCCCGGGGCTCATGGACCTGCTTGTAGGTGTGATCCACCGGCAGCGCCTCCGCCTCCCGGACCACCGTATCAAAGCTGGCCGTCTGGGCCAGAAGGGCCGCGGCCTTTTTGCACTGCTGATATTCCAGCAGCTGTCCGGTAAGCTCCAGACGGGGGTCCTCCTCTTCCTCCTGCCGGGGCAGAAGGGAAGCGGTCTTGATCTGTACCAGACGGGCCGCCATTTCCAGAAATTCGCTGGCCACGTCCATGTTTTCTTCCCGCATCAGGTCGATCTGCTCCATGTACTGATCCAGCAGCTCGGCAATGGGAATGTCGTAAATATTCAGCTTGTTCTTGGCGATGAGGGCCAGAAGCATGTCCAGGGGCCCCTCAAACACCTCCAGCTTGTATTGCAGCTTTTCCATGGCCTTATAGCGCTCCAAACAGCTGGAAGGGGAACCGCGCAATGGTGAAGATGATCCTGGCAAAGAAATTTTGCAGCGCGTACAGCGGGCCCGAAAAGGCCCCGGTGATCATCAGGAAAAACAGCACCATCACAAAAATCTGCTGGTAACGGTAATAGGTGTACATGGCCCTGTCGCTGAGAAACGCGGAGATGATCCGGGAACCGTCCAGGGGCGGGATGGGCAGCAGGTTAAAGACCGCCAGGGAAATGTTCACCACCACATAGTAATAGAGCATGTTAAACAGAAAATTGGTGACACTGCCGTAGGGCGCAAAGGCCTGGATCGCCGACAGCAGCAGTGCCCCTATCAGGGCCGCCAGCAGATTGGAGACGGGGCCTGCCAGGGCGGTAATGGCCGTGTCCCGCTTGGGATTTTTGAAATTCCTGGCGTCTACAGGAACGGGCTTTGCCCAGCCGAAGCCGAAGAAAATCAGGGCCAGGGCGCCCATGACGTCCACGCTGGCCAGGGGATTCATGGTAAGGCGTCCCTCCCATTTGGCCGTGGAATCTCCCAGCTTGTTGGCTGTCCAGCCGTGGGCAAATTCATGGAGAGGAAGGATGCAGAAAATCACAAAAAGAATGGAAAGCACCTGGGCAGCTACCTGCCAGATGTCCACATGCCCTCCGGAAATGAGGGTCCGCAAAACACTGAAAAGCATAACATACCTCCTGTACGATACTGGAATTATAAACTATTTTGAAGAAAAATACAATTCTTTTCTCTCTTTGGCCGAAAAAATCCTTCTTTCCCCCCTTTCAAACATCCGCCCTGTGGGGCGGCTCCTTGCTTTCCCTGGAAATATATGCTAAAATAGAAAACATATCTGAAGGAGCTGATCATTTTGGAAAAGCTGAAAAAATGCTTTCGCATTTTACGCGTGATCGTCGTGGCCGGGGCCGGGGCGGCGCTGATCCTCTCTCTCATTCCTCTGCTGCACCTGGGCTTTTACGCAAGGCCCGCCCTGGACGACTATTCCTACGGCGCCCCCGTCCACTATTCTCTGGAAGCGGGAAAGGGCCTTTTCGGCGCCCTCTCCGCCATTTGGGAGTGCATCCGCTATTGCTTTCTGGACTGGCAGGGGACCTACACCTCTATCTTTCTTTTCTGCATCCAGCCCGGCGTTGTTTCCACAAAGCTCTATTTTCTCACCACCTGGGTCTTTCTGTCGGCCATCATCGGCTCTGTTTTTCTGGCTGTCGGCACGATCCGGAAGATAGACCGCTGGTCCGCCGTCTTTCTGGGGATCGTCCTCAGCTTCTTTACCGTGCAGTCCCTTCCCTCCCTGGCTGACGGGCTCTACTGGTGGAACGGAGCCGCCCACTACATCGCCTCCTGGTTTGTGGCCGTACTTACCTTCTGTATGCAGATCCGCCTGACCCGCGGAAGCGGGACGGGGACCCGCTTTATCCTCATGGCTGTCTTGACCTGCCTGCTGGGCTTTCTGGTGGGTGGACAGAATCCCTGCTCCGCCCTGGTATTTCCCTTTGCGTCCGCCTTTCTGACCGCCCTTGCCATATACGATAAACGGCCAAAATCCGTGATCGCCGCAAATCTGCTGACCGCCCTTTTTGCCGCGGCGGGGCTGCTGATCAGCGTATTGGCCCCCGGAAACGCCATCCGGCAGGCCGTGTGGCCCAACGTCCTCACTCCCATGGAATCCATTCTAATTTCCTTTCAGCACACCTGGGAGGAACTTGTGGAGTTTTTGGATTGGAGGCTGCTGGGCGCGCTGCTGCTCTGTATCCCGGTTTTCCTGTACGGTGTCAAAGACAGCGGCTATTCCTTCCGTTTTCCCCTGCTGATCCTCTGCGGCACCTTCTGCTTGCTGGCAGCTTTGCATACGCCCTATGTCTACGCCATCAGGGAGCCTGACCTCCCCCTGCCGGGCCGGGTCAAAAATCTGATGTATCTGGCCACCCTGTTCTTTGTGTTCGGCAACGCTTTTTATCTATCCGGATGGGCCGTGGCCCGGTTCCGCCTGAAGGATCGCCGGTACGCCTGCCCGGCGCTGGGTGGGATCGCCGCCGCAGGGTGCGTTCTCTTTCTGGCCCTCAACCTGACCCAGCTTCACAGCCTGAACGCCTATTCCGCCTGGAAGGACTTGCACAGTCCTGTGCTGACGGCCTATGAGGAGGCCTGGTCGGCCCGGAAGGACGTGGGAGAATCTTCGGCCCGGTGGGAGGAAGCTCCTCCCCTGCCGGACAATTTCCGCCAGCTGGACATTATCGACTGGCAGCCCGCTGTACTTCTGGACGGCAAGGCCATTGACCTGAAGCTGTACTGGGGGCAGTCCATTTTCAAAAACTATGTGGAACTGGACCATGCCCAGACGGTTCTGGGAGCTTCCGGAAAGCTGACGCCCGCTGACATTCCGGGCGGCTTTCCCGTCCGGGACGGATATTATGTCCCCCTCCGAAAGGTCTGCAAAAAACTGAATTTTGACATCCAGTACCTGAGCGAATACGACGCCGTATTTCTGACAACCCAACAGAAATAAGGCCAAAGACGGCCTTCGACAAAAAAGTGGCGTCCCCATGAAAAAAAGGCTTGCATTTTTTCCCCAGGTCTGCTATAATCCGTATGTTGTAGTCTGGAAAAAAGCCTATTTAAGGAGGTAGGATAGATATGGCAAAGTGTGAATTCTGTGGCAAGGACGTGGCTTTCGGCATTCGGGTGTCTCACTCTCATCGGCGCTCCAACCGTGCCTGGAAGCCCAACATCAAAAGGGTCAAGGCAGTTGTCAACGGCACTCCCAAGCGCGTTTACGCCTGCACCCGCTGCCTGCGTTCCGGCAAAGTGACCCGTGCCGTCTGATCGGTCTGAAAGAGAAAGATAAAAAAAGAGCCTTTGAAAGGCTCTTTTCTTTTTGCAAATATTCAGGAAACGCGGGAGAAAGCATCAGCCGAACACGCGGTCTCCCGTGATCTCCGCGAAATCAGCCCCGTCAAACTGGGTGATCAGCCTGTGGGCCAGCTGCTGAGCGTCCTCAAAAAGCTGGAAGAAATCCCGATGGTCTCCCTCTGCCCATTCCGCCTGCATAACATTGGCATAGTCCACCTCGGCATTCTCGGTAATGGGCACCAAATGGGAGGAGATCAAAGAGGGCTTCCCCTTCTCCAGAGCCTGGAAAATCCGCATTTTCAGGCCGGTGCGGTCCGTCAGCAGGGAAAACACCAGGTGAGCGTCCCCCGTGGCCTCATAGAGCTTTTCTTCGGAAACATCCTCGCCGCAGACCCGGAAGATCACCTCGCGGAACAGCCGGGCGATCCGCCGCTGCACCGCCTCGTTTTTCGGGAACATGCTGCCCAGGGACACCTCGGAGGGCAGCTTGCCCGTTTCTCTCCTCAGGATGATGGCGTCCAGGGAGGCCTCCACCTCCCCGTGCATGGTGGTGCGGTTTTCGTAGGGGCGCTGCATCACCAGCCTGTCCGCCAGGGCATTGATATAGGGATGGGCAATGGAATCCAGGGCGTAATGGCAGAGAAAGCCGAATACGTAAGAGCGGTAAGTCTCCTCCCCGTGGCCCGTCAGAAAGTCCCGCATGGCATTGAAGGTTTCGGAGGGCTTTATGTCGGAGTGAAGCCTGTGGCCGTAGGACTGGAGCTTTTTTCCCTTCATCCATGGCAGATACCGGTGGCAGAAAAAGAAATCCGGCCCCTGGGCGCCCCAGAAAAAGGCTGTTTCATTGATTTTTTCCCGGTCCGGCAGGGTCTCCAGGACTTTTTTCGCAAATTGATGGTGCGTCAGGCAGGCGGGCATAGCAATGTCTCCTTTTGTACTTTAGTATTTTAGATTTTCAAGGCAGAAAGCCAGGGAAAAGCAAGCAGCATATCCTGGGGAAGCTCTGCCGTCAGCTTCCGCTCTACAGCCAGGGCAGGGCAGAAAACCTCCGCGTCTGCACAGTGCAGGGCCTGCCGGGAGATGATTTCCCGGCTGCCGCCGTAAAGGTCATCCCCGGCCAGCGGATGACCCAGATGGGCCATATGCACGCGGATCTGATGGGTGCGTCCGGTCTCCAGGGTCAGGGACAGCAGCGTATGTCCTCCCTCTGCTGCCAGGGCTTCCCAGTGGGTAACGGCCGGGTCGCCATGGCCGCATTCCCGAAGGATTTTGCTGCCGGGCTTCAGGCCCACCGGCTCCTTCACCGTGCCGGAGTCCCTTAAAAGGCCCTCACAGACTGCCAGATAGCGTTTCCGAACCTTTGCCGAGGACACCGCAGCTCGGTGCTTCCCAATGAGCACCACGCCGCTGGTATCCCTGTCTAGCCGATAGAGGGGCCGGAACAGGCAGCTTTGGCCTGTCTGCAAATAGTGATAGGCAACCGCGTTCAAAAGGCTGTCCCGGTCGTGCCCCGGCGAAGGATGGATGGGCATAGCGGGAGGCTTGTTCACCGCCATATAATCCTCGCTTTCCCACAGAATATCCAGGGGCAGAGGCTCTGCGGGATACTCCCCCGCCTCCTCCGGCAGCCGAAAGGCCAGCGTGTCTCCGGGCAGCAGGAAATCCACTACCCGGCAGAACTCTCCGTTTTTCAAAATCCCATTTTCCGTCTGCTTCTGCTTTCGGAGCATCGTGGCGGAAAGGCCCAGATGGTTCCGGGCAAAGTCTTTTACTGTCATCGGCTCCCACTGGTCGGGGAACACATATTCCAGCACCCGCATCAGGCTTCCCGGCCTTCCATGGCCCTCGCCAGCTCCTGTAAAAAGACGGGGTTCCCTGGAAAGCTGTCCAGCGCGGAAACAGCCTGGGCGGTATATTCCCTCACCAGGGACTGGGCCTTGTCCACGCCCAGCAGCGACACGTAATTCTGCTTATCCCGGGCGTTATCCATTCCCACATTTTTGCCCAGAACCTCGGCATTGCTCAGCACGTCCAGCACATCGTCCCGAATCTGAAAGGCCATGCCAAGCCCCCAGGCGTACCGATGGGCGGCCTCCAGCTCCTGTTCGCCCGCCCCTGCGGCAATACAGCCCATCCGGCAGGCGGCGTCGATAAGGGCTACGGTCTTGCCCTCGTCCATAATCTGCAGGGTCTCGATGGTGATCTCCTTCTGCCCGGACTGCATATCCACACACTGGCCGCCCACCATGCCGTTATCTCCCGCGCACTGGGCCAAAACAAGAGCGGCCTTGGCGGCAATAGGGCCGTTTTCATGGGAGAGGGCGGCTTCAAAGGCCTTGGTCAGCAAACCGTCTCCCGCTATCAGGGCAACGCCCTCGCCGTATACCTTGTGATTGGTGGGCTTGCCCCGGCGCAGATCGTCGTCGTCCATGCAGGGCATGTCGTCGTGGATCAGTGAATAGGTATGCACCATTTCCACGGCACAGGCAAAGGGCAGAGCGTCCTCCGACCTGCCGCCGCAGAGCTCGCAGAAGGCCAGGGTCAGGGTGGGCCGGATACGCTTTCCGCCGCACATCAGGCTGTAAAGCATAGACTCCTTTACCACTGCGGCAGGGTCGCCCGGCTCCGGCGCCGGCAGATACCGCTTTAATCCCGCTTCGATCATCGCCTTATATTCCGCCGCCCGGTCATTCCACGTCATGGCCTTCCTCCTCCGCTTCCCCGATGTTGGCAAGCTCGGTGATCCGCTGCTCCGCCTTTTCCAGCACCTTGTAGCACTGGGCGGAAAGCTTCGCGCCCTCCTCAAAAAGCTTCATGGAGTCCTCCAGGGTCGCCTCGCCGCTTTCCAGCTGCTCCACAATCTCCTGAAGCCTTGTCATGGCCTCCTCAAATTTCACCTTTTCCTTCATTTTTCCTTTCCTCTCTTTCCACGATCTGCGCCTTTGCCCTGCCCTGATGGAATCGCAGGGTCACGGTATCGCCGATTGCCAGCTTGTCCGCCTCCCGTACCGCGCCGCCGGTTCTGTCGGTGACCACGGCGTATCCCCGGCTCAGGACCTTCAAGGGACTCAGGGCGTCCAGACTGCCGGAGGCCAGTGCAAGCTTCTGCTTTTTGTCCTCCACATTTTCTCCCATGAAGGCCACCGCCCGGCCGAAAAGCCGCCCAATCTCCTCCTGCCAGGGGGCAAGGAAGCGCTCCGGCTGTCCCAGTGCGGAATCCTCCACCGCCAGGTCCACCTGCTGCCGAAGGGAATCCACCAGCTTTTGGGCGGCTTCCCGAAAATACCGGTTGTAGCTTTGCAAGCGCCGCCGCTCCTCCCGCAGGTCCGGGGTGCAGAGCTCTGCCGCCGCACTGGGAGTAGGGGCGCGAAGGTCTGCCGCAAAATCGCAGATGGTAAAGTCGGTCTCATGGCCAACGGCAGAGACCACCGGGATCGCAGACCGGTATACCGCCCGAGCCAGGCCCTCGTCGTTAAAGGCCCACAGGTCCTCCAGGGAGCCGCCGCCCCGGCCCAGGACCAGCACATCGCAGGCGCTTTTCCGGTTCATTTCACGAATGGCCGCAGTCAGCTGGGCGGGCGCGCCCTCCCCCTGGACCAGAGCCGGGCAGAAAACGATCTCCGCCACAGGCCAGCGGCGGGCGGTGATTTGCAGAATGTCCCGGACCGCGGCCCCCGTGGGCGAGGTGATCACGCCGATCCGCCGGGGATAAGTCGGCAGAGGACGCTTGTGTTCCTGGTCGAAAAGCCCCTCTGCCGCCAGCCGCTCCTTGAGCTGCTCAAAGGCAAGGCTCAACGCGCCCAGGCCGTCGGGCTGCATGTCCTGTACGTAAAGCTGATACTGGCCGGCTGCCTCATATACAGATACTCTGCCCCGAACAATGACCCTCATACCGTCTGCCGGACGGAATTTCAGCGACCGGGCGGAACTTGCAAACATCACGGCCTTCAGGGCTGATTTCGAATCCTTCAAAGAGAAGTACAGGTGGCCGGATCGATAATGATCCGTAAAATTGGAGATTTCTCCTGTCACCAGAATATCGTTTAAGCGGTTGTCTCCCTCCAGCAGGGATTTCACAAAGAAATTGACCTGGGATACGGTGAGGGGCGCGCCGTTCACTGCTGTCCCTCCGGCTTGGCGCGGCCCTTGACCACAGAGGCCAGCACGCCGTTGATATAGGAGGAATCATCCGTACTGCCATAGGTCTTGGCCAGCTCCACCGCTTCGTTGATGGTTACACTTTCCGGAATGCTGGCGTCAAAGAGAATTTCATAGGCCGCCAGCCGCAGCAGGGCCAAAGTTACCTTGGAAAGCCGCCGGATATTCCAGCCTTTGATGTTGCTGCCGATCACCCTGTCCAGCTCCTCCAGATGCTCCTCAGCGCCGAAGGCCTCCGCCTCGGCAAAGGCGCTGGGCGGCAGGCTCCAGATCCGGTCCTCCTCTCCGGAGGGGTCGGAGACGAACTCCCTGGCCTCGGCGGCGGCGTGGAGAATATTTTCCACGCTCTCCCCTGTTACCGCCTGCTCAAACAGAATGCAGAAGGCTTGCTCCCGTTCTTCTCTTCTTGTCATTTTCCACCCTTCCTTTCTAACAAAAACGAAAAGGCCCACCCGGATACGGTGAGCCTGTTTTTCAGAAATCCATCTACAGTTTTCAAGCTCCATATCATTGGTCTTCATTATACCAACAAAGCTTCAGATTATCAACATGCAGATTTCATATTTTTCCGAAAAATTGTGCTGATTTAATTTGTCCCCACGATCTTGATCTTGTCGGCGGTGATCCCGGTCTGATCCATCACGATCTCCTGGATAATGAGCATGTCGCCTTCATTGAGCTCCCCGGACACCACCACGCTGCACTGGCCCTCGCTCAAGTAGGCCACGCTTTTGCTGTAGCCCTTGGCCTGCAGCAGGTTTTCCACATTGGTCTCCTTCAGGATATTCTGGGCGATCTCCGCAGACTGCTCCACTGCTTCCCGTTTGGCGTCCGTGTCCGCTTCCGCGCTTTCCAGCACATTGTCCAGCAGCTCGATGGCCTCGTCCCGGGAGGTCTGCCGGTTCATCCTCGCTTCGGCAAAGGCATCTGTAGAGGAGCCGCTGCGCTGCCGCAGATCATCGGAAACGGTCTCTATGTAGGCGCTGTTTACCAGCTGGGCCGCACCCAGCTGGCTGGATGTGTCCGAAGTCTCCGGCTTGTCGCTTACCGGCAGCTTATTGGTCCCGGTAAACTGCCAGTTCAGGTACACCGCCGCTCCCAGCGCCAGCACCAGCGACGCCAAAACAAGTTGCCTTTTTCCGAATTTCATCATGATCCCTCCAAGTGTTGTTTTCTGTCTCACCATTTGCTCCCTCCTGCCTCTGTCACGCACACGCGGGCAGAGGACACGCCGAGAGCGGTACGAACTGCCTCTGTCAGCCTTTCCCGAATAGCCGGATCCCCGGCTGCTCTGCTTACGATCACCACCCCTTTAATTTTTGGTTCTATCTCCGTGACGGCCAGGCCCCGCTGGCCGCCGTCAGAATCCTTCAGGATCACATGGGTCCGATCCTGCTCCTCCTCCAGCTCTTCACCGGACTGGCGGGACCCGGTGCTTTTGTCTTCTGCATAGACAGTCTCCCGGCTGCTTTCCAGGGTGACCAGGACCGTGGGAGCCTCCTCCCCGGTGATGGCCCGCACCACCCGGACAAGCTCCCCCTCCAGCCGCTTTTCAGCGGTTTCCCCTGAATCCGATGCCTCCGGCTGGGTCTGCTCCGCTTTCTCCCGGCCCTCCCCAAACAGCGGGGAAAGAAAGATCAGCAGGACGCCGCAAAGCCCGGCAATCACAATGAGCTTTACCGTCTTGTCCCGGTCCAGCAGGCCCCGAAGCGCCGCCTTCCACCTTTCACGTTCCATCTGTTTGTACCTCCAGTTCGGTCCCGCTGTCCAGTACATTCCGAAGAAGAGCAGCCGCCCGCCGGGCGTCGGAATCATAGGCAAAAAGGAAGCCCGCCTTTTTCAATACTATGCAGCCGTCCTCCGCAATATCTGTTTCCAGAAGGATTTTTTCCGCCTCCAAGCCTGCGGAGGCCAGCAGTCCCCGAAAATAGCGGGATAGATCCTCCCGGGCAGCGGTCTCCAGCTGGTCGGAAACATAGCTGGAAAGCTCCTGGCTGTGATCCGCCGCCTGCTTCTGGGGAAGGGAAAAATCCCAATCCGCCGAAAAGAGAGCGGAAACGGAGGAACAGAGCAGCGCCAGGATCACCAGACCCTTTACGAAGCCCACCATGGCATTCTTTGGGCACAGCCGGGCCAGCAGTTCGGCGGCCAGCAGCACACCGCAGACAGAAATCAGGTTTTCCCAAGCTTCGCTCATGAGCCGCCTCCTGCTATCACCACAATGGCGGCGCAGACCACGCAGACGGCACAGACCGCGGCGATCACCGCCAGGATCATCTTTGCCGCCGAGCATAAGAGCTTGAGAAATCCGCTGAGCTTGGGCGACTCCAGCAGATCGGCCATCAGCTGTCCCAGGACGCATACTCCCGACCAAATGACGGCTTCCACTGCCACCGGTGCAAAGATGCACAGGGCCGCCAGGATGCCGAAGGCCCCCACGCCGGATTTCACCATGCCCACACTGTTCTGAATGGCGGCGACCCCATCCCCGAAAGCGCCGCCCACCAGGGGGATTGCCGTGGCCGCCACCAGCTTTGCAGCCTTGCTTGTGGCGGCGTCCACATGGGCGTTTAAGGCAGTCTGCACCGAAAGGACGCCGGAAAAGGCCGTTACCGCCAGCACCAGCAGCCATTTTACGAAGCCGTAGAGGGACCCGGCCAGCGCTCCCAGCTTTTCCCGGGAGACGGCTGACACCAGCGCCAGCGCCAGAAAGACATGAAGGGCGGGAAATACCACCGCCGAGGCCAGAACGGGAATGGCGTTTCCGGCCGCCAGGGTCAGAAAGCTGTAAGAGCTTCCCGCCGCCGGACTGCCGGAGACGGCCATGAGCCCGCCGTACACCGGCACTGCGGACAGCAGGAACACTGAAGCGCTTTCCACCGCCCGCTGGGTCCTGCGTATCAGCTCCAGCAGAGGCGCGGCCACTGCGGCAGCGCAGATCAGCGCGCCTGCCACCTCCGCCACGCCATCCACCCCGCCGCCCTCCATGCAGGCTGCCAGACGGCAGAGAATGACTGCCGCCGCCAGAGCCGCCAGGGCTTTCAGAGGGCCGGTCACCCTGTCCCGCAAGAGCTGGGAAATGGCCTGCAGGAGCTTTTCGCCCGTAAAGTCCGTTCCCAGCAAAGGGGAATCCACCCCCGCTTCCTCCAGCAGCTCCCTGGTCTCGCCCTCCAGGCCGTCATACAGCTTCTCCGCCCCGCTTTTCTCCAGCAGCTCGTCCTCTGCTGCCAGCGCCCTGCCTCCGGGCAGGGCAAGCAGGAAAAACCATACACAGGCAAGGACCGCGGCCATTTGCTTTCTCATTTTACGTCCTTTTCCTCTCAAAGATTCAGAATTTCCTTCAGGCAGTCCAGGATGCGGAAAAGCAGGGGAAGCGCCGCCGCCAAGATGGATGTTTTCGCGGCCAGCTCCACCGTAAAGGCCAGGGCGGATTCTCCCGCGTCCCTGCACACATTGGCCGCAAGCTGTCCTGCCAGGGCGATCCCCACCGCCCGGAGCAGGATGGACAGATACTCTCCCCCGGAGCTGCCCTGGGCCAGGTCCCGCAGCTGTGCGATCAGCGGGCCCAGCTCCCGAAGCACTGCCAGCAGGATCAGCACCCCGGCGCTCACCGCCAGCAAAAGGGCATACTCTTTGTTGCTCCGCTTCACCAGGGCGGCAAAAATCGCCGCGCACACGGCGCAGACGCCCACTCCGAAAATGTCCATGGCTACAGCCCAAAAATGGACTTGATGGTCTGAAACAGGGTATCGATCTCCCGAATGATCATCATCAATACCACGATCAGCCCCGCCAGCGTGGTCATCATCGCCTGTTCCTCCCTGCCGGAGCGGATCAAAAGCTGGTTGAGGACAGCCACGATGATGCCGATGGCGGCAATTCTAAAGATCAGATCCACATCCAAGGTTCTGTCCTTCCTTTCCTTTTTGGCCAGCCAACACCGAATTAAACCCGGTTTTTGCGGGCGAATTTGCGCCCACGCTGCGTTATCGGCCTTGCCTGCGCGCATATTTTCTCCACCAAAGCTGCGGATCAAATTTGGCGCTGACCGGCTTTCCTGTTCCGGTCACAAAAGCACCAGACAAAGGGTCACCCCTCCGAACAGTCCCAGGCAGACGTACAGTCTTGTTTTCTGCTCCCTGGCTTTCCCCGCCTCTGCAAGCCTTCCCTCCAGCAGCGCCTCGCAAAGCTGAAAATGCTCCAGCTGGCCCTGGGTATCGGTCTCTCCCAGCCCCCTGACAAACCTCCGGTACAGGGCAAGGTCCTCCGAATCCCGGAGGATTCCTTCTCCCGCCTGCTCCAGCGCCCCTCGGGGGTCCCGCAGGCAAAGGCGGTTTTCCGCCGCCCGGCAGAACCGAGAGTCCTTGGTTTCCATCACCAGCTCCGGGAGGGGCCTTGCCGCAAAGCTGATCCCGGTGCGGAAGGCCTGGATGGTCCGTTTCAGATCCAGTAGTGCCTCCTCCCGTCGGCGCAAGCCGGCAGCGGTCCACAGGCCCAGAAAAAGGCCGCTGAGGATCACCAATAGTCCGCCCAGGGCTTTCACAGGTTTTCCGCCACCGGCGTGAGGTCGGCAATCTCCCCGGGCTGTTCCCTTCCGGCCATGCACACGGCGGTCTGAAAGGCGCCGCTTTCCAGCAGAGCCCTGCACAGGGGACGGCGGAACAGCTCCTCCCGGCCGGCGTGGACCGTGGCGATCAGTGGCACTCCGGCAAAGATTGACTGCTCCACGATTTTCAGATCCTCCGGAGCAAGCTCATCGCAGACGATCACCTGGGGCGACAGCATCCGGATAGCAATATCAAAGGCCGCCGCCTTCGGATAGCCCAAAAGCACATTGGCGCAGGGGCCAAGGTCGAATCCGCCGCTGAGCTCGCCGCGCTCGTCCAGCACCGCCACCTGGCGGCTGGGCTGGAACTTTCCCGTGGAAAGCGACTGAATCACATCCCGCAGCAGCGTGGTCTTGCCGCTGGAGGGCTCCCCGGCCACCAGCAGTCCGCGGGTCAGATCGACCCCCTCCAGAAAGAGCCTGTCCCCGCAGCCCCGGGCCTCCCGGGGAATGCGGAACACCATTCCGGTCACATCCCGGACGCTTTTCAGCTGCCCGTTTTCCAGCACCGCCGTGCCGCAGATCCCCACCCGGCAGAAGCCTGATACCAGGATATATCCCTTCCGGATCTCATGCTCATGGCTGAAAACCGACTGTCCGCAGGCCTGTACAAAAATCTCCTGCATCTCCTCCCGGGAGACACGAAGCAGCTCCTCGGTAACCGCCCGGGTAACGCCGCCGTTTTTCCGCAGAAAATAAACGCCGTCCCTGCCCCAGACAGACACCGGCTGTCCGCAGGTCAAACGGACGTCAAAGGCCTTTGCCTTGATCTCTTCCGGTAGCTGCAGCAGGACATCCCGATAGGCGGGGATCTGGCTGGCCACCAAATCAAAGCGGTCTGTCTCCATTGCCTCATCCCTTTCTTCCGGTCTGCTCTATTCTATGGGGACATGCAGAAAAATAGAACAAGCCTCCAAAAGGAGGCTTGTTCTATTTTGTCGATAAACCTTTCGGGAAGGCTGCTCTGGACCTTAGCCTCCCTCTGATGTGAGGGCAGAAGGAGAGAGCCCTTAACAAAGATGCATACACCGCCAAAAGCATAGGCCGTTGCTTTCTCTCCCTCCGTCACGGCTTACGCCGTGCCACCTCCCTCGTCAGAGGGAGGCTTTGTGGGTGCCTCGCCCTTGGCTCCCTCTGATGAGGGAGCTGTCAGCGCAGCTGACTGAGGGAGAGAGCCCTCACGTCAGCGGGAGCCAAGGACGGCTGCAAGAACCTGTTCTTGTATTCATCTATTCAGTTTGTCCGGCCTTCCATGTATTCCAAAAAGGCCCGCAGGACGCCCTTGTCGTTCTCATAGGTGATGGTCTCCAAGGCCTCGTCCGGCTTGAACCAGCCCACGTCCCGGATTTCCTCTTCCTGGCGCTTCACGTCCTTTTTGTCGGTTTCCGCCCCGAAGTAGACCACATCCTTCATGACTCCCGGCTTTGGGGAGAAGGTCACCATATAGCGAAAGCCCGTGTCCAGTTTGACCTTGAGGCCCGTTTCCTCCCGAATCTCCCGGCAGGCGGTCTCCTCCTCGGTTTCCTCCCGCTCCACATGGCCCTTAGGAAAGGCCCAGTGCCCGCCATTTTGATGGCGGATCAGCAGGATCCGGAGCTTTCCGCTGTCCTTCCTGCGAAAGACCACGGCTCCGCAGGATTTTTCCTGCTTCATGCAAACATCACTCCTTCTGAAAAACAAGAGGGAGTCAAACGGCTCCCTCTCACAAAACGTCATTTCACGGAAAAGCGGTACACGGTGGTGGTGGAGAAGAGTTCACCCGGCTGCAAATAACGGAAGGGGAAATTCTCGTGATTCACAGAATCCGGATAGAACTGGGTCTCCAGGCAAAACGCCGTGTGGGGCTTCATGGGCAGGCCGTCCTTTCCCACCAGGCCGCTGACCGAATTAAAAGTATACAGCTGTACGCCAGGCAGATCGGACCAGACCTCCATCACCCTGCCGCTCTCCGGCTCCCAGGCCTCGGCAAATTTGCGGAAACCCTCGCCGTCCACACAGAAATTGTGGTCAAAGCCGCCGCAGCGCCGGATCATGGGATCATCGGCAAACATGTCCTTTCCCAGCTTCTTGCCGCCGGTAAAGTCCAGAGGGCCTCCGGTCACAGGGGCAAAGGTGCCGTCGGGGATCAGGTCCTCAGAGACATTGGTGACCCGGCTCGCATAAATGGCAAGCTCCGTATCCAGGATCTCCTTCTGGGGGTCCCCGCTGAGATTGAAGAAGGAATGATTGGTGGGGTTGAAAGGAGTCTCCGCGTCAGACACGGCTTCGTACCTCAGCTCCAAGGAATCATCGTTTTTCAGGGTGTAGGTCACGGTCATTTTCAGCGTGCCGGGATACCCTTCGTCCCCGTCAGGGCTGGTGTGGGTAAAGATCACCGCAGGCTCACCCCCTGTCACAGAGGCGGAAATGCCCCACAGCACCTGGTGATAGCCCTCCGGGCCGCCGTGCAGGGTGTTCCTGCCGTTGTTTTTGGAAAGCTGAAAAGTCTTTCCATGGAGGGTAAACTCTGCGTTGCCGATCCGGTTGGCGTACCGGCCCACAAAGGTTCCCTGGTAATTGGCGCCGAAATATTCCTCCAGGGTGCGGTGGCCCAGCACCACATCCCCCAGGTTTCCGGCCTTGTCCTTTGTCAGCAGACGGACGATGCGGCAGCCGTAGTTTATGACCTCCAGCCTCATGCCGCTGGCGTTCTCCAGGGTACAGAGCTTTACCTCCCGGCCGTCAGGGAGTCTGCCGAACTCAGAAATTTCCGCGTACATGGCTTATGCCTCAACACCCAGCAGGGCAGCGCCGATGATACCGGCGTCGTTGCCCAGCTCGGCACGGCAGATCACCGTCTTCTTATCGGAATTCATGGCGTACTGCTGCTTCTCCACAAAGGCGCGGACGGGGGCCATCAGGGTCTCTCGCTCGTTGGAAATGCCGCCGCCCACACAGAGAATGTCGGGCTGGAAGATGTTGACCATGTTTACGATGCCCTCAGAGAGGTAGCGGATGTATTCCTCCACGACCTCAGTGCCGATGGCGTCGCCCTGACGCATGGCGTCAAAAGCGGTGCGGCCGTTGACCTTCTCGATGTCGCCGCCCACGATGGTCCACAGGGGGGAATCCTTGGGGGCCTTCTCCATGTGCTCCTTGGTGGTGCGGATCAGCCCGGTGGCGGAGGCATAGGCCTCCCAGCAGCCGTTGCGGCCGCAGGAGCAGGGGCGTCCGCCCACCACGATGGTGGTGTGGCCCAGCTCAGCGCCGGCAAAATTGCTGCCGGAGTAGATCTCATGATTGATGATGACGCCGCCGCCTACGCCGGTGCCCAGGGTGATGGCAATGGCATTGTCGGCTCCCCGGAGGGCTCCGGCCATGTATTCACCGTAAGCGGCTGCATTGGCGTCGTTCTCCATCAGGATCTGCTTGCCATCCAGCCTTTCGGAAAGCATCTGTACCATGGGGGTATTGCGGAAGGGTAGGTTGTTGGCATACTCGATGATGCCGGTGGCGCGGTTTACGGTGCCGGGAGAGCCCAGGCCTACCCAAGGAATGTCGTCCAGGGTCAGGTTAGCGTTCTTCAGAGCCTCGCGGGCAGTGGCGGCCAGGGCGTCTACGACCTGCTCGGCGGTTTCCGTCTTGGTTTTGGCAGTGGCGCGGGCAATGATCTTGTAAGACTCGTCCACGATGCCAACGGCAATGTTGGTGCCGCCCAGGTCAATTCCAAGATAGTACATAAAGCTGACTCCTCCAATAAGTATATTTTCGGGTTTCCCCTAGTCTGAGTTTAGTATACTATATTCCCCATGGAAATGTAAACGGCTATTTATAATTTTTCGCCGGATTTTGAAAAATAACTTCCTTGATTTTATCAGTTCTGCATGGTATACTAAACGAATAAAAGGACGAGCTCCGCGGTGGATATGAAATGCGGAATCCGTTCCAAATGCCGCTATGGCGGAACTGGCAGACGCAAGGGACTTAAAATCCCTCGGTGGCGACACCGTACCGGTTCGACCCCGGTTAGCGGCACCA
>CAZRLJ010000001.1:48218-80195 GCA_964600905.1 uncultured Acutalibacter sp. | reverse complement strand
ACTGGATCTGCTGCTTGAAGCGGGCCACGTTCTTTTTGGTGACCTCCGCAGGATGTACATGATTTTTGATGGCGTAGTTCTCCGTGGGCAGGCCGAAGGCGTCCCAGCCGATGGGATACAGCACATTGTATCCCTGGAGACGGCGCTTTCTCGCCACCACATCCAAGGCGGTGTAGGGCCGTGGATGTCCTACGTGCAGTCCCTGCCCGGAGGGATAGGGAAACTCGATCAAGGCAAAATATTTGGGTTTCTGAGAAGCGTTTTCCGCATGGAAAGCGCCGGCTTCCTCCCATTTCTTCTGCCACTTGGGTTCTATTGCCTTGTGGTCGTACTTCATCCTGTATCAATCCTTTCTGAATGTATCGAAGCGCTCCGACGGCAGATAAAAAGCCCCGGGCGCTCATCCTAAGCGTCCGGGGCGAAAATCCAAAGATTTCGCGGTACCACCCGAAATTCCGGGCCAGCTCACACTGACCCGCTCACAGCTTCTAACAAAGCCTGACGTATAACGCCGCCACACGTCCCGAACCTACTGAGCGAAGCCAAAAGCCACACCTTTGGGTAGGGAGACTCAGGGACCAGTATACGCGCCTTGCCACCCGCCTGCTCGCACCGGCCGCAGGCTCTCTGAAGGGCGGCCCAAGGGCCTTCTTCCCGTCACAGTCTTTAGATATTTTTTCTGATTATACACTAACCGGGGGAGTCTGTCAAGCTGTAGATACTCAGTCGAAAAACTTTCCCTTCCAGAAGTTCTCATTGCCCAGGGGCTTGGCGGTCAGCCGGAACAGCACACAGCCGTCCGGGCACATCAGCACCTTGCTGTATTGACTGTCTCCACCAATATTTTTCAAATCGCCGCCGCTTCTCACAGCCTCCAGAATGGGAAACATCATCATCATCGTTTTGGAACAGATTCCCTGCCCCTGGGCGTTCACCGGACAGCCATAGGTGCAGGCGTACTTGTCTCCCACTTCTTCGCCGTTGCGGCAAAATCTTTCGGTCTCCTGATTCTCTTTATTAAAGCCTATCACTTCAATTTCCCATTCGTATTCCTCATCATACCACTTCTTCACGGGCTTGTCTCCTTCCATTCCACCTTCATGCCGTCCGCCCACAGGCGGTCCAGGTCGTAAAAGTCCCGGGCCTCCGGGGTGAACACGTGCACCACCACGCTGGAATAGTCCAGCAAGATCCAGGAATCAGAGCGATAGCCCTCCACCCGGGCGGGCGCCACGTCCTCCAGCTTCAGCTTTTCCTCCAGCTCGTCAGCCAGGGCTTTCACATGGGTATTGCCCGTGCCGCTGGCGATGACAAAATAATCCGCCAGGCTGGAGATGTCGTCAATCCGTATGATGTTCAGCCGCTCCGCCTTTTTGCTGTCCAGCAGGGCCGCGGCTTTTTTGGCAAGTTCTAAGGGTTCCATTCGCTTTCTCCTTTTTTCTTATGGGAAGCTCTGAGTAAATGGCCGGGTCAGATCGGCGAAAAGATATTTTGGCTGTCAAAGGCCCAAAATTGCAGGAATACTTTGTGTAGTTTCATAGGCAACACCTGACAGTGTTGCCCATTTTGGGACAAAGACAGACGGAATATATTCCGTCGAAATGTGCCCGGACAATTTGCTCAGAGATTCCCAAAAATGTCCGGAAAACCGTATTTTCCCGGCGTAAATGTAAGCGGGCCCTCTGCCCGCAGGACGGCCAGCGCTTCGTTATAGACGAAAACACTGTCGGGATCGATGGGCAGGCCCTGGCCGGAAAGGTCGTTCATGGTCCAGGCCACGCCCTTCACAATGGCCTCCTCCAGGCTCCGGTCCGCCGCCTCCCGCATTTCCCCGATCCCCGGGTAGTCCCGGTCGGCAGAGATATAATCCGCCACAAACAGCACCTTCTCCAACAGGCCCATTCCCTCCCTGCCGCTGGTGTGACAGCGCACCGCGGACAGCACGGCCTCGTCCGTTACGCCCAGCACATGGCGGAGATAAGCCTCCCCACTGATGGCGTGCCACAGCTTCGGGTTCTCCCTTTCGGTTTTGCGTAGTATTATACCAAACTTTTCAATGAGTTTCAACTGTTCTTCCTTGGGCGTATCCTTCATGATGTCGTGAAGGATCCCGGCAGTACGGGCCCTGTTTCCATCGGCCCCGTATTTTTCCGCCAGCCGGACAGCCTCTGCCGCCACGCACTGACTGTGGTAGAACCGTTTTTCCGTCAGATGCCATCTGACCTCCGCCTTGTATTCCTCATAGGTCATTGCTTTCCACCCCATCCGGTTTTCCATACAGACTGTGGCTGACAATATACCTCTCCACGCCGGAAGGGACCAGCCCTTTGAGGCTTTTCCCCGCTTCCGCCGCTTCCCTGATCTCCGTGGAGGAAATGGGCAGATAGGGAATGTCCTCCACAAAGCACCGGGCGTGATAGCGGCCTTCCAGTTCGTCCTGCTTCTCCCGCAGCTTCTTGGCTCCATCCCTGCTTCGGGGAGAGGCGCAGATCGCCGCCAGCCGGAAAATGGTCTCCGCGCAATACCACCTGTCCACCGTCAGGAACATATCCTCCCCCATCAGCAGATAGAACTCATCCTCCGGGTATCGGGCGCTCAGCTCCCGCAGGGTGTCCACCGTATAGCTTCTGCCGGGCCGCTCCAGCTCCAGGGTGGAAACCTCCGCCAGGCCCCCCAGCTCCGCTGCCGCCAGCCGGCACATGGCCAGCCTGTCCGTTCCCTCTACCAGGTCCCGGGCCTGCTTATGAGGCGGGACGCGGGCGGGGATCAGCAGCCCTTTGTCCAGCTTCAGTCTCTGGATAAATTCCCGCAAAATGTGCACGTGCCCCAGGTGAATGGGATTGAAAGTGCCGCCGTAAACGCCTATTTTCATGACTTTTTTGCCGCCCGGGGCAAAACAATCTGCGGGTCCTTTTTCCTGCGGCGGTACAGCACGAACCGGGACCCGATCACCTGCACCACATCGGCCCCTGTTTTTTCCGCCAGCTCCTCCGCCGCCTCCCGGGGGGAGACCGGGCTGGACTCCGGCAGCACCCGGCCCTTGATCAGCTCCCGCTTTTCCAGGGCGTCGTCGGCCTGCTTCACGATCTCCGGGCTCATGCCGGATTTTCCCACCATTAAAATGGTGTCCTCCTTGACGGCCAATCCCCGCAGGTAGGCCCGCTGCTTGCTTGTGAGCATATCCTTTCCCCTATCCAAAAACTGATTTCCGAACAAAATACAAAGGTGTTCTCTTTCCTCATCGTTTGCACCTCATTGTAACACAGCGGAAAAGCAGGGTCAAGAACAAGCCCGCGCTTTTTCCGGAATACACATTGCTTTTTCTCCCCTTCCTCATTATAATAGAAAAGGCACTTGAAACTCTGCGGAAGGGGGAACGAACCGTGAAAGGCAGCCTGAAACAATTTATCCTGTCCGGGCGGCAATGCGCCTGTTTGATACCGAAAGCTGCCGTCGGCCCCCTTTCCCTCTGCATTCTCTGCGGCTGGGAGCTGGCAGAACAGCTTGCCGCTCTGGGGGCGGAGCTGCCGGACATGCTCCTGTTCTGGGCCGAAATGGACGGCGCCCACGACTGCACCCCCTGGCCCGCTCCTCCCGTTTGGGACACGGAATGCTACGACGGCGGGGCCCCTCAGTTTCTGGAATTTTTGGAGCAGGAGGCGCTCCCCTTTCTGGAGGGGGAATTCGGAGCCTCCCCAGAGCCTGCCCGCCACGGGCTGCTGGGATACTCCCTGGGGGGCCTTTTTGCCCTGTGGGCGCTGGGAGAAAGTGACCGTTTTCAGGTCTTCGGCTCCCTTTCCGGGTCTACCTGGTACGATGGATTGACGGAATATCTCCGTTCCGGGCAATTCACCGGCAGGGAACATGTCTATCTTTCCCTGGGCGACCGGGAAGAATTCGGCGGCCCGCCCCGCATCCGTACCGTAGGCCGCTGCACCCGTGAAATTTGCGACCTGCTGGCCCAAAAGCTCCCCGACGTCCAGCTGGAATGGAACAGGGGCGGCCATGGGAAAGGCGTGCAGAACCGCTGGAAACGGGCGCTGGCATGGGCCGCCCGCCGTATTACGCCCTGTGAAGGAGGGAATTTTTCATGAACCAGACCACTTTTTTTGAACCGGACCCCCGGGACGTCCCTCTGGCCACCCGTCTGCGGCCCAGGACTCTGGAAGAATTTGCCGGACAAAAGCACCTGCTGGGAGAGGGAAAGGTCCTGCGGCAGCTCATCGACCAGGACCGGATCTCCTCCATGATCTTCTGGGGCCCGCCCGGCGTGGGAAAAACCACCCTGGCCCGGATCATTGCCGGACGCACCAAATCCAATTTTATCAACTTCAGCGCCGTCACCAGCGGCATCAAGGAAATTAAAGAGGTCATGAACGAGGCGGATCAGAGCCGTCTCATGGGGGAGCGCACCATCCTCTTTGTGGACGAGATCCACCGCTTCAACAAGGCCCAGCAGGACGCCTTTCTCCCCTTTGTGGAGCGGGGCAGTATCGTGCTCATCGGCGCCACCACGGAGAACCCCTCCTTTGAGGTGAACTCCGCCCTGCTGTCCCGGTGCAGGGTGTTCGTGCTCCAGGCCCTGTCCACCGAGGATCTCACCGGGCTGCTCCGCCGGGCCATCACCGATGAGCGGGGCTTTGGCGGCCAGGAGATCGAGATCTCCGATGACATGCTGGAGACCATCGCCAACTTTGCAAACGGCGACGCCCGCACCGCCCTGGGCACCCTGGAAATGGTGATTTTGAACGCGCCCCGGAACACGGAAAAAACCGTGGTGACCCCGGATATTCTGGAGCAGTGTGTGAACCGGAAATCCCTTTTGTACGACAAGAAGGGCGAGGAGCATTACAATTTGATCTCCGCCCTGCACAAATCCATGCGCAACAGCGATCCCGACGCCGCCGTCTACTGGCTGGCCCGGATGCTGGAGGCCGGAGAGGACCCCCTGTACGTGGCACGCCGGCTGGTGCGCTTTGCCAGTGAGGACATCGGCATGGCGGACAGCCGCGCCCTGGAGATCACGGTGGCCGCCTATCAGGCCTGCCATTTTATCGGTATGCCGGAGTGTACCGCCAACCTGTCTCATGCGGTGATCTACCTGTCTCTGGCGCCGAAATCCAACGCGGCCTATGTGGCCTATGAAACCGCCAAACAGGACGCCACCAAAATGCTGGCGGAGCCCGTACCCTTGGTGATCCGCAACGCTCCCACCCGGCTGATGAAGGAGCTGGACTACGGCAAGGGCTACCAGTACGCCCACGACACGGAGGACAAGCTCACCAACATGCAGTGCCTGCCCGATTCCTTGGCCGGAAAAAAATATTACCGCCCCACCAATCAGGGCAGCGAGGTCCGGGTAGCTGAGCGCCTGCGGCAGATCGAGGAGTGGAAGCGCGCCCATGAGCAGGACGCCGGAAAAAGGAAAGACTGACGGCTGCAAAAACAGCATCCCCCTGTGCGGAAACGAAACCGCCACAGGGGGATTTTCTCATTCATATCCAAATGCGCCGTTTCACTCTCCGCTTTCGCCCAGAAAAAGCCGAACCCCCTGGGCCATCCGCAGATAATCCTCGGAAATGCCTCGGAGATATTCCCGGCCCGGATCGGTGATGTGGTAATACACCCGCATCCGGGACTTTTCCCCGCCCACGATCTCCCGATGGTCGGTGGCGTAGCCCTTGCCCACCAGCCGGTACATAGCCATGTAAATGGCGGCTTCGGGAATGGAGAGCAGCCCCTCGCTGCGGCGGCTGATCTCCTGGCTCATCTCATAGCCGTAGCGGTCCTGCTCGCAGAGAAGGGAGAGGCAGAGCAGGTCGATGGGCGCTTTTTTGCTGACGTCCGAGCTTGCCATGTCCCTTCCTCCCCTCCGGTGCTTTTTCTACAGTGATGGATATAATAACCATTTCATAGCCAGTATAACATGAAAAAAGCAAAAAAGCAATGAAAAACAGTATATATAAAATTTTATATAACTTTATCTTGACAGTCCCCCTCCCCAGTGCTAATATGAAATTGTAAATTTCGACAGTCCAAGGGAGGGGTTCCCAGATGATCCGAAACACTCTCAAGCGGCTGCTGGGCACAAAGGCGGAATGATCCTGACAAAAAGGCGCAGGCCGGAAATCTTCCCCTGCGGCGGATAAAATATGCATAGAAAAATCTGAAAGGATGTGGTCACATGTTCACTGTAAAATACCAGCTCCTGCGAAACAGGGGACGGACCCTGCTGCTCATCTGCGTGGCGGCCCTGCTATTGGGAACCATGGCCCTGTACCTGGGAAACATCCAGGTAAGCCGGAAAACCCTGAACGAGCTGGGAACAAATCTGCCCGTCACGGTCAAGGTCATCAACCGGGACAACAGCAAGGACGACTGGCTGTCCATCGACCAGTGGCACTACGAGCACCTGGCCGGAGCCCAGGTCCACGACGTGCGGGTCACCGCCCGGGCTGTGGGAGCCTTCGGCGGGACCGAGGAAGAAACGGAGGAGAACGCCGGCTTCTACGGCGGAGATACCAACATCATCTCCGCCAACCGGATCGACGCGGTAAACGGCCTGTCTCCCGACGCCGTCACCCTGCTGGAGGGCTGGGAGCTCTCCTTTCTGGAGGGGCAGGAACCGGTGTGCGCTGTCCATGAGGATTACGCCGCCGAACACGGCCTGACCCTGGGGCAGGAGGTCACCCTGGCCCTGTACGTGGCCCGGGACACCATCATGAGCGGTTATATCTACTACCCCGTGGGAAATCAAACCTTGCAGGTGGTGGGCTTCTACCACTCCGCAGAGGACGATATTTCTCCCCCTGACCTGGTGATGCCGGTCATGTACCTGCGGGCTCTTTCCGATGAGGCGGGCCAGGTATTCACCTACCAGTCCATGAGCGCCGTTCTCAACGACGGTACAAAGCTTAACGAGTTCAAGGCGGACATGAAGCAGGGCTCCGACGTCTTTCTCAGCACCCTGTCCATGGGCGGGAATCTGCCCCAGGACACCATTACCGGGGACTGCCTTCTTGTGGAGGACAAGGCCTTTGTGGAGACCTACCACAAGCTGGAGCAGAGCCTTGGGATCTATCAGGACTTTCTCATCCCCTTCTTCGTTCTGATCATCTGCCTTACCACCCTCTCCACCTTCCTGATCCTGCGCAGCAGCCGCCGGGACATGGCCATTGCCAGCTCCCTGGGCCAGCAAAAGCCCGTTGTGGCGGCGTCCCACTTTTTGGGCGTGCTGCTGGCGGACGCCCTGGGCTGCGTGATCGGGCTGCCGGTCATGATCTTCCTGGCGGGACTGCCCCTTTCCATCGCCCTCTCCATCTGCGGTGTTTTCCTGCTCTGCGGGGCGGTAGGCGCGGCCCTGGCGCTCGCGTTCCTGCTGCGGTTCGACGCCTTTGCCCTTCTGACCAAAACAGACTGAAGGAGGCTTTGAAATGAAAAACAGCTTAAAGCAGCTTTTGCGCACGCCGGGAAAAACCCTCCTGTTTTTCCTGCTGATTTTGTCCTCCACCCTGCTGCTGGTGTTCGGCACAGTCACGCTGACGGATACCGAACAGCAGATTCTCGCCGCAAAGAAGCAGTTCCACACCGTGGGTACGGTGGAGCAGGTGGCCGACTGGGAGGGCCGGGACCGGGACACAGGCGTTCCCGTCCGGCAATACGATCAGGTTCTGTCGGCTGAGGACCTGCTCTTTGAGGGAGCAAATTATGTAAACCCGCCCCAAAGCCTGACCTACATGATGGCCTATACGCCGGACATTACGAACCCCGCCGAGATCTTCTTCCGCTCAGAGTCCTTCGTGTTTCCGGAGGAACGTATCCTGGAGGTCACTCCTGTTCCTGCTGCGGCATGGGATAATCCCTTCGGCGCTCCCGGTATAAAGGAAATCACCGTTCAGATCAAAGAGATTGCCCAGGCAGAGGACGGCGCCTCCAAAAATACGCAGAAGCTGCCTTCGCAGCAGGCTTATCCTGGCACTTTAGGCGTCCCTGCCGACGCCCTTGGAGAGGATATTACCCTGGAGGAGGGCAAGACCTATATTATTGACTGTTATGTATATGACGAATTTAGTGGCACTTACACCATCATCACGGAGGACGGTTCCTACCTCGAATATGCGCATCCGACGTACACCCTCGCCTCCACCCCCCTCTTTTCCACCCAGTACGACGCCTCCGGCAGCTCCCCCGATCTCTCGCCGGAGAACGTCCGGACCGGCCGCACCCAGCCAGTGGTAAACAGTTCTTTGGAAGGCAGCGACAGGCTGTGGAACCTCCCAGCAGCCGCCATTGAGGAGGTCACCGAGGGCTTTTACGAAACGGACCGGGGCAAGGCATGGCTCAACATGGCTGAGGAGCTCGCAAACTTTGACGGCCACTGGCTGGTCACCCCTACCGCCGGCCTGCACCTGCTGCCCTCCTTCCGGGAGGGAAAGCAAAAGATCATCCAGGGCCGGGAGATCACGGAGGAAGAATTTGCCTCCGGCGCCCGGGTGTGTATGATTCCCCAGATATTTGCCCAGCGAAACCTGCTGCACGTGGGAGATACCGTCCCTCTTTCCCTGCTCTACTCCCTGGTAAACTACCAGCTGGGGACCGAGGAACTCAACACCAACGATCCGCCCGCCTCCTATCGAAAGGGATATACGCCCCTGGATGAGAATTTAGAGTCCTACAAGCCCTTCTGGGAGGCGGAATATGAGATCGTGGGCACCTTCGGCCCCCTTACCAACAACGCCATCGTGCGGGAGCCCGGTCGGTATGAGCTGCCCGCCTCCACCTTTATCATTCCCAGCGCTTCTATTAAAGGGGACGATACAGGCCACATCGCCTACTACGGGGCCATGAACAAGCTGACCACTTCTTTCGAGATCGAAAACGGGACCATCGAGGAATTCGATGCCAAGCTCCGGGAAAATGTGCCCCAGATCAGCCGCCTGAAGATCACCTACAGCGACGGAGGGTATTCGGAGGTCATGGCCTCCCTGAACAGCTCCCGGCTCACCGCATTGCTGCTGTTTGCCGCCGGGCTCTTCTCCTCCCTGGCCATCGTTGTCCTGCTACTGTACTTCTTCATCGTCAAGCAGAAAAAGCGCACCGCCATTGAGCGCAGCATGGGCATGACGGCCCGCCAGTGCCGCCGGTCCCTGATTTCCGGCCTGCTGTGTCTCACGGCGCTGGCCGCCGCCCTGGGCAGCGGTTTGGGAGCCTACCTTCTCACCAGCGGCGTGCTGGAAAGACAGGCGGAGAACCTGACGGAATTTGACGTGATGTACAGCTTCTGGGCAATTTCCGCGCCCCCGCAGGTCATTTTGGACCCCAACGCCCAGCTGCTTTCCACCCTGCTGTACGCCGCGGTCCCGCTGGCGCTTCTTCTGGTGGTAGCATTGCTTGCCAGGTTCCTCGTCAACCGGAACCTAAAGATCGAACCACTTCTGCTGCTGGGCGGGAAGGAACAGGAGTAATTCCTTTGATTGTATTATTTTAGGAGGTCGTGACCATGGCAAACACTTTGACAACCCGACATGTGACCTATATCTATCAGAGCAAATACCAGAAGGTACAGGCCCTCACCGATGTGTCCTGCGATTTTGAGGAGGGTAAATTCTATGCCATCACCGGGCATTCCGGCAGCGGCAAAACCACCCTGCTCTCCATGCTGGCCGGGCTGGGCCAGCCCACGGAGGGAGAGGTGCTGGTAAACGGCGTTTCCATTCGGGAGATCGGCAGCGAGCGCCACCGCCGGGAGAATGTCTCCGTCATCTATCAGGCTTTTAATCTTTTCCCCACCCTCTCCATTCTGGAAAACGTCATGTTCCCCATGCAGGTGGCTAAAAAGCCCAAAAAGGCGGCCAAGGCCAAGGCTCTGGACCTTTTGCAGAGCGTGGGCCTGGGGGACGTGGACGTCCGCAAGCTGCCCGCCATGCTTTCCGGCGGCCAGCAGCAGCGGGTGGCCATTGCCAGGGCCCTGGCCTCTGACGCCAGGATCATCCTGGCCGACGAGCCCACCGGGAATCTGGATTCGGAAAATGGCAGGCTCATCATCGACCTGCTGAAAAGCCTGGTGCGGGAAAAGAATTACTGCGTCATCGTGGTCACCCACGATATGGGCATCGCCGCCCAGGCCGACCAGGTCTATTGCCTGATGGACGGCCAGGTGATCGAGGATTCCGACGAGGAGCTCTGAAAAGGTGCATAAAATGCGGCCGGGCTTTTTGCCCGGCCGCTCCTTTTTTGTTTTACTGACCTTGTAATGAAAAGGCCGCCCCGAGGGGCTGGTCCCTTTTTTCACAAAAGCCACCTGTTCATACCAAACAGATTGTGATATAATGATTACATTCTTTATAAATTCGCATATTGAAGCCGCTTGCTTTATGAACGGCTTTTCCACAGGAGGGATTTTCATGCTCCAGCCCAAGGCACAAAGCATTATTGACGAGGTGCGCAAGGCTATCATCGGGAAGGATGAGGTGATTGCCAAGGTCCTCATGGCCATTCTGGCCCAAGGGCACATTCTTCTGGAGGACAACCCCGGCGTGGGAAAAACCACCATGGCTCTGGCATTTTCCAAGGCCATGAGCCTTTCCTACCACCGGGTGCAGTTCACGCCGGAAGTCATGCCCGCCGATGTGATGGGCTTTTCCATCTACAACCGGGAAACCGGCCAATTTGAATACCGTCCCGGCGCGGCCATGTGCAACCTGTTCCTGGCCGACGAGATCAACCGCACCAGCGCCAAGACCCAGAGCGCCCTGCTGGAGGCCATGGAGGAGGGCCAGGTCACTGTGGACGGCGTCTCTCACCAGCTGCCCAGGCCCTACACGGTCATCGCCACTCAGAATCCAGTAGGCTCCGCCGGAACCCAGCTGCTGCCGGAATCTCAGCTGGACCGCTTTATGGTACGGCTCTCCATCGGGTATCCGGAACTGGAGCAGGAGGTGCTGGTACTCAAGCAGACCGAGGGTCGCCGCCCCGTGGATACCCTGCGGCCCGCCGCTTCCCTGGAGGATGTGATGGAAATGCAGGAGCAGGTCTCCGCCGTCCATGTGGCGGAGGAGCTGTATGTGTATGTGGCGAAGCTCTGCGCCGCCACCCGGCAGGAGCCCATGCTCCGGCTGGGGGCCAGTCCCCGGGCCGGAGGAGCGCTGGTTCGCATCAGCCGGGCCTGCGCCTGGCTGAACAGCCGCGACTATGTGATCCCCTCTGATATTCAGGAGCTGTTTTTCCCCGTGCTGGAGCACCGTGTCACGCCGGAATCCCAGACCAGGATGAGCGGAAAAAGCGTCCATGAGATTCTGGAAGGCGTGCTGAAAAGCGTATCCGCCCCCAGGCTGCTGAAATAATTCACCGCGCCGGACTGCTGAAAGGATCCCGCCATGGTCAAGAGGAACCGTATCCGATATTTGGTCGTCCTGCTGGGCGTCTGTCTGTTCTTTGTCTTTTTCAACGATTATATTTCCCTGTACATCCTGCTGCTGACAGCCTTTCTGCCCCTGCTTTCCCTGCTGCTGACCCTGCCCGCCGCCTTAGGCCTGAGCCTGGAGCTGACTCTGGGAAGCAGCCATGCCTCCAAGGGCCAGAAGGTCCCCCTGACGCTGTCGGTCAGAAACCGCATTTTTCTGGCCTCGGGCCGGGTGCGCCTGACGCTGTCTGTCAGCAATACTCTGACCGGCCAAATGGAGGAGGAGCAGTTCGTTTTCACCGCCTATCCCGGCGTACAGACCATCCGCCATGAGCTGACGCCCTCGGCCTGCGGGCAGGTGATATGCAGGCTCGCAAAAGGCGCTGTGGTAGACTATCTGGGCCTTTTTGCCCTGCCCTTGAAAAACGCGGATCAGCAGCTGACCCTGCTGGTCTATCCCACTTTACAGAACGTCCCCCTTTCCCTGGAGCACACCGCCGTGCTGGACGGCGAATGGACCACCCATTCCCACACAAAGCCCGGAGACGATCCCTCCGAGCTGTTCGGCTTTCGGGAATACCGGGAGGGGGATCGGGTATCCCGCATCCACTGGAAGCTGTCGGAAAAGCTGGACCAGACCCTGGTGAAGGAGCTGGGCCTTCCCATTACCGAAAATCTGGCGATCCTTGTGGAGCTGGACGGCTCCGGCCGGGAAATGGACGCCCTGCTGGAGACCTTCGCCACCATTTCCACCTTCCTGGCGGAAAAGGAAGCCCTGTTTCAGGTGGGCTTTTGCGGAGACGGCAGGGAAGCGCTGGCCTTCTCCCTGATCAATGGCCCGGAGGCCCTGCTGCCCGTGCTGAACGCCCTGCTGACCACCCGGCGGAGAGGGCCGATCCCCCCTGCCGCAGTGCAGGAGCTTCCCGCGGAATCCTCCCATGTGGTGTATCTTTCCTGCCGTCCCCGGGCGGATTTGATGAAGAACATCCGTCTGCGGACGCCCACCGCACGGATCAGCCTTTTGCACGTGACGGAAACCGGGACCCGGGCGCCCTTCCGGCTGCCGGAAAACAGCCGTGAGCTCACCATCACTCCCGATGGTCTCACCCGGGAGCTTCGCGGCTTTTCGCTGTAGCCGGAGTCAAAATCCAAGCCAGCTGGTCAAAAAAGGAAAGGAGGAACCCCATGAACCGAAAGAGCCGGTATATCGAAACTGCATCCATGGGCCCCTCCATGCTGGATGAGCCCGTCATCTCCATGCGGGAGCCCAGCTCCCTGTCCTCTTTTTTCTTCTGCGCCTTTTTTCTGCTGCTGGGCGGCTTCGGGGCCATGGGCTGCTTTTTTACGGGCTTTGACGTGCCTGTGAATCTCCTTGCCGTCCTGCTGGCCCAGCTTTTCTGCATCCTGCTCTGCACCCTCCGCTTTCACCTTCCCTTAAAAGGAAAATGGGTGGACCTGGGGGCCTGGGGCGTCTGGGGGCTGCTGGTATGGAGCTGTTTCGGCGACGCCGCAGAGGGCTTCATGCGGCTGTTCAATCTGATTTCCCAGACCTATGCCGAGCGGCTGCGCACTACCCTGCCCCTTTTTGAGGGCCTTAAGGCTCTGGACGCGCCTGCGGAAGCTTCCTTCATCACCGTACTGGCGGCGCTGTTTCAGTTCCCGCTGATCTGGCTGCTGTCCCTTACCTTTATCCGTTTTAAGAGCGGGGTCTTCTCCTTTGCCATTACGGGCGTTTTTCTCCTGGCCCCCATGGCCTTTTCCATTGTTCCCGACAGCTGGGCCTTAACCCTTTTGACCCTGTTCTGGCTGGCCCTGCTGATGGCGGTCCCCTCTATGCACCGGCAGCGCTCCCTGAAGGAGGAAAATCTCCACCGGGGGGATACGGACCTGGCCAGGGCCTCCTCCCTTTGGCTCATCGGCGTACTGGGCTTGTATATGCTCCTCTTTTATCTGGTCTGTCCGGCAAAGACCTACCAGCGGCCGGAAATCGCCCAACGGGCCTACAGCGCATTTGCAGACGGTCTGAACCTTCCCCTTTTCTTCCAGGACGGCAACGGCAACCGAAGCCAGCGGGTCGATCTCACCGATCTGAGCCATCGGCAATATAACGGAGCCACCATTCTGCGGGTCAAGCGGGAGTATATCGACGATCCTCCCCCGGAAAGCGCCGACCTGCTCTATCCCCAAAAGGAGTACCTCAAGAGCTTTGTGGGCAGCAAATATACCGGTTCCAGCTGGGAAGTGCTGGACTGGAAAGCCGCTCAGAGGGCGGAAAAGCTGCTGGCAGGGCAAAGAGTGCAGACCCTTCCCTCCCAGCTCTCCCGGAGGATGCCCTCCATAAAATACGGCCAGCTGTCTTCCTACGCCCTGTTTGTGGAAAACCTGGGCGCCGGCGCCGGCTCCATCTTTGCGCCCTATGGCCTTTCCGCCTGGGAGCCCCTGCCCAATGGGGTGGGGTATCTGGACGACGGCGGCTTCCGCTCCACCAGGCTCTTCGGCACAAAAAGCTACTCCTTTACCGTTGACGCCCTGCCGGGCTATGGCCGCATGGCTCTCAGCTATCCGGAGCGGCTTCTGGCCATGAACACCACCGACGGCATTTCCCTGATGGACGAGCTGCTGGACTCCCCGTCTTACCAAACCGATCCCTCCTTCGGGGCCACCACCTCGGATTTGTGGGCCGCGCCCCCGGAGATCCAGGATCTGCTGAGTACCCGGCAGCTGGCCCTGGCCGACGCCCTGGAGGGCTATTCCGGTTTCCTCTATGCGGACTATCTGACCCTTCCCCAGGCCCTGGGGGATTTCCTGACAGAATACCTGGAGGAAAACGGCGTCTCGCTGCCTCCCTCCGCCGGAATTCCCGGTGAAACCGCTGGGCGGCTGGATTACATCCGCGCGGTTTCCGAACTTTTGCAGAAAAACAACCGCTATTCCCTGCGGTGTCCGGAGCTGCCCCGGGGCGGGGATTTTGTGGAATACTTCCTCTCGGAAAGCAGGACGGGCTACTGCACCCACTTTGCCACCGCGGCAGTGGCCCTGTTCCGTCTGGCCGGGATCCCCGCCCGCTATGCGGAAGGCTATGCCGTCCCCCTGACAGATTCCTGGGTGAATGTGCCCGATTACAACTTCCATGCCTGGCCGGAGGTCTGGATCGGCGGCCTGGGCTGGATCCCTGTGGAGGTGACCCCCGCCGGGCCGGAGGCTCCCGCAGCCTACGACAATGCCATCGCTCCTGCCAGCGACAACGGTCCTTTGACCGACGACCCCGATCTGCCAGTCAAAACCCACCTCATCCAGCCCCAGGATACCACCCAGAGCGTCACGGTCGCCCCCACCGCCACTCCCGCCCCGCCGGAGGAGCGCACGGAGCCCTCCCGGGAGAACCGTCTGCCCGGCTGGGCCCTTTTCCTGAGCTTTACCGGGGCGCTGATCCTGCTGGCAGCCATTCTGGCCCTGCAGCGGCTTCTGCGCCTGTTCCTCAGGAAGCGCCGCTTCGCCCGGAAGGACCGCAGCAGGGCAGCCCTGGACATTTACGCCCACATCGTCCGGCTCCACCGGCAATGCTCCAAGGTGGTCATCCACGTTTCTGTTGATCCGCCTCCTGAGATGGAGGAGATCGCGCTGAAGGCCCGGTTCAGCACCCACGATCCCACGGAAGAGGAGATCAGCCGGATGAGAGACTACTGCCATGATGTGGAGCATAAGATCACCCTGCATTTCCACCCCCTTCAGGCCTGGTTCTGCAAATACATCCTCTGCCTGTTCTGAGGACAAAGCGATCTCCCTGTGGCTGCCCTGGGGAGATCGTTTGCTTTTTGAAAATGTTTTTGCTATGATAAGTGCGAAGTGCGAAAGGAGGGCGTCTCATGCGCAAGATCGCCATCTGCGACGATGAACGGGAGCAACTGGCTCTCTTACAGGGATATGTGGAGGAGTGGAGCAGGCTGCGATGCGAGCCTGTGGAGATCCGGCTGTTCCCCAGCGGGGAAGCCTTTCTGTTCGGATGGGAGGCGGAAAAGGGCTGGGACACCCTGCTGCTGGACATTCAAATGCCGGGAATCGGCGGCATGGAGCTGGCCCGGCGGCTGAGAGCTTCCGGAGACACACTGCCCATTCTGTTTATCACCGGGGTGCCGGACTACATGGAAGAGGGGTTTGATGTGGAAGCCATCCACTACCTCTTAAAGCCGGTCAGCCGGGAAAAGCTCCTCTCCTGCCTGGACCGCGCCATGGAGCGCGGCGCCAGAGAAAGCGCCCTGCTGCTGACCACCGCCGACGGAGAGGAGGCCCGCTTTCTCCAAAGGGAGATCGCCCTGCTGGAGGCCGCCGGGCATCGGGTATTACTCACTACGTCGGACGGTACGGTCACAAAGGTGAAAACCGGCTTTCGGGAGCTGCAAAGCTCCCTGGCGCCGGGAGAATTTGTGCAGTGCCACCGCTCGTATGTGGTGGGGCTGCGGCATGTGCAGCGGCTGCAAAGGGAACAGCTGATCCTGGACAGCGGCGCTGCGGTGCCCATCAGCCGCCGGCTGTTCTCACAGGTCAACGCCGCCTTCGTGCGGTTCTACAAAAACGATGGGGAGGGAGGGGATTTCCGATGAAGCCCTGGCTTCTCATTCTTGTGATCTCCGTTGGGGCGGCGCTGCTACTGGCCGCCGTGCTTTTGACCCGCTTTCTGACCCTGCGCAGGACACAGCGGCAGGTCGAGCGGTTCCAATCCGACCTGCTGGCCCGGCAGGTGGGCGAGGTGGAAAACCTCTATCAGCAGATCAGGGGAATGCGCCACGACCTGCGCAACCACGCCCAGACCATGCGGGCGTATCTGGACTTGAAGCAGTATGGCGAGCTGGACCGCTATTTGCAGACCCTCGGTGGCTCCTTTGAAGAAGTGGACGAGGTGATCCGCACCGGCAACGTCATGGCGGACGCCATTATCAACAGCAAGCTGTCCCTGGCGGGCTCCAAGGGACTGAATGTCAGTGCAAAGGCTGTTGTACCCAGGGAAAGCAGCATTCCGGACGTGCGCCTGTGCACCATTTTGGGCAATCTGCTGGACAACGCCATGGAGGCCTGCCTGCGGCTCCCCGACCCCAAAAGCGGATTCCTGCGCCTGTATATCTCCCCCATGAAGGGACAGCTTTACATTTCCGTGACCAACTCCGCCCCCGGCAAGGCCAGACAGGAAAACGGGAAATTCCTTTCCGCCAAGCCGGGCAGAGACGTTCACGCCCGCCATGGCTTCGGGCTTTCCCAGATCGACCGGGCGGCAAAGCTCTGCGGCGGCTACGTCAACCGCCAGCAGGAGGAAGGCGTTTTCGCTACGGAGGTTATGCTGCCGCTCTAGTTATTAGAGATTAGTCGTTAGTTGTTAGAAAAGGGCGATCCTTTCGCTAACAACTAATCGCTAATGGCTAACAACTAACAACCACTCATGCTCCAGCGGATACCATTCGTGCAAAAATCCCCTTTTCCGGTGGAAAGGGGATTATATTATGGGGGAAAGGAGTGAGATCGTATGAAAGAACCAAAACAAGCGAAAAAGCCTGCCTATTCCATGGCAAGCGACGTGCTGTTTCTGCTGAAAATGGCGTGGAAGGCCGCGCCCATGCTGTTTTTCTGGTATCCGGTCTCCATTTTGCTGGAGCTGGGAATGCCCGCCATCGCCATGATCCTGCCCAGCCGGGTCATCACCCTGCTGCAAGGCGGCGCGGGCTTTGACGCCCTGCTTCTGGAGATTGCGGGCTGGTCGCTGGGGCTGCTTGTCTGCGGAGCGGGGTGTGTGGGGCTGGCCGCTTTTACCGATTTTGGCTACCTGACCCTTCCCCGCATGAAAATGAACCAGATGATGTGCCTGAAACAGATCACCACCGACTATCCCAACGGGGAAAGCCAGCCCTTTCTCGATCTGCGGGCGAAACTGGAGAATTATCTCTATAACAACAGCGCCGGGTCGGAAGAGGGCTACCGCGTCATGCGCAGGCTGCTTCTCGGGCTTCTCGGGCTTCTGTTCTTCGGCGCGGTGCTGTGGGGGTACAGCCCCATTGCCGTGCTTGGGGTGGCGGCGCTGACCTCCCTGGGCTTTCTTTCCCGGCGGGCGGCAAACCAGTGGGAATTCAAAAACCGGGACAACTGGGCGCCCTTCGACCGAAAGATGGACTATATCCATCAGGAGGCGGGAAACTATCGCTTTGCAAAGGACGTGCGTCTGTTCGCCATGGCGGACTGGCTTTCCGACCTGTACGACAGCTTTCAAAGGCTGCGGCTCCATTGGGCCGACAAAGCGGGAAGGGTCGCCTTTCTGGCGGACGCCGCCGACTGCCTGCTGGGCTTTTTGCGGGAGGGCGCGGCTTACGGGCTGCTGCTGTGGAGCGCGGTCAAGGGAGAAATAGACCCCGCCGCTTTCGTGCTGTATTTTTCTGCGGTGGGCAATTTCTCCAGCCAGTTTCTCGCCTGCCTGACGGAATTCTCCGCCCTGCACCGGGTGCACCTGGAAACGGCCGATTACCGGGCGTATCTCGATTACCCGGATCAGTTCCGGCGAAAGGGCGGCAGGCCCCTGCCAAAAGCCGATTCATGGGAGCTTACCCTGCAAGACGTCTCCTTCCGCTATCCTGGGGCTCAGCAGGATACCATTCGCCACATGGACTTGACACTGAGGGCCGGGGAGCGGACAGCGCTGGTGGGACTGAACGGCGCGGGAAAGTCCACGCTGGTCAAGCTTCTCTGCGGGCTGTACGACCCTACAGAAGGCCGGATTTTGCTGAACGGCATTCCCATCACGGAATTTGACCGGGAGGAATACTACACCCTGTTTTCCCCGGTATTCCAGGAATCGGACGTGCGGGCGTATACTGTGGCAAGAAACGTCTCCATGGACAACTGCCCGGATACGGAAAAAGTGGAGCGCTGCCTGAAGCTCTCCGGGCTGTGGGACAAAGTGGAAGCCTTTCCCCTGGGGTGCGACACCAAGCTGATGAAATACATCTGGCATGACGGGGTGGACCTTTCCGGCGGCGAGGCCCAAAAGCTCATGCTTGCCCGGGCGCTGTACAAGGACGCTCCCATCATCCTGCTGGACGAACCCACCGCCGCCCTGGACCCCATTGCCGAAGCGGAGCTTTATGAAAAATACGGCGAGCTGACGGCGGGCAAGACCTCGCTCTACATCTCCCACAGGCTGTCCAGCACCCGCTTCTGCGACCGGGTCCTGTTCCTGGAAAACGGCGCCGTCGCGGAGGAGGGCACCCACCAGGAGCTTCTGGGGAAAAAGGGCAGGTACTACGAGCTTTACGAGCTGCAAAGCGCCTATTACAAAAAGGACGTCAATGTGAAACAGGGAGGGGAAACAGATGAAACGGCTTATGCATAAATTCCGGGAAGAATGTGCCCTGCTGCTCCGGGGCTACCGGCTGGTTTTCCGAATCGGCAAGGGAAAAGAGCTGCTGCTTCGCATCGGGCAGTCCGCCCTGACCGCCCTCTCCCCTTTGATCACCCTGTACTTTTCCGGACAGATCATCGACGAGCTTACCGGGGCGAAAGACAGCCGCCGCCTGCTGATCCTGGCGGCGCTGACGGTCAGCGTCAACCTTGTCCTGCTGCTTCTGAAAAATTACCTGAACCGAAAACGGGAGGCGGCCTCCTCCACCTCCTGGACGGACGCCTACATGACCTTTGCCCGCAAAATGCTCTCCATGGATTACGAGCATGTGGAAGACGTGCGGGTCCATGAAAAACTGGACCAGATCAAACAGCTGCACAACTGGTCCGGCAACGGGTTTGTAAGGCTGATTTACACGACGGATTCCCTGGTAGAGGGTTTGGTGGGCGCGGCGTCCTCCATCGCCCTTTCCATAGGCTTGTTTTCCGTTACAGTCAAGGCGTCCGCCGGGGCGGCGGAGCTCTTCGCCTCCCACTGGGGAACGGCGATCCTGGCGCTCCTGCTTATCCTCTGCCTGGCAGCGTTTGTGATCTGCTCCAAGCTGGAAGCCAAAATCCAGGAAAGCATGGGAGAACCCATGACGCTGACCAACCGCGTGTACCAGTACTTATATTTCACGATCCCTACCGATCATAAGCTGGGAAAGGACATCCGGCTCTACGGCGAAGCGGGGCTGCTGCAAACAGAAAGCGAGGAGACAGGGGACTTCATGAGCCGTTTCATGAAGCGAATCGCTCTGAAGCTGGGCCCTGTACAGGCTGTTCCCGCCGCCATGTCCTATCTGATGAGCCTTTTTGTGTACCTTGTGGTTGTCTCAAAGGCGTATTTGGGGTTGATCGGCATCGGCGGGGTGGTCACTTACGTGGGAGCGGTGAACCGCTTCGCCACCGGCTGCCAGAAGCTGTTCCAAGGCGCGTCCGCCCTGTTCGCCAACAACACGCACCTGCGGCGGCAATTTGAGTTTCTGGACCTCCACAACGAAAAGTACAACGGCACCCTGCCCACGGAAAAGCGGGACGACGGCGACTATCTCATCGAGTTCCACGACGTTTCCTTCCGCTACCCTAATACGGAGGACTACGCTCTGCGCCATTTGAATTTGAAGCTGAAAATCGGCGAGCGGCTGGCAGTGGTGGGCAGAAACGGCAGCGGGAAAACCACCATGATCAAGCTGCTCTGCCGGCTGTACGACCCCACGGAGGGAGTCATTACCTTAAACGGCATCGACATTCAAAAGTACAACTATCAGGAATATCTGGACCTGTTCTCCGTGGTCTTTCAGGATTTCCACCTCTTTTCCTTTGAGCTGGGGCAGAGCGTAGCCGCCAGCATGGACTATGACGAGGGGCGGGTGCGGGACAGCCTGAAGGAAGCCGGGCTGGAGGAACGGCTTTCCAAAATGCCCCACGGCCTGCACACCTACCTCAACAAGGATTTTGACGAGGAAGGCGTGGAGGTCTCCGGCGGCGAAGCCCAGAAAATCGCCATTGCCCGGGCGCTGTACAAAAACGCCCCCTTCCTGGTGCTGGACGAACCCACTGCCGCCCTGGACCCGGTGTCGGAGTTTGAAGTCTACCGCAAATTCTCCCAAATTTCCGGGAACAAAACCTCCGTGTGCATTTCCCACCGGCTTTCCTCCTGCCGGTTCTGCGACCGGATCGCCGTGTTCCAAAAGGGAGAGCTGGTGCAGATCGGCAGCCATGACGATCTGCTGCACCAGGAAAACAGTCACTACCGCGCCCTTTGGGACGCCCAGGCCCAGTATTACGACGAGGAGGAATCCCATCTGCTGTTAGGCTGAACCGCCGCATGAGTGCGTCGAAAAAGTTCTTGCAGCCGTTCCTGGCTCCCTCTGAGGAGGGTGGTTTTGTGAGTGCCTTGCCCTTGGCTCCCTCTGATGTGAGGGCGGGAGAGAGCCCTTAATACAGCTGCATGCACCGCCAAAATATAGGCATCGCTTTCTCTCCCTCCGTCACGGCTTACGCCGTGCCACCTCCCTCGTCAGAGGGAGGCAAAGGTCAAGATCAACCTTCCCGAAAGGTTTATCGACAGACGAAAGGCTGTGGAAAATTCCGCAGCCTTTTGCCACAGCTTTTCTTCTATTTCCTCAAAAATGAAAGCTCTTTGAAAAAGCCATTGAAGAACAGCGGGAAAGCTGGTATGATAATGGCAAATCGATTGTTTATGGGAGGAGGATCAGTATGTCAAAGCCTTTTGCTCCCTCCGACCCGGAGGCATTGCCTCAGGTGCAGGCGCTCTATGAGAAGCTGTTGCGGCACCGGGGGGCAAGGTTTTTATTCGGCCAGCAGGACGCCTATGTAGAGGGCGCGGCCTTCAAAGCCAACCGGGAGGAAAATCTGGGGAAGACGGATTTTCTCAAAAGCGCCGGGGTGCAGCCGGCTGTGGCCGGCTTTGATCTGGGCCATCTGGAGGTGCCCTACACGGCGCAGAGAGACCCGGAATTTGCCCGGCTGATCCGTGGAAAGGACCGTACCGGCGGAGATTTTGAGCCGGGGGTGAATCTGGACAATATCGATTTTTCATTCATGAGAAAGGCCATCCGCAAAGCCTATGAAACAGGGTCGATCGTCACGATCAGCTGGCACTCTGTCAATCCCCTGACCGGGGGAGAATACGGCGACAACCGCAGCTGGGACGAAAGCGCGATCCGCGCCGTGCTGCCCGGCGGCAGGCTCCACGAAAGATTCCTCTGCTACTTAGAGGCCTTTGTGGAGTTTAACGCCACCCTGTTGGACGGCAGCGGCCAGCCCATTCCTTATCTCTTCCGGCCCTTCCATGAGCACAATGGGGACTGGTTCTGGTGGGGGATCGACAGCACGGAAAACCCCAATGACGGCTCGGCCTGGAGCGGCGACGGAGGCAGGCTCAATACCCCGGAAGACTTTGCCGCCCTCTATCGGTTTACGGTGGAATACCTGCGCGGCCGGGGCGTACACAATCTCCTGTACTGCATTTCCCCCGACCGCAGCCGAATGCACTGCGAGGACGCAGGCGCCGGATACAATGCTGTCCTGGCGGAGCGCTGGCTGGAGGGATACCCCGGAGACGATATGATCGACCTGTTCGGGATGGACGATTACTGGGACATGAACGACCACCACGCCCCCGGCGAGGAGCCGGAGAACGTGCAGCCCTTAGAGCGCTTTGCCGGCTCCGTGGAAACCTTGGTCACTTTGGCGGAAAGCCACGGGAAGCCGGCGGCTCTGACGGAAATGGGGATCGCCGGAGCGCAGGTGATGACCCTCGCGGGTCTGCCCCCAAAAGTCCCCTACACCCGTTGGCTCTTAGATACGGTGCGGCGAAACGAGACCACCCGCCGTCTGCTTTACGGCATGGTGTGGAGAGCGGGCTTCCGGGGAGAGGACGCCGACCCCAACGCGGTCTATCAATTCCGCCCCAAAGACATCAAAGACTTTTCCAAGGGCTTTGAACGGATCTATCTCTATTCTCTCCATGAGGATTTTGAACAGTTTGCAAAAGATCCGGATGTCTTTCTGATAAAGCCGTAAAAACAGGAAAGGATGAGCGCAAATGGCAGAAATGGCAGCGGAGATCCGCAGGGAGCTGACAGACAGGATCCTTCCCTTCTGGCGGGGTCTGCGGGATGACGAAAGGGGCGGCTACATCGGCCAGGTGGAGTTTGACCTTGCCCGGAAACCGGAAGCGGAGCGGGGCTGTATTCTGAACAGCCGGATCCTCTGGTTCTTCTCCGAAGCGTACCTGACCCTCAAAGACCCGGCGCTTCTGGACGAGGCCGGACACGCCTATCAAATGCTCCTTTCGATGCTGGACACGGAAAACGGCGGCATGTACTGGTCCATGAACGCGGACAAAACGGTGGCGGACAGCACCAAGCACACCTACAATCAGGGCTTTGCCATTTACGCGCTGTCCGCCTACTGCCGGGCCAGCGGGAAAGAGGAAGCTCTAAAGCTGGCCATGGAGCTGTTCCGGCTGGTAGAGGAAAAATGCTTTGACGGGGAAGGATACCTGGAGGCTTTCACCGCGGACTGGAAGCCTGCCGGGAACGACAAGCTGAGCGAAAACGGCGTAGAGGCCGGGCGCACCATGAACACCCTGCTCCATGTGCTGGAGGGCTATACCGGCCTTTACGAAGCGGGAAAGGATCTGGAGGTAAAGGAGCGGCTGGTCTGGATCATGAACACCTGGGCAGAGAAAATATACAATCCCCAAAGGCGCAGGCAGGAGGTCTTCTTTGACCTTTCCTACCATACCCTGATAGACCTGCACAGCTTTGGGCATGATATTGAGACCTCCTGGCTTGCCGACCACACGCTGGACGTGCTGAGGGACCGGGCGCTGACGGAAAAGATCCGCCCCATGCTCCTGGCCATGGCGGATCACACACTGAACGCCGCCTATACGGCTGGCGGCGGCTTTTCCAACGAATGCGAAAACGGGAAGGTGGATACCACCCGGGTCTGGTGGGTGCAGGCAGAGGCGCTGCTGGGCTTTTTGAACGCCTATGAGCATACGGGCGAGAAGCGTTATCTGGACGCCGTCCATTCCCAGTGGGAGTACATCAAGGAAAAGATGATCGACCCCCGGGAGGGCTCGGAGTGGTTCTGGTCTGTCAAAGAGGACGGTACGCCCATCGAAAAGCCCATTGTGGAGCCCTGGAAATGCCCGTACCACAACGGCAGAATGTGTATGGAAGTCATCCGCCGCAACCGGGCGCTGTAATCAACCAAATTTCACAGTAGGAGTGACTGAAATGACCTATCAGGAGCTAAACCAGCGCTACGAGGCGCTGATCGCCAGAAAAAACACGGTGGACGAAAGCCACCACAACGGCATTTACGAGCGCTGGGTAAACCCGGTGCTCACCCGGGAGCATGTACCGCCCTTCTGGATGTACGACCCGAACCCGGAGACGAATCCCTACATGATGCAGCGGCTGGGGGTAAACGCCGTCTTTAACAGCGGAGCCATTCTGCTGGACGGCAAATATACCCTGGTGGCCCGTGTGGAGGGCTATGACAGGAAAAGCTTTTTCGCCGTGGCGCAGAGCGACAGCCCCACCGAGGGCTTCCGCTTCTGGGACGAGCCGGTCGTGCTGCCAGACACCTGCCCGGAGGAAACAAACGTGTACGACATGCGCCTGACTCAGCATGAGGACGGCTGGATCTACGGCGTCTTCTGTTCCGAAAGCAAGGATCACGCCGTCAGCGACCTGTCCGCCGCCGTGGCCGCCGCGGGCATTGTGCGCACCAAGGACTTGAAAACCTGGGAGCGTCTGCCGAACCTGGTGACAAAACGCTCCCCTCAGCAGCGTAACGTGGTGCTGCACCCGGAATTTGTAGATGGCAAATACGCCTTTTACACTCGTCCTATGGACGATTTCATCGAAACCGGCAGCGGCGGGGGGATCGGCTTCGGCCTGTGCGAGGACATCACCCACGCCGTCATCGACGAGGAGCGCATGACCTCGATCCGCCGGTACCACACCATTACCGAAAGCAAGAATGGAGCGGGCGCGGTACCCATCAAGACGGAAAAGGGCTGGATCCACATTGCCCACGGCGTGCGGAACACCGCGGCAGGCCTCCGTTATGTGGTCTACGCCTTCGCCACTGCTCTGGACGACCCGGCAAGGGTAATCGCCGAACCCGGCGGGTTCCTGATCGCCCCCTACGGCGGGGAACGCGTAGGAGATGTGAGCAACGTGGTCTTTACAAATGGCGCCATTGTCGATAAGGATGGCAAGGTGTACATCTATTATGCCTCCTCCGACACCCGGCTCCATGTGGCCTCCACTGATCTTGACCGGCTGATGGACTATGTGTTCCACACACCCTCAGACCCCTATCGTACTTCGGACTGCGTCCGTCAGCGCGTGGACTTCATTCGGAAGAATCTCGATTACCTCGGAAAATGATTTCTTGCCGCCTTTTCAAAATCTTTTCCTTCGCGTTGTCATCACGGGGGCAGCCGCTTGTAAGCGGCTGCCTTTTTGTCTGATTCTAACTTTTGTATCCCTTCCGTTTCAGTACAAAAGTACCATTGCATTTCCCGAAAATTTCTATTGACAACCCGCTCCGCCGGTGCTATAATAGTCAAGCACTCAGGAAGTGTGTGTTTGGATATGCAGGTATGGCGGAATTGGCAGACGCGTATGGTTCAGGTCCATATGGGGGCAACTCCTTGCAGGTTCAACTCCTGTTACCTGCACCAAAAAATGAGAGGCAACCCTTGCGGTTGGCTCTCATTTTTTATGTTCAGACAGGAGTTGAACCTGCAAATTCAATAAGAGCATTTCCCGCAGGGAAATGCAGCGTGGCCGCAAAGCGGACACGCGTCCTGTTTACCTGCACCATGGTTCGGTCACAAAAAATATCAACTGGAAAAAGCTGCACTGCGGTGCGGCCTTTTTGCTGCTCAAATGGCGGAAAAGCCGTGTCACGCCATTCACGGTAGACCTGCGCACCATCCATTGACAAATTCCAATAGCGCTATATAATAAAGGTGATAATCTTAACGCCTGCTGCCCATAGTCCGCAACAACAGCCAGCTGTCGCCTTTTGGGTTACAGGAAATGGAAAGGGTCTGAAAAGGATGAGGGTAAAGGGATTCGTAAAAAAATGCCTTGGGGTATTCCTGGCGCTGGCGTTATGCCTAACTTATGTCCCCGGAGCCTATGCTGAGGAGCCGGATCAAGTCGGGGCAAATCAGTCAGCCGAAGGCATCGCCGGAGAAGATGCTTCGGCCGAGGAACCAAGCTCCGCTGTTGTCCCGGCGCCGGATCAGGCAGCATTGGATCAGGCAGCCGAAAACGCCGCCGAAGAAAACGTTCCCACCGAGGGACCCGGTTCTGCGGTAGTCCAGGACACGGACAGGGAGCTGACGGTCGACAGGGAAGCTAAAGAAGATTCCGACGCAGCTGCGCCGGAGCCTGCGCCGTTCTATTCGGACGTGGCGGAGGATCAGTGGAGCTATGCCTATATTCGTGCTCTGTTTGACCTGGGGATTCTCTCCCCCAGCGACAAATTTTACCCCGGTAACGGCTGTACCCGCCTGGATTTCGTCAACATGCTTTACAAATGTGATCTTGCCCTATACGGGGAACCGGAAGAAGGCTGGGGAACCGATCCACGTTTTACGGATGTGCTCCCGGGCAGCGAGGGATATGACGCCGTCATGTGGGCCGCAGCCAATGGTGTGGCCGCAGGCATTAACGATACGGAATTTGGCGGGAACGGGGTGCTGCTCCGCCAGGAAAGCGCCGCCTTCGTCATTCGCATGGCCCGTTCCTGCAATATACCCTTGCCGAAGGCCAGGGATATGGTCATGTTCCGGGATGCGGCAAACATCTCCGCCTATGCCCGAAGCGCTGTTACGGCCTGCCAGATAGCAGGGCTCTTAAGCGGAAAGGGAGACGGGGTATTTGACCCCAGAGGTACCCTGACAAGAGAGGAAGCCGCCACGCTGGTGTACCAGCTGTACAGCGCTGCCTCCAGGGAGCCGGTCAGCGGAGAGGAAACGGTTTCCACCGAACCCGGCGCCTATCTGGACGAGTTTATGCCCCAGCTTTTCTTTATAAATGTTCCGGAATCCTTGTGGTCTTACAGATTTATCAGAACCCTGTACGATATGGGAATGTATGAAGGCGTCGAGGTTTTTGATCCCGGAGCAAGCACCAGCCGACTGGAGTTTGTCAAGCTGCTGTATGAGCTGCACCTTGCCCTGGGCGGGGCGGAAAACCAGCGAACCAGCTCCAGCTTTACGGACATCCCTGTCGGCAGCAGCGGCTTTGACGCGGTCATGTGGGCCGTGGACTGCGGCGTTACAAGCGGTATTGGGGACGGCCAATTCGGCCCCGCACTGCCGTTGACCAGAGAGCAATGCGCGGAGTTTCTGGTGCGCACAGCAAGGGTCGATGGTATTTTCCTGGTAAAGAAGAAGGCCGCTCTCCTGTTTAAGGACGCTGCCGACATCAGCAAATATGCCAGAAGCTCCGTAACTGCCTGCCAGATGGCCGGCGTGATAAACGGCTACGACGACAAAAAGTTCAGGCCCAGGGGCTATACCAGCTGCCAGGAGGCGGCCACCGTGGTGTGCAAGTTCCTGGAAGCCGCACGAAACGAGCTGCCTGAGGGCGCAGAGCTGGTTTCCACAGAAAAAAACGCGTACCTCAGCCTGTACGATGGGGTCGACTATGTTTTCGGTACGCCGGTACCGGCCAGCGACCCTGTATCGGCCAGCTGGTTTGACGACGCCGTCTTTATCGGGGATTCTGTCTCCGTGGGCCTGGAGTCCTACCAGAATTCCACCAAAGCTCTGGGAAAAGCCACCATGCTCTGCTCGGTGAGCTTTAACGCCATCAACGCCCTGCTTCCCGTATCGTCCTCTTCCCTGCACCCCAAGTATCATGGCGTCAAGCGCCTGCTGGAGGACAATGTAAAGGCCTGCGGTGCGAAAAATGTTTACATCATGCTGGGCATGAACGGATTGACCTATCCTTTCGACTATACGATGGAACGAACAGAGCGGATGATCGACAATATCCTGAATAAGAATCCACATGTCAACATCATTATCCAGTCTGTAACGCCAATGACAAACAACAGCTACCTGACCGCCAAATATGGCTATACCAATGCCAAGATCAATCAGTTCAACGAGCGGCTGAAGCAGCTCTGCGCAAAGCGCAAATGGTACTATATTGACGTCGCGTCTGCGATGAAGGACTCCAGCGGCGCCCTGCGGGCGGACTTCTGCGCGGACAATTATGACATGGGCATCCATGTGACAAACAAGGCCTGCGCAGCCTGGGTGGAGTACCTGAAAACCCACGTCCCCGCCGATCTTCATCCCTGACGGAGCATTCATTTTGTGCTTTCCTTCGCAAGGGACAGAACAGAACTAAAAAGAAAAGGCCCTGGGTACAGTACCCAGGGCCGATTTTTGTAGGCCGTTATAACGGTCCGATTTGAGCCGTTCTTATCCGACGCTCAGGACGGTCTCATTGCCGTTTGCATCCCGGAAGGTCACCACCACATAGTCGTTGTAGTACAACAGGCCGTCCTCCCCGTCCCCCATACAGCTGGGGCCGTAGTCCGCGCCGTTGGGATAGCCGAACACGCTGTAGAAGGTATTGACGTCCACACCCAAATAGTCGTAGGGGCTGGGCTGCTCCGGAACAGGCTCCGGCGTAGGCTCCGGGGTGGGAGCGAGCGTAGGCTCCGGAGTGGGTTCCGGAGTGGGAGCGGGCGTTGGTTTCGGATTCGAAATAGGAGTAGTCGTTGAAGGGGCGGTTTGGGCGGGTTCGGACGTCGGCGCCTGGGTCGGCGCGGGCGCAGCGGTAGGGCTGGCGGTGGGCTTCACCGTGGGCTTTGGGGTCGGTTTTGCAGTGGGCTTTGCCGTAGGCGAGGGTGAAGCGGACGCGGAGGGCGACGGCGAAGCCGCTTCCGAAAGGGAGGAACCGGGTTCACCGGAGGAACCGCAGGCGGCAAACATCAGAAGGCAGAGCACGATGCAGAGCATCAGACTCATCAGGGAAAACAGCAGGCTTTTCATCATCAACCATTCCAATCCATATGAAATCAATCATTCAAATCCCGCGCTTCACGGCGGGGAAAAGTGAGGCGGCCGGCAAAAGGAGCCGGCTTAATCCCAAAGGGTAATGTTAGCACGTTTTCGACAAATAATCAAGATTTGCGACAAAATATCAGGGAAAAATCGGCGGGAATTTCCCCGGTGATGGTGAGAGCGCAGAGGGAGCTGGGCTCGCCCGTTTCCCACTGACGCATAGGATAGAATATCAGCAGTGGACCTATGGCGCGGCCGCTCAACCAAAAGGGGCTTGGTGGAATCATCCGCCAAGCCCTTTGACCGTTCTATTTTGTCTCCGTTCTTTCCGCCGGATACTCTCTTCCCGCCTGAAGGCACTTGAGATTGACCTCCAGCAGGTCGGCCTTTCTGGGGGGAACGACCCTTTGCAGGGCGGGTAGCAGCGTCTCTGCCCGCACACAGCCGGTCTCCCGCAGCAGAGCGCCCAGCAGGATCATATTTGCCAGGCTGGGGACTCCCATATCCGCGGCCATCTGTGTGGCGGGGATATAATAGGCCTCCACATCGGTGCGGCTCAGCCTGCGGGTGATGAGGGTGGAATCCACGAAGACCTTGCCGCCGGGGGCCACGCTGGGCTCGTACTTATCCAGGGACGGCGCATTCATCACCATCAGCACATTGGGCTTCTGCACAATGGGGCTGCCCACCGGGCTGTCGCTGATAATCACGTTGCAGCTGGCGGTTCCGCCCCGCATCTCAGGTCCGTAAGAGGGAAGCCAGCTCAGCTCCCGCTCCTCCAGAAGGGCGGCGTAAGCCAGCACCTTGCCGGAAAACAGCAGACCCTGTCCGCCGAAGCCGGCTATAACGATCTCAAAACCTGCCATAGCTCAGCCCTCCTTATCCCGGAAACAGCCCAGAGGATACTGGGGGATCATCTTTTCATCGATCCATTTCAGAGCCTTCTGCGGCGTCATGCCCCAGTTGGTGGGACAGGCGGAGAGCACCTCCACCAGGGAGAAGCCCCTGCCGTCGATCTGGTTCTGAAACGCCTTTTTGATGGCCCTTTTCGCGTTGCGCACCGCGTTTACATTGTTGACGGTGACCCGCTCCAGGTAAGCCGGGCCCTCCAAAGAACTCAGCAGCTCGCAAATTCGGACGGGATACCCCTGGGTTTTGGGGTCCCGGCCATAGGGGGAGGTCTGGGTCACCTGGCCGATCAGGGAGGTGGGGGCCATCTGGCCGCCGGTCATCCCGTAAATGGCATTGTTAACGAAGATGATCGTCACATTTTCCCCTCTGGCGGCAGTGGCCACGGTTTCGCACATGCCGATGGAGGCCAGGTCGCCGTCACCCTGATAGGCAAAAACGATATTCTCCGGCATAGAGCGCTTCACGCCTGTGGCTACAGCCGGAGCCCGCCCGTGGGACGCCTCGATCATATCGCAGGCAAAATATTCATAGGCAAGCACTGCGCAGCCCACCGGGGCCACGCCTATGGTCCTCCCCTCTATGCCCAGCTCGTCGATGCATTCGGCCACCAGACGGTGAATGATGCCGTGGGTGCAGCCCGGGCAATAGTGCATGACCTGATCGGTCAATGCCTTCGGTTTCTGAAATACCACCATGGCGCGTCAGCCTCCTTCCTCGTTTGCTTTTCGGAGCTTTGCCAGGATCTCGTCCGGCGTGGGGATCATGCCGCCCACCCGGCAGCAGAGCTCCACCGGCCTTTTGCAGCGGACCGCCAGCTCCACATCCTCTTTCATCTGGCCCATATTCAGCTCCACGCAGAGGAATTTCCGCACCCGCTCCGCCGCGGCCAGCAGCGGCTCCTTCGGGAAGGGCCAGAGGGTGATGGGGCGGATCATCCCCACCCGGATCCCCTGCTTTCTGGCCTCCACAATGGCGTTCCGGGACACCCTGGCGGTGATTCCGTAGCTCACCACGCAGATCTCCGCGTCCTCCATCATAAATTCCTCCCACAGGGGTTCCTCTTTCTCCGCCTGGGCATAGCGCTCAAAGCGCTCAAAGTTCATGCGTTCCAGAACCTCCGGAGCAAGATACAGGGAATTGACAATGTTGTGGGGCCGCCGGTTCCCATGTCCCGTGGCGGCCCAGGCCGGAGCCTCGGTCACAGTGTCATGGGCCTCCGGAAGGGCCACGGGCTCCATCATCTGGCCCATGGTGCCGTCAGCCAGAAGCATGGCGGGCATCCGATACCGGACAGCCAGGGCGAAGGCCCTGCCGGTCAGGTCTGCCATCTCCTGCACGGAGGCAGGGGCCAGCACCAGCACATGGAAATCCCCATGGCCGGGACCCCGGGTAGCCAGAAAATAGTCGGACTGGCTGGGCTGGATGCCGCCCAGTCCGGGGCCGCCCCGCTGCACATTGACAATGAGCGCGGGCAGATCGGCGCCGGCCAGGTAAGAGATTCCCTCGCATTTCAGGGCAATACCGGGGCTGGAGGAGCTGGTCATGGCCAGCTTCCCGGTGGCGGCTACCCCATAGACCATATTGATGGCCGCGATCTCGCTTTCCGCCTGAAGGAAGGTGCCGCCGATTTTCGGCATCTTCTTTGCCATATAGGCCGCCACCTCCGTCTGGGGGGTGATGGGATACCCGAAATAGTGCCGGCAGCCTGCCAGGATCGCCGCCTCGGCAATGGCTTCATTGCCCTTCATCAAAACTTTTTCCCGCATGTCTGTCTCCTTTCTCACCGCTCCACCGTAATAACGCAGTCCGGGCACATGAGCGCGCAGAAGGCGCAGCCGATGCATTTTTCAGGCTCGGTCTGCTCCACAGGCGCGTGCCCCTTCCGGTTCAGGCGGGTCCCGCTCAAGGTCAAAATGCCCTTGGGGCAGGCGTCCACACAGAGACCGCAGCCCTTGCACAGCTCTTCGTTAAACGTCAGTTTTGCCATGATCTGCCTCCATGTTCAGCATATAATATAGTTTTTGAATGGACAGAGGGAAAAGCTCGTCCACCTGGGAAAGCTCCGGACACAGGCGCTCGTCCGCGCAGGTCATTTTCACAGGCAGGCCTGTGCGCGCCGCCAGCTCCCGGGCGTAGTCCAGGCTTTCCAGCACGTCCCCGGCGGTGGTCAGCGTTCCCAGGTTTGTGTTGTTCACAATGGCCGTAAAGGGCAGGGCGCAGGCGGTTTCGATCTCCCCCATCACAGCCAGGGTATCCTCCACGGTCCCGGTCAGTGGGCGGGCCCTGTTCACCACGAAAAGCATTTCGTAATCGTTCTCCTCCCGGATGCCCGGCACGTAACGGCCCAGGGCCAGGGCCCCCCGGTCGTCCCCGCCAATATCCAGCACGCCGTAGGTGCTGCGGTCGTCGATGAGACGGTATACCTCTTTGGGCAGGGCCGGAACATCCAGGTTGGAATTGGCAAATTCCGAGCAGATCAGCCCGATCCCTTCGGCCCTCAGAGCCGTTTCGCTGTCCCTGGTGCGGAAGTAGGGATTCACAATGTCCAGGTCCGCAATGGTCACCGGCAGGCCCCGGCCCCGGAGCCAGCGGGCATAGTTCAGCGCGATATTGGTTTTCCCGCTGCCGTAATGGCCCGCGAACAGCGTCAAACGCC
>CAZRLJ010000001.1:0-48118 GCA_964600905.1 uncultured Acutalibacter sp. | reverse complement strand
CGCAAAAATGGCTTTTCAGGAATTTTTTGCAGAATTTTCTGTTGACAAGTTTCCGGGCGCATACTATAATGGAAAATCGAAAAAGGAGAGTGATGGACCATGCTGCATTGGAAAAAGGCGCCTCATGGATTCGTGCCCCCTTTTTTTCAAAAGCAAGTGATTTACAGACCTACTGCCCCCAAAATTGGGCAGCAGGTCCTTTTTTTGGGAGGGAGAAAATATGATTGAAAACTGGGATCAGGTCCGAATTGTGCCGGAATTTTGCGACCAGGGTGTAGACTGTTACCGGCTGGTGGGTGGCAATTTCCTCAATGACTATTACATCGCCTCCGAGGCAGAGACCCGGAAGCTGATGAACCATCCCGAGGTGGTGGGCTACGAGGTATACGCCTCGCTGCTGCATGCCACCTCCCAGATGCTGTATTATTTCAAGGAGCAGCGGAAAATCACCTCCGCCAATATTCTGTCGATCCTTCGGGGAGCCCTGAACTACCCCGTGGAGGAAAGCTGCTACCGGGAGCATATCCGCGTACACGACATCAGCTTCATGTCCAGCGAGCGGGTGTTTACAAACGGCAAAGCCACCGGCCTGAAGATCCGCTACAGCAAGCTGAACATGGTGCCCAACTCCACGCTGCTCATCGGCGACATCATCGCCTCCGGCGACACGCTGATCAACTGCCTGCAATATGTGATCGACTATTACCGGGACCACGGAGCCAAGCTGCGCAACATCGTCTTCTTCACCATCGGCGGCCGACAGGGCATTGAAATGCTGGAAAAGCTGACCCGGGACATTCGGGAGTTCTGGCCGGATTTCGAGGGCTTTATCACCGTGTATTACGAGGGCGTCTTTAACTGCTATGAGCCCGGCGACACCGGCGTTTCCGGCATCAACAAGCCCCTGGTGGACTTTTACTGGAAGGGGGGCATCATTGCTCCGGCCTTCCGGCGGCAGACCCTGTCCATGCGGGATCCTCTCTTTGAAAAGTGCACCATTTACGATGGAGGCGCCCGGCGGTACGAAATCCACGAACACATCAACGAGGTGCTGGAATTCTGGAACGGCCTGCTGGCCCGGGCAGACAGCATCGATAAGCAGGCCCTGCTGGAGGAAAAGCTGGGGCATCATCTTCCCATCTCCTATGAGGAATGGGTGCACGACTGCCACTATGAGAACCTGGATGAACGCGAAACCCGTTGGCTTTACCGGCAGGAGCGGGGATTCGTCGAAAGCCTGGAGGATGTGACGATCCGGCAGATCGCCCTTCAGCGCATCGAGGAATTCACCGCTACGCTGAAAAAGTATATACTGTAACTTTGAGGAAAGAGGGAAAAACATGGAAAAGAAAGAAAAAGTAGTGGATGTGGACTATGCCGAAACGGCGGTCCCCAAGGAAGCACGCCGAAGCATGCCGACGATGTTCATGATCATGCTGGGCTTTACGTTCTTCTCCGCCAGCATGTGGGTCGGCCAGCAGCTGGCCGACGGCCTTGACCTGCCCGGCTTTATCGGCGCTCTCATTGTGGGCGGCGCGATCCTGGGCCTGTACACCGGCCTGCTGGGCTATGTGGGAGCGGAATCCGGCCTGAGTCTTGATCTGCTGGCCCGGAAGGCCTTCGGCGTAAAGGGCTCCTGGCTGCCCTCCGCCATGATCTCCTTCACCCAGATCGGCTGGTTCGGCGTGGGCGTGGCCATGTTCGCCATCCCCGTAGCCCAAGAGCTGTTCGGCGGCAGTGAAGTTGTCCAGTGGGTACTGGTAGCCATTGCGGGCGTCTGCATGACCGCTTCCGCCTATTTCGGCATTAAATCCCTGACCATTGTCAGCTATATCGCTGTTCCCCTGGTGGCCATTCTGGGCACCGTGGCAATGGTGCTGGCCATTATGCGGGGCGACGACACCCTGGTGGCCCAGTTTGCCAAGTCCAGCGGCAGCCTGAATGTGATCACCGGCGCCGGGCTGGTCATGGGTTCCTTCGTCTCCGGCGGTACTGCCACTCCCAACTTCACCCGCTTTGCCAAAAACGGCCGGATGGGCGCCCTGACCACTGTGATCGCCTTTTTCATCGGCAACTCCCTGATGTTCTTCTTCGGCGGTGTTGCCTCTGTCTATGTGGGCGACGGAGCCAACGACATTTTCCAGGTCATGACCAGCTTGGGCCTGTTCTGGATGGCTGTGCTGGTGCTGGGCCTGAATATCTGGACCACCAACGACAATGCCCTGTATTCCGCCGGCCTGGGCCTGGCCAATATTTTTGGCCAGAAGAAAAAGCCTATGGTGCTGATTTCCGGTGTGATCGGCACAGTGGCGGCCGTGTGGCTGTACAACAACTTCTGCGGCTGGCTGAACGTGCTCAACTGCACCCTGCCTCCCGTGGGCATCATCCTGGTGCTCAGCTACTTCCTGAACAGGAAGGAGTATGAAACCACCGAGGTCACTCGTACCGTCAACTGGTTTGCCGTGGCCGGCGTGGTGCTGGGCGCTGTGGTGGCAAATCTGGTCCACTGGGGCATTGCCTCCATCAACGGAATGGCCATTGCCGCCGTTTGCTACCTGATCGGCCACTTTGTCTCCAGGAAGAAATAAGGCGGAAAATCGACCATTTTTGCGACCAAAAGGGAAGGGGGCGAAGCCCATTGTATCATATCCTGTATAATCCCCTTTCGGCCGCCAGCAGCGGAAAGGAAAAGGTTCACGCGCTGAAAAGTCGACTGCCGGAAGCCGCTGTGTACGCGGACGTCACCCAGATTGCCGATCTCCATACATACCTCCAGAAGATCCCCCCGGAGGATCACGTGGTGGTAGCAGGGGGCGACGGCACGGTCCACCACCTGGTAAACCAGCTGGACGGCTGCCCGGTCAGCCGGGAGATTCTCTATTACCCCATTGGCTCCGGAAATGACTTTGCCGCCGACATCGGCGAAAAACCGGAAAACAGGCTGATTCCCTTTAACCGGTATATGGAGGGCCTGCCCACGGTTGACGTCAACGGTCAAAAGCGCCGGTTCCTGAACTGTGCGGGCAACGGCTTTGACGGCTACTGCTGCGCGGAGGGCGCCCGGCTTCGAAAGCTGACTCAAAAATCGGTAAACTATACCGCCATCGCCCTCAAAGGCCTGCTGAAAATCCACAAGCCCTGCCGGGCCAGGATCACCGTGGACGGGGCAGTCCACGACTACGAAAAGGTCTGGCTGGCCCCCACCATGAACGGACGCTATTTTGGCGGGGGCATGATGATGGCCCCCGATCAGGACCGGATGAACCCCGAAAAAAAGCTGAGCATCGTGGTGGTGCACGACTGCTCAAAATGGAAGATGCTTTTCGTATTCCCCCTGATCTTCCTGGGAAAGCATATGAAATTTACCCAACTGATCGACCTCTACACAGGAAATGAGATCACCGTAGAATACGAGACCCCCTCCGCTTTACAGATCGACGGCGAGATCGTCACGGGAATCAAGGTCTGCCACTGTGTCTCCGGGGAAAAATAATTCGTACAATAAAGCACCCGCCTGACAATTCCTGTCAGGCGGGTGCTGCTTTTTCCGCTTGCTGGCATTTCACGAAATCTCTCCAATATGATTCTTCAAAGCGCCCCATAATTTGCGATCCAGTTCCATTTGAGTTCCTAACATATTGATAATCTCATAATCTTCTTGTGATATTTTGATATTGCTTTCTTGGATAGCAGTGCAAAGCACTTCAAAAGCCAATCCCCACTCGTTATAATCTAAATACTCTTCTATGTCTTCTTTATCTTTTTTCCCTATATTTAATTCACGGGATATTGCTGCTATTTTTGATACCATATTCACTGTTTTAACCTTCTCGCTTTCACACTCTGTTTTTCATTCTGCTTGGCTTACCATCAAACAGAACATTTGCAAAATTCAATCGTATAGGATGACGCAATACATTCAAAGGTTTCGTCTTTGAAATAAAATAAATAATGCTGCAACTTCTCATTGGTTGCACCTACTTTAATAGGATCAGGAAAATTTTCTTTCCAATCCGAATTATGTATCAAATAAAATTCGCCCCATTTTACGCCATATTTCTTGTATCTTGATTGCCCGTGACAAAAGAACCCCTCATCATTTGGAGAACCCTTTCTGTATTGAAAGCAGTTATAAAAGGTGATTTTCGCCTTGTCACCTTCTGAAAATCCTTCGTATGCAAAAGCGTTAAGATAAAATTCAATCACTACATCCGCACCATTAACAGTCACACTAAGTTCGGGAGCATTAGGCTCTGCGTTCCAACCCATATTCAGTTGTTCAAAAGTAATATCATCATTCACGAACACGCCCTCCTTAGTCTTGCTTTTTATAATTGCTCGGTTTGCGTACCCCAAATATGCTTTTCAGGATAAGCAGAATCCGCCATATTGAATACATCTAAAATCGTTTGCCCGATTGCTGCAGCGTCACTATCGTCAGAAATGATTTTTTCGCATTTTATATCACCTTTATAAAGTGCAAATTCGCCGTCATGCCAAATTAAAAAAGTAAAATATATATTTCCTTCATCGGCATAAGACCAAATATATTGTTGTGTAGTATTAAACGCTTTTTGAGACTTAAAGCCTTTGAATGTTTTGAATATTGGAGCGGCCGCTGCTAACACCAAATTTTCACCGTCGAATTCCACAGCTTCTTCTGCTGTTTTCAAATATGCTTTGCCTATTTCATAAGCACCATGTGAAAGAGGAACTTCTCGTCCTTGGGGCAGATGCACAAAAACTCCACACTTGTTTTCTGGACAAGGAACCAATCTAATTATTTGATCTCTGCCCAAATAAACCTTAACACCAAATGACCTGTCAGTCAACTTGCTTCCACCCCATCCATCTTTATTGCTTCCTGTTTCATAGCTGAACGGGGTGGAATGAGTATAAGCGTCAACAGAACTTTGATGTTTTAGCGCCCATGCCTTCCCCGGAACATACAGCAGGGCTTCAAACTCCATTTGCCATACGCCCTTTTCATTCCCCTGCTTAACTTTTTCATAATAAGCGGGGCCGTTGATCAGGGCTACACATCTGGAATACAGGAAAGAATCGTCGCCCATTTGCGGTTCTTCCTCCTGACATTGAGCTGCCAATTCCTTCGTATCCAAACGGTAGAGCAATTCTGACATCAAATCGTCAAACTTGAAAATAACATCATCGTTTTGTTTGGAAAGATATTGAATGACAGGCTCTAAAACCTTCTCGTCATCGCCCTCTTTTCCCCAATCGCACAGCTCCATCGTGCTCCAGAACGGCTGGAACTTGTCTGGCGCCGTCTTGTCTGAATCCGCCTGCGCATCCCGCGTTTCTTCACCTGACTTTTTCGGCTGCTCCTTTTGATACAGCAGCTCTAAATCCCCGTCCACAAAGCCTATGCCGACGCCTGCCTTGGCTTTCAAAACCTCACGGCGAGCACCTGTTTCAAGATAGCTGTTGACAAATTTCTTGAAAAGTGCAAGAACCTCTTTCCATGAGCCGCTATAGGTTATCTTAAATGGGTGACTGCGGGTAGCGAACAACTCCGCACACGCCCAGTCAGAATCGGTTGCCGAAAACTTTGAGGTGCCGACAAGCTCTAACGACCAAATCGTTCCACCATCTTCATAAATGTTAAAATGGTAAGCGACAGCCTTGTCGATGTTTTTTGAGGATAACACCCAGTCAAGCCACTCAAAGAACTTCTTACGGACTTCTTCCTCGACATTTTGTTCTTCCGCCTTGTTTTTATCTGCAACTCTTTTTGCACGCAACGCCAGTTTTGCAAGCGAATTTATCATATGCCCTAAATCAAATCCCATAACGGTATCCTTTCATTTTTCGATCCCTGCTCAGCTATTTGGACTTCGGCACGTAGGTATACTCCTGAAAATGCTCTGAGTAGCGCTGCTCCCCGTCCGGCAGGACCCACATGGCTTCCAGGTCATCCATGCTTTCCACCAACGCTTTGCCCTCCTCATAATCCATCAGGAACAGAGCGGTGGACATGGCGTCCCCCAGGCCGGAATCCTCCGTCAGCACGGAAACGGAGCTGTATTTTGTGCCCGGCATCAGGGTGTCCGGGTCAATGATGTGATGATAGCTTTTGCCGTCCACCACATAAAAGCGCTGGTAAGTGCCGCTTGTCACAAGGGATTCGCCGCTGAGATGGAGGTACTCGATAAAGGGGTGATCCTCATCCTCCGTATCCGGATTGTCGATGCCCACATTCCAGGGCTTGCCGTTCCCTTCTCCGATACTGCGCACATTTCCGCCAACATTCAGCAGATAACCGGTAACGCCCTGCTCCTCCAGGTGCTCCGCCACCCGCTCGGCCGCATAGCCCTTGGCAATGGCCCCCACATCCAGAAACATTTCGGGATCGGCCAGGAATACGGTGTTCCGCTCATCATCAATGATCAGATCGTCAATATTGGTGTGCATAGCCGCCTCTTCCAGCCGCTCCATGGGGGGAAGCTGGGCTGTAGAGGGAGAGTCCAGGCCCTCGTTGCGATAAACGTGCCAAATCTTCAGCACGCTGCCCATGGCGATATTCACCCGGCCCCCGCTGACCTGATACATCTCCTTGGCGAAGGTGAGCATATCGATGATCCGCTGATCCACCTGAACCTCCGTGTGAACCCCGTCCTGAACCTGGTTAATGGTGTACAGGTTGTTCAGCCCCTCGTAATTGCTGTAGATGGTAAAAAGCCGGTGATATTCCAGAAGCTGGGCCTTGACGTCCTCGCAGACGGCGTCAAATTCCTCCCGATCCTTCCCATAGCCCACCACGGAGGTGGCCGTATCGAAGTAATCGAAATAGTATTCAGTGAATTTTTCCAGCTTTGGCTTGCCGCTGCAGGCCGTCAGGAAACAGGTCTCAAACAGCGTCATCACCAGGACCAGCAGCAGGGAAATCCTTTTTCTCATAAGTACCACTTCCAAAAAAAGAGGGGATGTTGCGCACAACATCCCCTCATAAGTTTTTGACGAACGAACTTATTTTGCAGCCTTCACAGCAGCAGCAACCATATCGCCCACGGAGATGGAGCATCCGGCAGACAGCAGATCCTCGGTGCCGTAGCCATCGTCGCCGACCATGCCGCTGATCTCATCGGCAGTCTTGCCCACCAGGGTCTTGTTGAAGCCGGCAGCCTGCTCGTACCACTCGAGAGACTTGCCATCGCCGTCACGGTCGATAGCGGCGGCAGCCATGCCGTAAGCATCGCCCTCCTCCAGCTTGGACTTGATCTCAGAGCTGGGAGAATTGGTGACAACGCCGGCGGTATCGAAGGAGATGCTGGTATAAGCAGCGTCGGTGATAGCGGAAACCACCTTGCCGTCGCGCACAACAGCGGCCACAACCGTGGTGTCCAGTCTGTCGCTGCCCTCAGCCTCTTCGGTAGCGTCCTTGTTGCTGTAGTAGGGGCTGGCCACCATGGCCAGGTTCAGGTTATCAGAGGACTTGGCGTCGGACTCAGCAGCGCTGTTGACAGCCTTCTCCAGGGCAACCATGAAATCGGTGACATGGATGGTGCAGCCGGCAGTGGCCAGGTCGCCGGTGCCATAGCCGTCGCCGTCCATGTAAGCCTTGGCTTCCTCCAGGGTCTTTCCGGTCACGCTGGTCATGAAGGCGTCAGCCTGCTCATTCCACTCCAGAACCTTGCCGTCGCCGTTCTTGTCAGCGCCGTGAGCGGCCATGCCGTAATCGGTGCCCTTCTCGTACTTGGTGCGGAAGTCTTCGGTGGGGACAATCTTGCCCTCGGCGGTCCAGCCGGCCTTCAGCTGCATGGTGTCCATAGCGATCTTCACGATCTTGGAATCCTTGTCCAGCAGAACAGCCACAGCAGTGGTGTTGAAGGTGCCGGCGCCATCGCCGTCCTCAGAGGCGTCCTGAAGATCAGACAGGCTGGCAGTGATGCCGAAACCGAACTTCAGATTCCCGCCGGAGCTGGAGCAGCCGGTCAGGGCGACCAGAGACAGCAGCATGGCAAGAGCCAGAACTACGCTTACGATCTTTTTCATGATGCATTTTCTCCTTTGTAAAAGAAAGTATGGAATCATATCCAACGCAGATTATTACACATAATCCATAACTTGTCAATAGAAAATCCGGCTACAAAAGTCTTACAGTTTTATTCTTTCAAAACGCTTGACAAGAAGCGCGCCTGCAATCCCGATCAAAACGCCTGCCACCGTTCCCGTCACAGTGAGGACAATCATGTAATATCCCAGCTCCACGGTGTCGAACAGGGCGATTGCCACCAGGATCTGCCCCAGATTGTGGGACACGCCGCCTACGATGCTGACGCCCACCATGGAGAAGATGTTCGCCCTTTTGCAGAGCGCCATCAAGCCCAGGCTCAGCAGGGCCCCCGCCACGCTGTAGGCCATGGTCATCACATTGCCGAACAGCAGGGCCACCAGGCACACCCGCACGATGGACACCGCAGCAGCCTCCTTCACTCCCTGGGTGTACAGCAGAACGATGATCACCAGATTGGGAAGGCCGATCTTGATGCCGGGAACCGCCGCCCAAATGGGAGGCAGAAGGGATTCCACGTAGGAAAGGATCAGCGCCAGCGAGGTGAGCACGCCCAGAAAAGCCACCCGGCGGCCCAGAGATTTTTTCTTCATAGGATGCTCCCGTTCCAATAGTCAGGCAACCGTATCAAGCTGGAAATCCGCGCTCTCGGCCACGATCTCAATAACCACCTTGTGAGGCAGGCAGACAATGGTTTCGCCCGCATAGGACACCGGCCGGGTCTTAACGCAGATCTCGTCCGGACAGTTTGCCGCGGCGATCCGCGCTTTGCCGTTCTCAATGACCAGCAGGTTTTCATATTCTCCGCCTTCGCCTGTGGTGATGGGGACCTCTGCGTTTTCGCTCAGCGGATACATCTCCCTAACCTCCCCGTCGATCTTCACGGCGGCAAAGGCCCCGGGCTGCCGGTTTGCCCGGTACAGCAAGAATCCCGCCGCCGCGATCAAAAGGATCGCGGCGACAAGGATCAAATCATTGCGCATAGAGCGACGTCTGCTCATGGGCTCAGCCGGCCAGGTTCACCTTTTTCAGGGAACCGGTGGGGCACTGCTCCGCGCAGAGACCGCAGCCGACGCACTTGTCATAGTCGATCACAGCAAAATTGTTGAGCACATGAACGGCGTCATTGGGGCAGGTCTTTTCGCACTTTTTGCAGCCAATGCAGGCGTTTTCACAGTTCTTGCGGGCCAGGGCGCCCTTGTCCGCGTTGCTGCAGGCCACAGCGACAACCGCTCTCCTGGGCACCATCTTAATGATAAATTTCGGACAGGTGCTGGCGCACTTGCCGCAGCCAATGCACACAGAGGGATCGATATGGGACAGGCCGTCATGGACGGAGATGGCGCCCACAGGACAGACATGGGCGCAGTCGCCGCAGCCCAAACAGCTGTAGTTGCAGGCATAGGGCCCGCCGTAAAGCATATTGGCAGCCTTGCAGCTCATCATGCCCACATAGTTGGCAGTAGTTTTGGCCGCATCGCAGTCGCCGTTGCAGGACACAAAGGCCACCTTGGGCTCGTCGGGCTCCACCTCTACGCCCAGAATGCCGGAGAGCAGCTCAGCCACATCCGTACTGCCGGGAACACAGAGATTTGGCGCCGCCTTGCCCGAAGCCACGGCCTCGGCATAGGCGTCGCAGCCCGCAAAACCGCAGGCGCCGCAGTTGGCGCCGGGAAGACAGCTGCGAATCTCAATGACCTTCTGATCCTCCTCCACCTTGAAGAAATGGGAGGCGACCACCAGCAGCAGACTGGCAACCAGGCCCACAGCCGCTACCACAAGCAGAGCAATTACAATTTGCACGATACTTCCCCTCCTTATGCCAGAAGATTTTCAACAATCCCCGCAAAGCCGAAGAATGCCATGGAAATAAAGGACGCGGCAATCAATGTGACCGGAAGGCCCTTGAAGCTGGCGGGCACGTTGCTCTCCTCAATGCGGGAACGCATTCCGGAAAAGAGCACCATGGCCAGCAGAAAGCCCAAGCCGCAGCCCAGAGAGCTGACCATAGAGAACAGGAAAGCGTTGGGCTCGGTAACGCCGTAATCGGTGATATTGTTGATGGTAACGCCCAAAACAGCGCAGTTGGTGGTGATCAGAGGAAGGTACACCCCCAGGCTTTTGTGGAGGGCGGGAATGAATTTCTTCAGGAAAATCTCAATAAATTGAACCAGGGCTGCGATGACCAGGATGAACATGATCGTCTGCATATAGCCCATGCCCAGAGGCTCCAGAACAAAGGCCTGGATGGGCCAGGTAACAGCCGTGGCCACCAGCATCACAAAGATGACGGAAAGGCCCATGCCCACCGACTGGTCCACCTTCTTGGAAACGCCCAGGAAGGGGCAAATGCCCAGGAAGCGGCTGAGAACGTAGTTGTCCACCAGCACAGAGGACATGATGATGATGATCAGGGTTTTTGCCAGTTCCATTTACTTTTCCTCCTTTTCTTCAGAGGCCGGGGCGGAGCCTGTTCCGCAGCCGCCGCTGCACTCAGCCGCGGCGGGGCAGCCCGCACAGGAGAATTCCTTCTTCTTGATGGCCCTGCCCTTGGTGATCCAGTTGACTACGGCGATCAGGCAGCCATACACCATCAGTCCGCCGGGAGCCTTTCCAAGAATGCTGATGGTAAGGCCGTTGTTCACCAGGAAGGGGATCTCGTGCCCGGCAAAGGAACCGGCGCCCAAAATCTCCCGGACGATGGACATGGCCAGCAGGGCAAGGGTGAAGCCCAGGCCCATGCCGATCCCATCCAGCGCGGACTTGCCGATGGAATTCTTGCTGGCGAACATCTCGGCCCGGCCCAGGATGATACAATTCACGGTGATCAGGGCCAGGTACACGCCCAGGGTGGTATACAGGTCGGGCAGGAGAGCATGGATCACCATCTGGACCACGGTAACAAACCCGGCTATCACCACAATATAGCAGGGGATCCGCACCGTGTCGGGAATGAATTTCCGCAGGGCGGAGATCACGATGTTCGAGCAGACCAGCACTGCCAGGGTGGCAAGGCCCATACCCAGGGCGCCGTTGACAGTGGTGGTGGTGGCCAGCGTGGGGCAGGTGCCCAAAATGAGAACGAAAACGGGGTTCTCACGAAGGAGGCCTTTCAGCAGAATGGACATACTATTTTCTTTTTTCACCTTTACGCAACTCCTTCCATGAGCTTGACCGCCTCAAACGCCTTGGAAAGGCCAGTCTTGTATCCCTTGGTTGTATAGGTGGCGCCGCTGATGCCGTCGATGCCGTCCAGGGTATCTTCCGTAGCGCCGTTGAAGCGGGTGTAGAATTCCTTTTTGCCGCAGACATCGCCGATATTCTCGCTCTCGTGCTGTTCCTCGGTGACACAGGAGATGATCCGGCCATCGGGAGTGAGCGCCGCCTTGATATAGATATACTCACCGGAAGGATTGTAATAGGCGTCGCCGTTGATGCCAAAGCCCGCCGCATGGAGCCGGATCACGTAGTTTCCGCTGGCGGTCTTGAAGGCCTGGTCGATGTGAGAGGGCATATCCGCGTACTGGGTGAGGTCCACTTCCTCCATGGAGGAGGCCGCCATGACAGCCGCCTGGGCTTCCACATTGGACTTGACGTCGGCCGGCACGTCGGAAAGCACCGTGCCGGAAGCGTCTACACCTACATACTGGGCCTCTTCTCCCTCGCCTACCACGTAGACGGAGCCTGCGCCGTTGTCCGCCGCGTACACAGCAGACACGCCACTGAGTTCCTCGCAAATAAAGACCTCGGTGAAGGTATCTCCCTCGGGCAGGGCCTCCGCCAGGCTGTCGGCAATGATCTCCTCCTCAGAGCGGATGTCCACGCTGCCGCCGCCCAGAATAATGGCGCTGTTCAGGGCGTCCTTCACGGCGTTCCGGTAATTGGAGGTGGTCATGGTAGCGCCGGCGATGGTGTCCATGCTGTCGATGGTCTCCGCCGTGGCGCCCACCAGCGTGCCGCCGTACTCCTGTTCCTTGCCCAGGGTTTCATTGCTGGACAGGCACACGGCGCCGGACACAGCACCGCTGGCGTCCACACCGCACATGATGATCATATCGGGGCCGTAGCCGGTGGTGTTCAGCTGCACCACCGCGCCGCCGTTGGAGGCAATGTAGGCCTCCTGGACCGTGGCGGGCAGCTCGTAGGCTGTCAGGTCCACCTGCTCAAAGGTGCCTCCGTCAGGCAGGACCTCCAGCAGGGCGCCGCTGGCCTTGGCCTGATCGTTTTTCTCAATAATGGGCGCGGTAAACTGATTGGTCACTGCCAGAAGGGCGGCGACCACCGCGCAGATGACTGTGAGAGAGACAATACTTTTCAGATAATTTTTCATTTCTTATCGCCTCCAAACAGCTTGCGGTTGCATTTTGCGTCAATAAAGGGATTGACAATATTCATCAGCAGAATGGCGAAGGAAACACCCTCCGGATAAGCGCCCCAGAAGCGGATCAGCACGGTGATCACGCCGGCGCCGACGCCGAAGATGATCTTGCCCACCGAATTGATGGGGGAGGTGACGTAATCCGTGGCCATGAAGAAAGCGCCGATCATCAAGCCGCCGGACAGCACCCAGGCCAACGCGGCCTCCGCGTCCCCGCCCTCCAGCAGGAGAGTGAACAGGAACACCGTGCCGATGAAGGCCACGGGAATGTGCCAGCTGATCACCCGGCGGATCAACAGATAGACGCCGCCGATAATCAGTGCCAGGGCGCAGGTCTCGCCGATAGCGCCGCCGTTTCTGCCCAGGAAAAGGTCCAGCAGGCTGGGGGCCGTCCCATTGTCCAGGTCCGTCAGGGGCGTGGCGCCGGAGGCGGAATCCACTCCCTTGGGGAACACCGCAGAGGTCATGGAGCCAAAGGCCAGCAGCATAAACACCCGGGCAGTGATGGCGGGGTTCACTATGTTTTTCCCCAGGCCGCCGAACACGCCCTTGACCAGCACCACTGCGAAAACAGCGCCCACAGCAGCCTGCCACAGGGGAACATTGGCGGGAAGGTTCAGGGCCAGGAGCAGGCCGGTGACAACACAGCTCAGGTCGCCGATGGTCTGATCCCGTTTCAGGATGAGATTGAACAGGAACTCGCCGAGAACGGCGGAGGCCACGGTGACTGCGATCACCAGGAGAGCTTCAAGGCCAAAGAGGATCACTCCCGCGATGGTCGCGGGAAGCAGGGCCAGAATGACGTCCAGCATGATGCCGCTGGTGGATTTTGTGCCGTGGATATGAGGAGAAACCGCAATGTTTAGCTTTTCCATTATGCATTTGCCTCCTTTTGCTTATACTCCCTCAAGGCTGCCTTGGCCAGCTTGTTTGTCTGCACCAGCGGGCGGTTGGCAGGACAGCCGAAAGAGCAGCAGCCGCACTCCATGCAGAGCTCCACGCCGGCCTTAATGGCCATTTCCATATCGCCGCTGTCGTAGCCTCTGGAGATCGCCGGCACATTGATGCCGAAGGGACAGTGGTTCACGCAGGCGCCGCAATGGATGCAAGCCGTGGTTTTGGGCGTTTTTGTCTCGTTCTTATCCAGAGCCAGAACAGCGTTGGTCTGCTTCAGGACGGGAGCCTCCAGATCCGTCACGGCAATGCCCATCATGGGGCCGCCGTACAGGACCTTGTCCGGATCGCAGGTGAGGCCGCCGCAGAACTCGAACACATCCCCCAGGGCCGTGCCAATGGGGGCAATGACGTTTTTAGGCTCTTTGACAGCGGCGCCGTCCACAGTGATGGTTCTTTCCACCAGGGGCATGCCCGTTTCCAAATACATGCCGATATTGGCCATGGTGGAGGAGTTGCACACCACGCAGCCGGCGTCGATGGGCAGCTGGCCCTGTTTGATGACCCTGCCGGTAGTGTGGTAAACCAGCACCTTTTCGCCGCCCTGGGGGTAGATGGAGGGCAGCTCCGCCACGGAGACCTTGCTGTTCTTCGCAGCCAGCTCCTTCATCCTGGCGACGGCCTCCGGCTTGTTCTTTTCGATGCCGATGATGACCTTATCAAAGGCGAACCAGGCGTCCAGGGCCTCAATGGCCCGGGCAATATAATCCGCCTTCTCCACCATGGTGATGGAATCGCTGGTGATGTAGGGCTCGCACTCGGCGCCGTTGATCACCAAAATCTCGATCTTCTTGTCAGTGGCAAACTTGGCGTAGGTGGGAAAACCTGCGCCGCCAAGGCCCACCATGCCGCTCTTTTTCAGAGCCTCCAGCATGTCCTCCCGGCTGTGGATCGCCGGAGGGGCGATGGAGGGATCAGGCGTCATGGCCCCATCCGATTCGATGGTGACCGCCGGGGCGGTGCTTCCGTTGGAGAGCACCATATCGGCGACCTTTTTCACCGTTCCCGACACGCTGGCATAAACAGGAGAGGAAATGAATCCGTCCTGTTTGGCGATCAGCGTTCCCACATCCACATGATCGCCGACGGCGACCACGGGGATGGCGGGCTTGCCAATATGCATTACCATGGGAAGGGTGACGCTTTTTACGTCCGTCATCCTGACGGCGGACATATTGGCTGTGTGTTTTCTGTGTGGCACATGAATACCGCGGAGCGAAACTGCCATGTGCATTGACCTACCTTTCCGTATTTGTGTGCGTTGCCGCGGAAAGACCGAAATGTGCCGCGTCGCACTACATGCTATTCAATTATAGAGTGCGCCTCAAAATATGTCAACAGCACTGCCGATTTTTTCTTATTTTATCTTTTCCTTTCAGAGATTCTTTCTTTCTTCTTGACTTTCTGACAGAAAGTGGAGTATCATTTATACGTTTAGGCTTTATACTCCTAACCCTGCTTTTTTTCGTAAGCCTGAAGGAGGCGCAGATATGCTGGTTTTACTGTTTATCCTGTGGATCATACTCAACGGCAGGTTCACCTGGGACGCCGGGATGCTGCAGATCGTGCTCGTGGGAATTCTGGTGGCGGCGCTGGTTTACGCCTTTATCCGCCGCTCCCTGGGATACACCCTGAAAACGGAGCTTCGCCTGCTCCGAAAAGCCCCGCTGCTGCTGGCCTACGTTCTTCTGCTGGTGAAGGAAGTGTGCGTCGCTAACTTCCAGATGATGAGGCTGGTGCTCCGAAAGGATCTGGAGATCCACCCCGTCATGGTGAAGATCCGGCCGCCGCTGAAGGCCCGGGCTGCCCGGGTGCTTCTGGCGAACTCCATCACCCTCACCCCCGGAACCATCACCGCAGAGGTGGACGGCGACGAGCTGATCGTCCACTGCATCGACCGGTCCTTTTCCGAGGGGATGGAAAACAGCTCCTTTGTAAAAATGCTGGAAAGGTTGGAGAAGTAACGTGATTGAACAAGCTTACTTTTATTTGTATACTGCCGTCCTTCTGGGGCTGGGCGCCGCGGCGGTGGTCGCCCTGATCCGTTCCATCACAGGGGGAAACATCATTGGCAGGTTTATCGGCGTCAACATGCTGACCACCATCACGGTGATCATTATCTGCGTGCTGGCCCTGCTTTTCAGGGAAAGCTATCTCCCCGACATCGCCGTCATCTATGCATTACTCAGCTGCATTGCGGTGGTGCTGCTCAGCAGGATCTACATCAACCTGTACAAAAAGGGTGGAAAAGGAGGCGGAAAGGAATGATGGAGTGGATCCGCTTCGGGCTGGCAGCCCTGCTCTTTGCCGCGGGGCTCATCGTCCTGTTCATTTCCCTGTTCGGCACCTTCCGGCTGAAATATTCCCTGAACCGGATGCATTCCGCCGCCATGTGCGATACGCTGGTCCTTCTTCTCTGCATCGGGGCCTGCATCGTTGCCTCCGGCTTTCATGTGGCCTCTGTGAAATTTCTGCTGATCGTCTTTATTATTTGGTGCACCAGTCCGGTGACTTCCCATGTGTTTGTAAAGGCAAAATATCTGACGGACGAAAATCTGTCCAAGCACTGCGATATTTCCTTTGAGGAAAAGAAGAAGGACGAAAAAGAGAAGGAGGCAGAATAATGGAAACCTTTATAACGATCCTGCGGATCCTGCTTCTGCTGTCTCTGGTTATTTGCGCCATTGCCACCGCCTTTTCCAAAAAAGTGCTGACCGCCGTGATCGTATTTACCTCTTACAGCATCATTATGGCCGTGATCTGGCTGCTGCTGCGTTCTCCCGACCTGGCCATCACCGAGGCTGCCGTAGGCGCCGGCGTCAACGGCGTGCTGTTTTTCCTGACCCTTCGCAAGCTCCATGAGATCGACAGGGAGAGCGACGTCCAAAAGAAAAAGGAGAAAGGGGAGGACCGCCATGAAAAACCGTAAGCCAAGCCGTTTCCGCCAGTGGTACCAAGGCGATATGGACTTTGACAAAATGATGTCCCGGCCTGCGGAATCCATTCCGGTCCGCCAGGTCAAGGACGACCCCCATAACATTCCCGAAAAGATCAGCACCTACGATTGGCTGGAAAAGGACGAGGTCAAGGCCTCCCGGGTGGGATATGTGGCCCTGTCCGTGATTTTCTGCCTGATCCTGGCGCTGGTTTTGATCGGCACCGTCAACTTCCTGCCGGGCTTTGCAGATGAGAGCGCCCCCACGGCCAACGAGATCTACGAGCATTATGTGGGCCAGGGCCGCGATCAGACGGGGGCCGTCAACACCGTGGCCGGGATGATTTTGGATTACCGCGCCTTCGATACCCTGGGGGAATCCTTCGTGCTGTTCACGGCCACCTGCGCCGTGCTCCTTCTGCTGGAAAAGACCAAGAATTCTCCCCTGAAAAAGAAAGAAGAGGAGAATGAGGAAGCGGAAGCCTTCTCCTTTACCGGCGACCCCATCGTCCGCCTGGTGACAAAGCTCGTTGTGCCTGTCATCCTGGTTTTCGGCATTTACGTTCTGTTCAACGGCCACCTTTCCCCCGGCGGCGGTTTCTCCGGCGGGGCGATCCTGGGCACGGGGCTGATCCTCTATGCCATGGCCTACGGCGAAGAACGGGCCGCAAAGGTGATCCCCGCCAAGGCCATCCGTGTCATTACCGTGGCTTCCCTCTCCTTTTACTGTCTTTCCAAGAGTTATTCCTTTTTTACCGGCAACGAATTTAACGGCGTACATTCCGTCATCACTCCCGGCACCCCTGGGGACCTGTTTTCCGGAGGGCTGATCCTGCCCCTGAATCTGGCGGTGGGCTTTGTGGTGTGCTGTACGATGTACAGCTTCTATATGGTTTTCAAAAGGGGGCGTCTGGATTGAATCTGCTGGTCAATTATGAAGAAGTGACCTCCATGGTGCTGTTCTCCATCGGCTTTACCATGCTGGTATTTTCAAAGAACATCATGAAAAAGATCCTGGGCCTGAATATCATGGACACCGGCGTGTACCTGTTCCTGGCTTCCATGGGATATATCGAAGGCAAGCTGTCCCCCATCGTACCGGCAACGGGCCAGGTGGACGTGCATCAGTACATCAACCCCATCCCCGCCGGACTGGTGCTGACCGGCATCGTGGTGTCCGTCAGCTTTTCCGCGCTGATGCTGGCCCTGGCGGTGCGGCTCTATCAAAAGTACCACACCCTGGATCTGGATGAGATCTACAAAAAATGCAGCAGCGAGGATGAGGAAGAATAATGGAATTTTTGAAAAATTTCCCGTTTTTCACGATCGTTTTATCCCTGTTCTGCGGCGTGATCTGCTTTGCGTTCAAGGATAGAAAGGCCCGGTTCGTCACTTATTTCCTTCTGACGGCCTCCGGCGCTCTTTCCGCCGGGACGCTCCTCTATAACCTGACCACCCAGCCGGGATATTTTGCCTACAGGATGGGCCATTATGACGCGCCCATCGGCAACGAGATTTCTGCCGGGCTTCTGGAGCCTTTCTTTGCTCTCCTCTTTGAGGTGGTGATCCTGCTGGCCCTGATCGGCGGCTCCCGGCGGATCGCTCAGGACGTGGACGAATCGAAGCACCGCTTTTTCTACATCATGGTCAACCTGACTCACGCGGCGCTGACAGCCCTCTGCTACACCAACGATATTTACACTGCCTACGTCTTTATCGAAATCTGCACCATTGCCTCCTGCGCCCTGCTGATGTCCAGCAGACGGACCAGGTCCCTGGTGGCGGCCACCCGGTACACCATTTTCAGCCTTATCGGCTCCAGCCTTGTCCTCATCGGCATTGTGCTGCTCTACTCCATTACCGGGCAGCTGCTGTTCCCCCAGCTCTATGAGACCATCCGGCAGCTCTGGGCCGCGGGCTCCTATACCGCGCCCCTCACCATCGCCCTGGGCCTGATCATTTCCGGCCTGGCCATCAAAAGCGGCATGTTCCCCTTCCACTGGTGGATGCCGGACACTTACGGCACAGCCACGCCCGCCGCTTCCGGCATCCTTTCGGGCGTCGTCTCCAAAGGGTACATTTTCCTGCTTCTGAAAATGATCTTCCGGGTGATCGGCTTTGACCTCTTCGTGGATACCGGCATCCACAATATCCTTCTGATTTTCGGCGTGTGCGGCATGGTGGTGGGTTCGGTCTCCGCGATCAATACCAACAACATTACCTTTATGACCGCCTATTCCTCTGCGGCCCAGATCGGCTACATCTATATGGGGCTGGGTCTGGGCACCAAGGAAGCCCTGGTGGCCTCGCTGTTCCAGATCGTTGCCCACTCTCTGACCAAGCCCATGCTCTTCCTGGCCATATCCGGCCTTTCCGACACCGTCGGCGGAAAGCAGGACTTCGACTCCCTTCGTTCCTCCGCACATCAGAACCACCCCGCCGCGGCGGCATTCACGGTAGGCGCGCTCTCCATGGTAGGCATCCCCATCTTTGCGGGATTCGTCCCCAAGCTGCTGTTCGCCATTTCCGCCTTCGGCCACGGAGCCATGACCTATGTGGTCTTGATCGCCCTGGCAGTGAGCACCATCCTGAATGTGCTGTATTTCCTGCGGACCCTGATCAATATCTACAGCCCTCCCATTGTGGAGCGGGAGCGCCGGACCATTCCGTTCTCCGTCTCCAAAGCCTTTTCTGTCACCGTTCTTATCATGGCGGCGGTCAACCTTGCCGTCGGCCTTCATTCGCAGCCCATTGTATCTCTGTTTGAGAAGGGCATGGACGTCTTTATGAACATCCACTAGGGAGGGATTGAAAATGATGATGCTGCTTTCCGTCGGTCTCCCCTTTCTCTTTGGCCTTTCCATGCTGTTCGGAAAGAGGATCCGGAACCGCTCTGTAAAAATGGCTTTGGCCGTGGCCATGCAGGCTGTCGTTACCCTGTGCGGCCTGGCGGTGGTTCTGGGCGGGCCCGCCTCCACCGGGAAATATTATTTTACGGATAAGCTGTCCGTGGGCTTCACGGCAGACGGTGTTTCCCGGTTTTTCTGCGCCATAGTGACAGCGGCCTGGCTCTTAGTCACGGTGTACGCCACCGTTTATATGAAACATGAGGGCCATGAGGAGCGGTTCTTCCTGTTCTCCTTTCTAACAGAAGGCGCCATGCTGGGAGCGGCCTTTTCCGACGGCCTCTGCTCCATGTACCTTTTCTATGAGATGGTGACCCTGTTCTCCATGCCGCTGGTGCTCCATTCCCTGTCAGAGGAATCCGTTGCGGCTGCCAAAAAATATCTTTACTATTCTATTGCCGGCGCGTTTCTGGCGCTGTTCGGCATTTTCGTCATCGGCGTTCAGGCCGATACCCTGGACTTTGCGGCAGGGGGCACGTTTACGGAGATGACGCCCCTGGCGGCAGCGGCCGTTTTCTCCATGTGCCTGGGCTTCGGCGCCAAGGCAGGCCTTTTTCCGCTGCATGGCTGGCTGCCTACGGCCCATCCGGTAGCCCCCGCTCCTGCCAGCGGACTGCTTTCGGGCGTCATCGCCAAGGCCGGCGTTCTGGCCATCCTCCGCACCCTGTTCTTTACCGTGGGCCCGGAGCCTCTGCGGGGCACCTGGGTGCAGATCACCCTGCTCTGCATTGCACTGCTGACGGTTCTCATGGGCTCCATGATGGCCTACCAGGAAAAGGTCTTCAAAAAAAGGCTGGCCTACTCCACCATCAGCCAGATCTCCTATGTGCTCTGCGGACTGTTCCTTTTGAATGAGGCCGGTATGGTGGGCGCCCTGTGGCAGATCCTGTTCCACGCCGTTGTGAAGGTGGGCCTGTTCCTCTGCGCCGGAGCGGTCATCTTCCTGTACGGGAAAACAAAGGTGGCGGAGCTTCGGGGCATCGGCAGGCGGATGCCTGTGACCTTCATCTGCTTTACCGTGCTGTCCCTTTCCCTGATCGGCATCCCCCCCACAGGCGGCTTTTACAGTAAATGGTACCTGGCCACCGCGTCTCTCGCCACCTCCGGCATCGGCGCGCTGAGCTGGATCGCCCCGGCCGTTCTTTTGGTCTCCGCCCTTCTGACCGCCGGATACCTGCTGGATATTTCCATTGGCGCCTTCCTGAAGGAGCCTGAAACCACAGAGCCGGTAAAGGCAGAGCCTGCGGCCATGAAAGCGGTTCTTGTGCTCCTGGCCCTCATCGCCCTGGCAGGCGGGCTGTTTGCCTCTCAGACCCAGGGCTTCATAGCATCGGTAATGTGATAGTAAGAGGTAGTGCGAAATGAGTGAGAAATTCTTATTAGCCCCTGTGTTTCTTCCCTTCATCCTTGGGGCAGTGCTCTTTCTGATCCCCTTTCGGAGCCAGCGCAGCCGCAACGTCTATGTGATGATCTCGCTGCTCTGCTCGGCGGCGTGCGTGTGGCTGTCGGCCTTTCTGGCGCCGGAGCGTTCCCTGGTCCTTCTGCGGTTTATGGGAGAAATGACCTTCTCCCTAAAGCTGGACGGCGCGGGAAAGCTTTTTTCCTGCCTGTCAGCCGCCCTATGGCCCATCACCGCTCTGTATGCCTTTGATTATATGAGGCATGAAGAACATCACCAGATGTTTTACTGCTTCTTTGTCATGGCCTTTGGCGCTACTATGGGCATTGCCATGGCCGGCAACATCCTGACCATGTACCTGTTCTACGAAATGCTCACCCTCACCACCATTCCCCTGGTGATGCATGGAATGACGAAGAAGCATAACCGGGCGGCCAGGAAATATATGGCCTATTCCATCGGCGGCGCGGCCTTTGCCTTTCCCTGCGTGGCTTATCTGATCGTCAACGGCGCCGGCAGCTTCGTACCGGGAGGCAACCTGACGGCCGTGGACGATCGGGTTCTGGCCCAGGTGCTGTATGTGCTGGCGTTTCTGGGCTTCGGCGTGAAGGCGGCCCTGTTTCCCTTCCACGGCTGGCTGCCCACGGCTTCGGTGGCTCCCACCCCCGTTACCGCCCTGCTCCACGCAGTGGCCGTGGTCAAGGCGGGCGCCTTTGCCCTGATCAGGCTCACCTACTACGCCTACGGGACAGATTTCCTGCGGGGGACGCCTGTGCAGTACATTGTAATGACCGTCGCCATGTTCACCATCCTGTACGGCTCTGCCACGGCCCTGCGGCAGAATCATTTTAAGCGGAGGCTTGCCTATTCCACCGTCTCCAATCTTTCCTATATCGCCTTTGCGGTGACCCTTATGACGCCTGCCGGGCTTGCGGCCGCTTTCTGCCACCTGATTTTTCACTCTGTTATCAAGATCGGCGCCTTCTTTGCCGCGGGCTCGGTCCTGCACAATACGGGCCGGGAATTCGTTCCCCAGCTGGAGGGGATCGGCAGAAGGATGCCCTGGACCTTTGGCTTCTTCACCGTGTTCGCCCTGGCTCTGACGGGCATTCCGCCCTTCTGCGGCTTCTTCAGCAAATGGTATATCTGCTCGGCGGCTCTGGAAGCCGGCAGCGGCTTTGCCACAGCGGGCGTGATCGTGCTTCTTGTCTCCGCCCTGCTGACGGCCCTTTATATGCTGTCTCCCGCCATCAAGGCCTTCTTCCCCCGGCAGGGTGTGGAGACAGACTTGGAAGACGTGAAAGAGGCAAATTGGAAAATGCTGGTCCCCATGGGGATCTGCGCTGTGCTCTGTGTGGTGCTGGGAATCTTCGCGGCCTTCCCCGTTCAGCTGATTACGGAGGTGTTGGGATTATGATGATAGCCGCTCTTACCTGTGTTTTTCTTCCCTTTCTTGCCGCCCTCATCGTTCTGGCCTTCCGCAAAAGCGACTCCTTTCAGCATGGGGTGGTCATCCTCACCGGGCTGACCGTTTTCCTGTCCGCCCTTGGGCTGGCCTTCGGAGGCAATGGAGAAGGGGCTGTCATTCTCTCCCTCCGCTTTACCCAAAACGGATTTCAGTGCACCTACGCCGTGGTCACGGCCTTCATGTGGCTGTGCGCCGCCCTCCTTTCTCCCCGGTATTTTCAAGGGCACCACAAGGTGGGAAGGTATTATTTCTTCTATCTGCTCACCTTCGGGGCCACCATGGGCGTATTCCTTTCCGCAGACCTGATGACTACCTTCGTGTTCTTTGAGATCATGTCCTTCGCCTCTTACATGTGGGTGGTCCAGGAGCAGGACGAGGAAGCCATGGCCGCCGGAAAGACCTATCTGACCATTGCGGTGCTGGGCGGCATGGTCCTGCTGATGGGGCTGTTCCTGTTGTACAGCATTACCGGGACCCTGACGGTCACAGAGCTCTACGGCGCTGTTTCCGCCGCGGGCCCTTCCGCCAGGCTCTACGCGGCGGCATTCTGCATGCTGTTCGGCTTCGGCGCCAAGGCCGGCCTTTTCCCTTTACACATCTGGCTGCCGAAGGCCCATCCTGTGGCGCCTGCCCCTGCCAGCGCGCTGCTTTCTGGCGTGCTGACCAAAACCGGCGTGTTCGGCATTCTGATCGTCACCGCAAACATCCTGCGGGAGGATCCCCTGTGGGGCCGCACCCTGCTGGTGCTGGGAAGCATCACCATGGTGCTGGGAGCCGTTCTCGCCGTTTTCTCCACCAATCTGAAACGGACCCTGGCCTGCTCCTCCCTGTCCCAGATCGGTTTCATCACCCTGGGCGTCTCCATGATCACCCTGCTGGGGGAGGAAAACGGACTGGCCGCCGGCGGCACCGTTCTCTATATGCTGAACCATTCCATCGTCAAGCTGGCGCTGTTCCTTTCGGCTGGCGCCATCTATGCGGGGGCCCATACGCTGGACATCAACGAGCTGAAAGGATATGGCCGCAATAAGCCTGAAATCATGATCCCCTTCCTGTGCGGCGCCTGCTCGCTGGCGGGTATTCCCGGCTTTGCAGGGTATCTGTCCAAAACCCTGGTTCATGAGAGCATTGTGGAGTACGCCGCGCTGGGCGGGCCGCTGATCACCGCCGTGGAGTGGCTTTTCCTGTTTTCCGGCGGCTTGACCGCCGCTTACATGCTGAAGCTGTTTATTACCATCTTCGTGGAAAAGCCCACGGAAGCCACGGCCGCCACCCATGGGAAGACCTCCTTCCTCAGCGGGCTGGCCCTGGCCCTTTCCGCTGTCATGCTTCCGGTAACGGGCCTGCTGCCCCATGCCCTGGCAGACAGGATCAGCGGGGCCATGACCCCCTTTGTAAACGGCGCGCCCATGGCCCACGCGGTCCACTATTTCTCCCTGGAGAATTTGAAGGGCGTCGGGATCTCCCTTGCCATCGGCGTCTTGGTTTACCTGCTGGTGATCCGCCGGCTGCTGATGAAAACGGAAAACGGCAGACGGCTTCATTACAATCCTCTGGCCGGAAAATTCTCTCTGGAGGACAACGTATATGTTCCCCTGCTGAAGGGCCTGACCGTCCTGCTGACCGTGATCCTCCGCTTCTGCTGCGATATTGTGGATCTGTTCCTCCTGCTGCTGAGCAAAACGGTGCTGAGACTGGCGAAGGAACCCACAGAGCCCCACCGGAGAAAATACGCTTACGCCCTGGGTTCTCTGTACGGAAGCCTGTCCAAGCAGGACCCGGACCAGCAGGGACAGCGGCTGTCCCAGGCGGCGGAGACCATTTCCAAAACCACCAGGCAGCTTTCCCGGGGGTTCTCCTTTGCTCTGCTGATGACCTGCTTCGGCGTGGTGCTGATCCTCCTGTTCCTGATCTTCTTCCGGTAAGCCAAATGGCGCAGACTTGAACCGCACCGCAAACGGCGGGAAATGGCCGCTTTTCGGCTTATCGTCGTTGACTTGCGTCAGCAAGCCCGCCTCCTCTGCGCCGAAAACAGTCGCATTTCCCATCCGTTTTCGGCTCGAAGAGGTTTGGCAGGAGCAGATTTGTGATTTAGGCCAGGCATTTTCCGCAGCGAATACTTTGTGTATTTGCAAGGGAAATGCCGCCGCATAAAGCCAAAGCTGCCCTGCCAAACTGTGGTTCAATTTTGCGCCATCTGGCAAGGATTGACGCGAAAACGCTCCCCCGCAAAGCGGGGGAGCATTTTGTATGCTTCTTTCTCTCTTGTCTGCACAACACCCGGTCAGTGCAGGGTCATGGCGGATTCTGGCAGGCTTTCCTCCAGCACGAAAGGCTCGGCGGTGAAATTCACCCATCTGTCGGTGCTCTGATAAACGGAGGCGAAGAAGTCGTATTCCTCCAGCTCCTCCGGGCCAATCTCAAAGACGTCCTCACGATACCAGACGGTTTCCCTGTCGCTTTCGGAAAGGGGCATCCCGTTCAGGGCCGTACCATCCTCCCGAACACAAAAGCTCATAGAGTTCAGATACCGATAATTCCTTTCCTCCCGGCTGGGCCCGCTCTCAAAGGTCGTGCCCTCGTCAGCGGGGAACACCCTCATGGAGCTGCTGGAGGCATCCGTCAGATACCCCTGATCCAGATACTGGATGTGGAGCTTTCCGTCCAGAAAGCCCACGGCGGTAATCTGGGCGTACTCCCTCCCCGCCACGGCAATTCCGGCGCCGGGCTTCAGCACCCGGGGCGTCCCGTTGCCCTCCCGGAACCCCTCGAACATAGGCGTGATGGTCTTGCCGCCCGCGGCCTCATATTCCTCGATATATTCCGCATTTTCAGTCTCCATATCCTCCACGGAAAGAATTCTCCACTTGCGGAATTCCAGCTTCAGTGGATCCTCTCCGGTGGTTTCCGTGATCGTCTGCACGCCGGACACTTCCAAGGTATCCTGAGTCATAGCAATCCCGGAAAGCTCCAGGGGTTCAGCAATCACCGCATCGTCCTGCACGATGATCTTCTTCACCCGCATGGTGACGGTGGCCCCGGTGGCGTCATAGGGCTCCTCTGACCAAATGACAGAGCCTGTGCCGTTCCCGTGATCGATCACGCCCTCCTCTGTCTTTCCGGTCACCATATGGTATTTGATCAGCGCGGTCTGGGTTTCCTCATCGTACTCCACCACTTCCGGAGCGATGAATTCCCGTCCGCCTTCGTAGACGTTCTCCTGGGGCGGATACTCGTTGTTCAGCTTGGCGCTGACCGATACTGCCATGTGGGAGCTGAGCCGGTTCTGCATGGCGGTATCCTGCAGGGTGAAATAGACAATCACATTGTTCTTGTCGCCCATGGCTCCCAGCACCTCCATGGTCAGGCCCTCGTTGTTTCCCACGGCAGATACGGGGGTCAGCTGGTCCGCCACACCGCTTTCCGGCCCAAAGAGCCAGGCACGGAAGCCCGGCACGCCGGCGGCCAGGGCGGAAACAGACAGGGCCAGCACCAGTACCATGGACAGGGCCACAGCGGCCAACCGCCGACCCGCGGGGTGGGGACACGTTTCGTCGGCCCCGGCACCTGTCAGCTGATCCATGACCCGGTTTTTCAGGGCGGCGCCCGGCTCAACCTGTTCCATCAATTCCTTATAGTCTCGTTCCAACATGATCTTCTTCTCCTTTCAGTCTTGCTTTCAGCAGTTCCCGGCCTCGGAACAGCCGGGACTTTACCGTATTGGGCTTCATATCCAGCAGGCGGCCGATCTCCTCCACCGTCATGTCCTCCCAATAGAAAAGATGGAGCACAGCGCTGTACTTTCGGGGGAGCTTCTTCAGCTCCTCCACCAGATACTGGGGCTCCGGAAGCTCTGTGGAGATGGTTTCCTCCAGCGGCACGTCGTGCCGCCTCCAGGGGGAGGCCCACAGCTTCTTGCAGCAGTTCAGCGTGACCCGGATAAACCAGGCACGCTCGTGCTCCGGGCTTTCAAAGACCGGCTGCTTTTTCAGATACCGGAGAAAGACCTCCTGGTATACATCATCGGCGTCGGAGCGGCTGCCGGTCTGGGAATAGGCCAGCCGGTACACGGTGCCGGACTGGCGCTCGATCAGCTGTTCCGCCTGTTCCCGGGACAGGGGAGTGGTCTTCACGCTTTTCCCTCCTTTCCTGTGTTCTGCCCATAATACCCTGCAAAGGACTAAAAGGTTGCGTATCTATCATACATTTTTTCAAAAAAAGTGCAAATGTGCAGGCTCTCCGCCTCCAAACAAAGGGAATCATGATTTTTTTGTTGACAAGAGCCCTGTCAATATGATAGAATTTCCGCAAATATCCAAAAGAAAATGTTGCGATGGAGTTTTGCCGGCGTAAGACGTTTCAGAGAGTTGGCGGCAGGTGCGAGCCAATGCGGAGAACGCCAGTGCAGTCTGCCTCCTGAACAGGCTTTGCCAACGCCCCACAGGCCAGTAGTGAAGCACGGCCGGCCCCGTTAACGGCCATGGACTTGCTGGAGTCCGAGAGAGATGCTGCGCCGGAGGCGGTGCGGTAATCAGGGTGGTACCGCGAAGGAATTTCGCCCCTGAAGCCCATAGGGCTTTGGGGGCTTTTTATTTTGGCAGCAAAGGAGAATGAAACATGCGCAACATTACCATTGCAGACGTCACCATGCGCCAGAGCGGGAAGGACGCCCCCTTCCATCTCAGCTTCCGGGAAAAAATCGAGCTGGTAAAGCTTTTGGACAAGCTGGGCGTGGACGTCATTGAGGTCAGTCCCATTCAAAACCCCAAAACCGACCGACTGCTGATCAAGTCTATCAGCTCTGCGGTGCAGGACAGCGTTGTGGCCGTATCGGTAGGCCTTTCCGAGGAAAATATCGGCCTGGCCTGGTCCGCCCTGGAGGAAGCCCGGCATCCCCGGCTTCAGGTGTCCGCCCCTGTCAGCGCGGTACAGATGGAATACCTGGCCGGAAAAAAGCCGGACGCCATGCTGGAGACTGTTGATACCCTTTTGCGGCGCTGCCGGGAGCTGTGCCCAGAGGTGGAGCTGATCGCCGACGACGCCACCCGGGCCGACCCCGCGTTTCTGTACCAGGTGATCCGCAGGGCCATCAGCGCCGGAGCCAAAATTGTGACCCTCTGCGACGCCGCCGGAACCATGCTTCCCGACCAGTTTGCCGATTTTTTACAGGAAGTCCGCAGCAATGTGCCGGAGCTGGAGCAGGCGACCCTGGGGGTGGCCTGCAAAAATGACCTTGCCATGGCCGACGCCTGTGCCGTGGCCGCCATCCGCGGCGGAGCGGGGGAGGTCAAATGCGCCGCCTGGGGCGCCGGGACGGTGAGCCTGGAGAATGTGGCGAAGCTCCTGTCCGTTCAGGGCGGCAGCTTTGACGCCTCCTGCACCCTGCGCACCACCCAGCTGAACCGGCTGCTGGAGCAGATCCGCTGGATGTGCAGAACAGAGCGCAGCAGCGCTTCTCCCTTTGACGCTGGGGTGCAGAACGGGGAGGGGCTGTTCCTCACCGCCCATGACGACCTCCCCGCCGTGCTGAAGGCGGTGGAAAGGCTGGGCTATGACCTGTCCGAGGAGGACGGAGTCAAGGTATTTGAGGCCTTCGGGCAGATCGCCGCCCGAAAGGAAACCGTGGGAGCAAAAGAGCTGGACGCCATTGTGGCCTCTGCCGCCATGCAGGTGCCCCCAGCCTATCAGCTGGAAAGCTACGTGATCAACACGGGCAACACCATCAGCGCCACGGCCCATTTGAAGCTGCAAAAAAGCGGCGCTCCGGTAGAGGGCATCAGCCTGGGCGACGGCCCCATCGACGCGGCGTTTCTGGCAATCGAACAGATCGTGGGCCATCACTACGAGCTGGACGATTTCCAGATCCAGGCCGTCACCGAGGGCCGGGAGGCCATGGGCGAGGCGGTGGTGAAGCTTCGCAGCGAGGGCAGGCTCTTTTCCGGCCGGGGCATTTCCACAGACATTGTGGGCGCCAGCATTCACGCCTATCTCAGCGCCCTGAACAAGATCGTCTATGAGCAGTCCGCAGTCTGAGCCGGGCAGAAAGGAGCAAGCAAATGAACCTCTCATTTTCCACCCGAGGCTGGCAGGAGGCCAGCTGGGACGACAACCTCAGGGACGCCGAAACCATGCGCTTCGGCGGCATTGAGCTCTACAATGTGCAAAACCAACCTGCCCTGACGGACCGGAGCGGCCCACTGCACAAATACAATATCGCCGCTGCGGTGCGCCGGCTGCGGGAAGCGGGGCTGTGCATTCCCTGTATGGACAGCTCCTGCGACATTTCCCAGCCGGATACGGCAGACGCCGTGATCGGTCTGCTGGAATTGGCCCACGACCTCCAGTGCCCGTATGTCTCTGTCACCGCCCAGAACGACCGCGAGGATGTAATCGCCAATTCCCTGGGAGTGCTTGTCCCCGCGGCGGAACGGCTCCAGGTTGCCCTGCTGCTGAAAACCAGCGGCATTTTCGCCGACACCGCCCGGCTGCGGGCCCTGCTGGACCGCTTTGCCTGCGACCAACTGGCGGCTCTGTGGGATATGCACCATCCCTACCGGGATTACGGAGAAAGCGCCGACGCCACCATCAAAAACTTGGGCGCTTACGTGCGCCATGTACATCTGCGGGATTCCGACGACGCCCGGCATTACAACCTGGTGGGCGAGGGGAATCTGCCGATCCGTGAAATGATGCGGGCTCTGGGCAGCATTGATTACGACGGCTTCATTTCCCTGGAGTGGAAGCCGGAATGGATGGAGGACCTGAGGGACCGGGAGGTCATTTTCCCCCATTTTGTCAATTACATGGGCCGCTTTGACAGCCCCCGGGGCAAGAAAAAGAGCCTTTACGACAACGCCTCCCACACCGGGCAGTTCGTCTGGAAAAAGGACGAGCTGATCTCCGAGACCTTTCCCCAGGTTCTGGACCGGATGGTGGAGGAATTTCCCGACCAGTACGCCTTCAAATACACCACTCTGGATTACACCCGCACCTACCGGGAATTCCGGGAGGATGTGGACAATTTTGCCGCCGCCCTCATCAGCCTGGGGGTACGCCGGGGCAGCAAGGTGGCCATCTGGGCCACCAATGTCCCTGCCTGGTTCATCACCTTCTGGGCAGCGGCAAAAATCGGCGCGGTGCTGGTGACGGTGAACACAGCCTACAAAATTCACGAGGCGGAATACCTGCTGCGCCAGTCCGACACCCACACCCTGGTGATGATCGAATCCTGCCTGGACTCCAACTACCGGGAGATCATCAACCGCCTCTGTCCGGAGGTGGCGACGGCCAGGGCCGGGGAGCCCCTCCACTGCAAAAAGCTGCCCTTTCTCCGCAACATCATCACCGTGGATTTCCGGCAGCCGGGCTGCCTGACCTTTGAGGAGGCCATGGAGCGCTCCGCCCTGGTGCCCCGTGAGGAGGTGCTGCGCATGGCTGCCCGGGTGCGGCCGGGAGACGTGTGCAACATGCAGTATACCTCCGGCACAACGGGCTTTCCCAAGGGGGTTATGCTCACCCACTACAACGTGGTCAACAACGGCAAGTGCATCGGCGACCGGATGGACCTGTCCACTGCGGACCGGATGATGATCCAGGTGCCCATGTTCCACTGCTTTGGCATGGTGCTTTCCATGACCTCCAGCATGACCCACGGCGCCACCCTCTGCCCCATGCCCTATTTCTCCGCCAAGGTGTCCCTGGCCTGCATCAACCAGGAGCGGATCACCTGCTTTAACGGCGTACCCACCATGTTCATCGCCATGTTCAACCACCCCGACTATCGGAAAACGGATTTTTCCCACATGCGCACCGGGATTATGGCCGGGGCCGGATGCCCGCCGGAGCTCATGCGCCGGGCGGCCCGGGAGGACGAAATGCATATGACGGGGATCGTCAGCGTCTACGGCCAGACCGAGTCCTCCCCCGGTTCCACCATGAGCGCCTGGGACGACCCTCTGGACCTGCGCTGCGACACGGTGGGCTACGACTTTCCCCACGTGGAGTGCAAGATCGTGGACCCGGATACCGGGGAGACCCTGCCCGACGGAGAAAACGGCGAGTTCTGCTCCCGGGGCTACAACATCATGAAGGGGTACTACAAAATGCCGGAGGCCACCGCCGCCGCTGTGGACAGGGACGGCTGGCTCCATTCCGGAGACCTTGCCTGCCGGGACGCCAACGGCAACTACCGGATCACCGGCCGGCTCAAGGACATGATCATCCGGGGCGGCGAAAATATCTATCCCAAGGAGATCGAGGAATTCATCTATACCCATCCGGCGGTGCAGGACGTTCAGGTGATCGGCGTGCCAGACAAAAAGTACGGCGAGGAGGCCATGGCCTGCATCATCCTGAAGGAGCCCGGCTCTGTTACGGAGGAGGAAATGCTGGCGTATATCAAAGCCTCTCTTGCCCGCCACAAGGTGCCCCGCTACATCGAGTTTACCGACGCCTTCCCCATGAACGCCGCCGGAAAGATCCTGAAATACAAAATGCGGGAGGACGCCGCAAAGCGCCTGGGCCTGGCGGACGGCGCCGGGAAGCAATAGCCTTAACAGAGAGCCGGAGGCCGCTTCGGCTCTCTCTTTCGCAAAAATTGTATTTTTGAATCGTTTTTTCCCGAAAAATATTGTTCGGTGTGCCAAACTATGATATAATATTTTGTACCAAACTAGGAAAGTATTTTACGCATCTATGCAGGACCCAGCCGGTTGTTCCTAAAGGGGGATCGTCTTCATGAACCGTTACGGATTGACAAACGAGGAGAAAAAAACGCACCTGCAGCAATATAATCACGCGCTTTTCCAGAATTCCCTGTCCTTTTTGGACATCGTCTGGGAGATCAATCTGTTCTTTGGCACGGTGATCGTCCTGGAGGATAAAGCCTGCCCCGGCAACAACCGCACGGAATTCTCCTATGAACCCTTCTTCCAGAACTACGCGGACACCCGTATCTCCCCCAGTGATCTCGGCCTTTTCCAGTCCCATATGTCCCTGCACCAGCTGGAGCGTCTCAAGGAGGAGGATCACTTCTTTATCCATCTTCGCTCCACGGAGGAAAAATTCCAGCTTTATCGGGTGGTCCTGACCCCCGCTTTTGACGAAAAGGGCGTGCTTGTCTGCGTTTATCTGGGCGCTTTGAACCTGCACGAGGAGGAGGATCGGGAACCGGCCCAAATCAGCCAACAGGAGCCCTTCCGGGACGCCCTCCTCTCCGCCAGCTATTTCCATTTTGAGCTGGATGTGACCACCGGAGGCCTGCTCCGGGACAATTTTGAGGCCCGGGACGGTACATACCCCATCCGGGACGCCACGGGCCTGGAGGGTCCTGTCCCCTATTCCGTCTGGATCGAAAAATGGTACGAGCTCTACCAGCCCCAGTTCAGCGGCTACCGGGGAACCAACATCTTCACTCTGGATTATTTCCGGCGCGCTTATGAACGCAATGAGCGCTTTATCGATGTGGAGGTCAAGCAGAAGGCTCTGCGGGAAACCGCTCCCGAATATATCCACATCCTGGTGGTGCTGACGGAAAATCCCGCCAACCGGCACCTTATGGCCTGCATCATCTGGCGTGAGATCAGCCCCCTCCGCAGCCAGATCCTGGAAAGCAGGCTCGGCCCGCAGAAAAGTGATGGAGAGGCGCCACCCGTCGTCAGCCGGGACGAGCAGTTCCTCCACGCCTCCCTGTCCGGGGCGCTGATGATCTACAACATCAACCTGACCCAAAACCTGATCCAGGATGAATTTTACGAAATCGTAGACGGCGCCAGCTATCCCATGCTCCAGCTGGTGGGCCTCACCGCCCCCTGCAATTTTGACGAGTTCTGCAAAAGATGGAGCACTACCAAGGTGCCCGAGGATTCCCGGAATACCTTTCTGAAGCTCTACAACCGCCAGTATCTGCTGGGGGCCTACGCCCGGGGCGAATACCAGCTGGAGATCGAATTCGATACCAGCATCGGCCGGGGAATCCCCATGACCCTGCGCAATACCATCCTCCTGACCCGGGACTCCAAAAGCGGAGACATTGTGGCCATGGTCAGCGGCAAGGACGTGACGGCCCAGCGGCGGGACGAGCGGGAAAAGCGAAAGGCGCTGCAGGCGGCTTACGACGCCGCCAACCGGGCCAACTCCGCCAAGTCCGAGTTCCTGGCCCGGATGAGCCACGACATCCGCACCCCGATGAACGCCATCGTCGGCATGACGGCCATTGCCAGCGCCCATCTGGACGACAAAGAGCGGGTACAGGACTGCCTGAGCAAGATCACCATCTCCAGCAAGCATCTGCTGGGACTGATCAACGACGTACTGGACATGAGCAAAATTGAGTCCGGCAAGGTCAGCCTTCAGGAGGAGGAATTCATTCTGCCCGACATGGTGGAAAATCTGCTCACCATGTGCAAGCCTCAGGTCAAGGCCAAGGGCCATGAGCTTTCCGTCTCCATCCGGGACATCAAAAACGAAAGGGTCATCGGCGACAGCCAGCACATTCAGCAGGCCTTCATGAACCTGATGAGCAACGCCATCAAGTACACGCCCTATGGCGGCAAGATCAGCCTGTCCATCACGGAGAAGCCCACTAACCGCCCAAACATCGGCTGTTATGAATTTGTCTTTGAGGACAACGGCATCGGCATGGATGAGGAATTCCAGAAGCACCTGTTCAATCCCTTTGAGCGGGCCACGGACGACCGGGCGCAAAAGGAGCAGGGAACCGGCCTGGGCATGGCCATCACCAAGAACATCGTCCAGATGATGAACGGCACCATCGAGGTGGAAAGCCAGCTGAACAAGGGGACCAAATTCACCGTTACCATCTTCCTGAAATTGCAGGAGGACAACGAGGAGGCCTGCAAGAAATTCCTGGACCTTCCCGTCCTGGTGGCGGATGATGAGGAATCTGCCTGTGAGCTTGCCTGCGCCATGCTGTCGGAATTGGGCATGAAGGGCGAGTGGGCCCTCACCGGCCAGGAAGCCGTGGAGCGTATTATGGCCCGGCATCGGACGGGCGACGACTATTACGCCGTCATTCTGGACTGGAAGATGCCCGGCATGGACGGCCTGGCCACCGCAAAGGAGATCCGCCGCCAGGCGGGGGACTCCATCCCCATCATCATCCTTTCTGCCTATGACTGGTCTGATATTGAGCAGGAGGCCAGAAATGTCGGCGTCAACGCCTTTATCAGCAAGCCTCTGTTCAAGTCCCGGATGGCCTATCTCTTCAGCGAACTGGACGGCCGAAATGATAAGGCCGAGCAGAAGTCCTCCCTGGAGGAGCTGGAGGAGTACGATTTCAGCGGCCGCCGGGCCCTGCTGGCGGAGGACAACGACATCAACGCCGAGATCGCCGCAGAGATCCTGGGCATGATCGGCATCGAGGTGGAGCGGGTCAATAACGGCAAAGAAGCCCTGGACGCCATGATCCGCGCCGAGGACGGCTACTACGACATCGTTTTCATGGACATTCAGATGCCCATTATGAACGGCTACGAGGCGGTTCGGGCCATCCGCGCTTTAGGGCGGGACTATACCAGCCGCGTCCCCATTCTGGCCATGTCCGCCAACGCCTTTGCCGAGGATGTACAGGAGGCCAAGGCCTCCGGCATGAACGACCATATCGCCAAGCCCTTAGACTTTGAGCAGCTGAAACAGCTGCTGCTCCGCTGGATCCAATAAAGTGAAAGCTCCCGGCAGCCCTTCCGCCGCCGGGAGCTTTTTGTGCAAATACTGCAAATTCGTTGACAACGGTGGCGGAAAGCTGTATATTATAGGAAAAGATTCCGCTTGTAAAAAGGGGTGATGAACGGGTGAAGCGAAAGATCGTTCCTATCGTGTGCGCTGCAGCCGTACTGGTGTTGATTCTGCTGGTGGGGCTGCTACTGCTGCCGGAGGAGGAAGCCCCCGTATCCCTGGCCGTTCTAGGTGAAAACGGCGCCAATACATACCAGACCTATTCCGTGTCCCGGGGCGACCTGGAGCAGAGCGTGACCATCTCCTGCAAATTTCAATCCCTGGCCCAGGAGCACCTGCGCTTTGAGCAGGAGGGCCAACCGGTGGAGGGGATCTACGTGGAGGTCGGCGACAGCGTAGAACCCGGCCAGCTTCTGGCCGCGCTGAAGGACGACGCCCTCACCGAAGAGCTGGAAACCGCCCGGGCACAGGCTCAGCAGACCAAGCTGGAGATGGAGCTGGCCCAATCCAACCTGAACATCGCCTATACCTACGGAATCGACTACGAGCAAACCGCCGAATATCGGGAGCAGGCCCTCCGGCTGGAGGAGGACAGCGCCCTGGCAGAACAGCGGGTACAGGAGCTGGAAGAACAGCGGAAAAAGGAGTGCCTCTATGCAGGCATCCAGGGAACCGTGACCGATGTGCGGCTCGGCGACACCTCCGTGTCCAGCAGTGATACCGTAGTGGTCTCCGACTTGAGCGACGCCTGTTTTTCCGCTGTGACGGAATACTACGAATTGCTGAAGCCCGGCATGGAGGTGGAGCTGAGCACCGATGTGGGCCAGATCGCCGCCGTGATCACCGACGCTTCCGACCTGGGCTTTGACCCCGCAGAGGAAAACCTGGAAAAGGGCAAGCGCCGGGTATATTTTGTGCCGAAGCTTGCCTCCACCATGCTGACCGAAACCAGCCAGGCCCGGCTGTCTCTGGTATTGGACAGCCGAAAAGACGTGCTGCTGGTGCCCCGGCAGGCGGTATTCTTCGCCGGGGAGCAGGCCTATATCTATGTGGAACAGGAAAACGGCGTCCGGGAAGCCCATCCCATCGAGGTAGGACTGCTGTCCAACGGCCAGTACGAGGTGCTGTCCGGGCTGGACGAGGGCGACGTCTATCTCATGGTCTGAGGGAGGTGCTGGGAGATGAAACGAATTCTTTGCGCCGCACTGGCGCTGCTGCTGCTCGGCGCCTGTACGGCAGCCCCGGCGCCGGAGCTGCTGGATCCGGTGGCCATCGGCAGCGATCTTGCCACAGCCACCGTGGGGGAACTGATCGATGGCGAAGTGCTTTCCGGTGTGATCCTTCCGGAAACCGAGGAGCTGAGCTTTGGCACAGACGGCCAGGTGGGAGAGCTTCTCGCGGAAGTGGGCGACCGGGTGAAAAAGGGAGACCCCCTGCTCCGCCTGAGAAACCCCGAGCTGAACAAACGCCGGGAGGAGCTGGAAGAAAAGCTGGAAAACGCCCGCGCCATGGACGAGTTCGATTCCCGCACGGCCGAGCTGAACCGCCAGCAGCTGGCAGAGCAGTCCGGCTACTACAGCGCCAGCTATCAGTTCTATGTCAACGAGCAGGAATCCGCCGCCCAGCGCCGGACAGCGGAGATCGAGACCCTGGAGCGGGATATTGCAAGAATTGACAAGCAGCTGGAGGAGGGGGCTATTTACGCGCCCTTTGACGGCACAATGGCTGCCGTCAGGGTCACTCCCGGCAGCCGGGTGGAACGGGGAAAGGTAGTGGCCATCATCGCCGCCGACAGCGGCTGCCTCCTGGAGACGGAATTTGTCAGCGAGGCCAATGTGAAAAAGAAAGCGGCAGTTTACGCCACCATCGGCGGCAAGCGCTATGAGGTTTCCTATGTGTCCGTTGAGGAGCGGGAATACCTCTCCAAAACCCTTGCGGGAGAAACGGTGTCCGCCAAATTTGAGGTGAAAGGCGGAAAAAGCGAGCTGGTGGGCCAGTATGCCCTTCTGTATCTGCTGACCGCCCAGCGGGAGCAGGCGCTGACCATTCCCATCAACGCTCTGCACAAGGACGCCGCCGGGTACTATGTGTATACGGATCAAAACGGGGAAATGTCCCGCCGGGATGTGGAGGTCGGCCTGCGGACCTCCGCCCAGGCGGAGATCCTGTCCGGTCTGGAGGAAGGAGAGCGCGTTTATGTGGTCGGGTAAGCGGAGATTGGCTCTTAGCATGGCGCTGCTTCTGCTCCTGGGCGGCTGCGGCGCAGATACGGCCCAGGTCCAGGACGTTCTTCTGACCGGGGCAGAAGCGCAGAAGGCGCGATCTTACAAAACGAAGGAAGTTGTTACTGAGGACATCGTGCAGGAGGGTTCCCTGGTCCTGAGGGTCGATTATCCTCTCCAGGAACCTCTTTACGCGCCGGAGGACGGCGTATATCTGGATGAATTCCTGGTGAGAAACAGCGACGAGGTGAAAGAAGGAGAACCCTTGGCCTCTTTCCGGATGGACGGCAGCCAGGCCGAACTGGAAAAAGCCCGGCTGGCCGTGGAGCGGGAAAAGGAAGATCAGGAAAAGGAGCTTCAGGAACTTCAGGAGAGCGTGTGGGACGCCTGGAACTATTCCGGCTGGCCCCAGGGCGAGATCGCCCAGATCCAATACGATAAAAAGGCCTATGAATTCGAGCAGAAGCTCAAGGAGCTTCAGGAGAATCTTGACGATCAGGAAATGGCCGCGGAGCCCATCCTCCTCCTGGCCCCCTGTGATTGCAGGGTTCATTCCCTGGAGCGGTTGGACGACCGGGATGTTCTGAACGACTCCACAAAGGTGATGACCATCACCCACAAGTCCTCCGCCGTCCTGAAAGGGAGCTCGGGCTCCACAGCCCTCAGCTACGGCGCAGAGGTGGAGCTGGAATACGGTCCCACAGACCACCGGCAGACCATGCCTGCCCGGGTCGTCTCCACCTCCGCCCTGCAGCAGGACGGCATGATGGATGTGTGGATCATGCCGGACGACCCAGTGGATGTGGAATCCCTGGAAAATCCCACGATCCGGTATAAAATTCCAAAGCTGCAGGATGTGATCACGGTGCCCGCCTCTGCCATCCGGGAAGAGAACGGCAAAAGCTACGTGCGCATCCTGGTGGACGGCATCCCTCACAGGCGCTACATCGTCACAGGCGTTTCCCTGGGCGGGGAGGAGAACCCGGTGCTGGTGCTTTCCGGACTGGAGCCCGGCCAGCAGGTTATTTTAGGCTAAGGAGGCGGACGGTTTGCTACAATTTGTATGGCAGAAAATCTGCAACAAGAAATGGCTGATCCTGAGCCTTCTCATCGGAAATCTTCTGCTGGTGGCCATTGCCGCCGCCAGCCCCATGTATACGAAGGCGGCTTTGCAGAGAATGCTGACCCGCACGATGAGCGATTATACGGTGGAAAACAACAGCTTTCCCACCACCCTGGCCTTCTATTCCTCCGCCGCCAACGACCATGCCCTTCTGGAGGAGGACGCCGCCTACATCGATTCGCTGGAGGAGCTCCTGGGCGTAAAACCCACCTCGGTGGTTTACAACCGCTATCTCAGCGGGATCAGCCTGGAGCCGGAGCTGGTTCGCGGCGACAAGCGCAAGGTCAAGGCCAGCGTTGCCAATATGGCGGAGCTGGCAGACCACGCCCAAATCGTTTCCGGCTCCCTCTATGGGGATGCAGCAGACAAGGACGGCGTTTTCGACGCCATTATCAGTGAAAGCTGTATGCTCAAGCAGGGCTTGATCCAGGGGGAGGTCCTTGTTGCCCCCGAGCTGACAGCCAACGACGGACAGCCCCTTCGGCTGCGGATCGCCGGCGTTTTTCAGATCGACCCGGAGGACAGAGAGTATTGGAACCGCCCCTCCTCCTACTATGAATCCATGATCTTTCTCTCCGACCGGGCCTTTGCCGCAGCCATTCCCCAGGAGACCCTCAACGAAGACGAGCGCAGCACCTGGGACTGGACCTTTGATTACCGGGACCTGACAGTGAATAATTACCGGCACATCACCGCCGTCTCAGAGGGCATAAAGGAAGCCTTTTCCCAAGAGAACCGTCATTCCTATCTGGAGAATTTTACCCCGCTAATCGCTCAGTATGAGATGGATGCCAAACGGGTCCGCTCCACCCTGCTGATCCTGCAAGTGCCCATCTACGTGCTTCTGGCCGCCTTTATCTTCATGGTCTCCCGGCAGATGCTGGAGCTGGAGGCCGCAGAGATCGCCGTCATCAAAAGCCGCGGCGCCTCCAGCCGGCAGATCATCGGGATCTATCTGCTGCAGAGCGCCCTGCTCAGCGGCGTCAGCCTGGTGCTGGGCATTCCCCTGGCCATGCTGATCTGCCAGATCATCGGCTCCTCCAACGCCTTTTTGGAGTTTGTTTCCCGCACGTCCCTGCAGGTGCAGATCACCGGCGAGGTTCTGCTCTATGCTCTGATCGCCGCACTTTTGAGCATCACGGCCATGGTGCTTCCGGTGCTGCGGTACAGCAGGACCACCATCGTTGCCGCCAGGCAGAGCAAAGCCAAGCGAAACAGCAGAGCCCAGCTGTGGAAGCTGCTGTTCTCCTTGCTGCTCATCGGCGGCAGCCTGTACTGCCTCTATAATTTCCAGGGCCAGGCGGAGCAGATCGCCCAAAAGGTACAGGAGGGCGCAGGACTGGACCCGCTGCTGTACCTCTCCTCCTCCCTGTTCATCGTGGGCTGCGGCCTGCTGGCCCTCTGCGTGATCCCACTGGTGGTGCGGCTGATCTATCACATTGGCCGCAGCCGGTGGAGCCCGCCGCTGTACGCCTCTTATCTGTGGGTCATGCGCTCCAAGGGCGGCGGCTTTATCATGACGTTTCTTGTTGTCACCATCGCCCTGGGCATTTTCAGCGCCTCTGTTGCCCGCACGGTAAACAGCAATGAGACCGACCGCATCACCTACACCGATGGGGGCGCGGACGTGGTGCTGATGGAGAAGTGGAAAAGCAGCGGTACGCCCGCCATCCAGCAAGCCCAGCAGAGTGCCATGTCCACGGGAGAAGACCAGGGCGGCTCCTCCTCCGGGAAAAGCCAGACGGTATACCAGGAGCCTGACTTTATGAAATACCAGGGAATTCCCGGCGTGGAATCCGCCACCCGGGTGCTCTGGGATGACGGCGCCGGAATAAAGACCACCGGGGGCGCCGGGGTCAAGGACTACACCGCCACCCTGGTCGGCATCCACACAAAGGAATTCGGCGAGACCGCCCGGCTGAAGGATGGCCTTCTGCCCCTTCATTTTTACGAATATTTGAACGCGATTTCCCAGAACAGCGACGCCCTGCTGGTCTCCTCCAATGCCCGGGATAAATTGGGGCTGAAGCTGGGAAGCGCCTTGTCCTTTCAGGATTCTGACGGCCGCACCGCCACCGGGACCATCTACGGCTTTGTGGACTACTGGCCCGGCTATCTGGCTGCCTCCACAGTGGGATCCTCCTTTGACGCCGCCACCCGCCAGGTGGACAATCTGCTGGTGGTGGCCAACCTCAGCTTCCTGCAAATGCAGTGGGGCGCAACGCCCTATCAGGTCTGGCTGCGCATGGAAAACGGCAGCACGGCCCCGGTTTATGACTTTGTGCAACAGCAGGAGAACCTGACGCTGACCCTGTTCCGGGATCAGAGCGCCGACCTGATCGCCATGAAAAACGATCCCGGCATCCAGGGAACCAACGGCATTCTCACCGTGGGCTTTGTGGTGGCGCTGGCGCTTTGCACGGTGGGCTTCCTGATCTACTGGATCCTTGCCATTCGCAGCCGTTCCCTGCAATTCGGCGTTTTCCGGGCCATGGGCATGAGCATGAAGGAAATCGTCATCATGCTGGCAAACGAGCAGTTTTATGTCTCCGGTCTTTCCATTGCCATGGGCGCGGGCACCGGCGTGCTGGCGTCCCGGCTGTTTGTGCCGCTGATCCAGCTCGCCTATGTCCGGGCGGAAACGCCCCTGCCCCTGGAGGTCTCTCTGGCGGGCAGCGATGTGCTCCGGCTTTTGATTGTGGTGCTGCTGGTCATGGCAGTATGCATGGTCATCCTGGGCGCGATCATCCGCCGGATGAAGATCGACCAAGCCCTGAAGCTGGGCGAAGATTGAGAGGAGGGCGCGGAATGCTGCAATTTGAAAATCCGATCCTGGTGGCCAAGGGCGTCAAGCGGGGCTTTCCCGTACCGGACGGCGATGACTTTTTTGCCCTGAAGGGTGTGGACATTGCCGTACCCCGGGGAAAGCTGACCATTCTCAAGGGGAAATCCGGCTCCGGCAAAACCACGCTGATGAACATCCTGGGGGCGCTGGACTACCCTACCGAGGGCACCGTGGAATTTGACGGCCGGGAGATCACCTCCATGACCGAAGAACAGCGCACCGCCCTGCGGCGGTACGAGATCGGTTTTGTGTTCCAGTCTGTGGCGCTGATCCCCCACATGACCGCCTATGAAAACGTGGAGTACGCCCTGCGGCTGGGCGGCTATGAGGGAGACCAGACCAAGCGGGCCATGGAATGCCTGGATATGGTGGGGCTGGCCGCCCGCAGCAGCCACATGCCCATACAGATGTCCGGCGGCGAGCAGCAGCGCGTCGCCATTGCCAGGGCCATCGCCCACGAGCCGAAGCTCATCTTCGCCGACGAGCCCACCGGCGAGCTGGACACCAACACGGCCATCAACGTGGTAAAAATATTCAAGGAGCTGTGCGCAAAACAGGCCATCTCCTTTGTGATGACCACCCATGATACGGGCTTTATGGAAATCGGCGACGCAGTTTACGAGCTGGAAGGCGGTGAAGTGATCAGTGAGCACTGAGGCAGAACGGGAATACATCATCGAATGCGACAACCTGGTGAAAATTTATAAAACCAGCGAAACGGAGGTCATGGCCTTGCAGGGCCTTGATTTCCAGGTGCGCTACGGCGAGCTGACCGCTATCATCGGCAATTCCGGCAGCGGCAAAAGCACCTTTCTGAATATGCTGGGCGGCCTGGACACTCCCACCGCCGGAAGGCTGTACGTGGACGGCCTGGACCTGTTCCGGCTGTCGGAAAAGGAGCTGGTCGCCTATAAGCGGGATACCGTGGGCTTTGTCTGGCAGAATAACGCCCGGAACCTGCTGCCCTATCTGCCCGCCTGGCAAAACGTACAGATGCCCATGCTGTTCGGCACGGAAAAAGCCAAGCGGGAGCGGGCCATGGAGCTGCTGGAGCTGGTGGGCATGGCCCACCGGGCGGACAGCCGTTTAAGCCAGCTCTCCGGCGGCGAACAGCAGCGCATCGCCATTGCCATCGCCCTGGCAAACCAGCCCAAGCTGCTGCTGGCGGACGAACCCACCGGCTCTGTGGACCCCAAGACGGCAGCTTACATTTTCGACGCCTTCCGCCGCCTGAACAAGGAGCTGGGCATCACCATTGTCATCGTCACCCACGACATGAGCGTGGCCAGCAAGGTGGGCCGCGTGGTGCAGATCCGGGACGGGAAAATCAGCACCGAGCGGCTCATGCGGGAAAATTACCTGGAACAGATGAACAACACCACCGGCTTTGAGACGTTGGGCGCGGCCACCATTTTTGACGGCAGCACCCACGAGGAATACGCGGTGCTGGACCGCAGCGACCGGGTACAGCTGCCCCCGGAAATGCTCCGGGAGGCGGGCCTCAGCGGCCGCCGGGTGAAGATGTCCGTGGAGGAAGGGCGGATCGTCATCACCCAGCCCAAGGACGAATAGCCGAAAACGGGGCCTCGAGCGTGTCGAAAACAAGTTTTCACCCCGCTCGAACATGTTTGGAAAATTATAATTTTCCAAACATGTTGTAATTGAAAAGTGAAAGAGGTCTCACCTTCGGTTCGGTCGGCGCTGGACGGTCTCCAACGGAGACCAGCGCCCCGGATGGTTCTCTCTCACAACTCTCTTTCCCTCCGTGTTCTTTCAAGTTGCTCCTTTACCGACAGACTTGGGCCTCTTCTACCCGAAGAGGCCCCGTATATTTTGAAAAGAAAAAGGTGGAATCCCCGTGAAATACCTGCGCTCCTATCTTTGGGATCACCGGAAGCTGCTCCTTGCCCTGCCGGTGCTGGGCGCCGTAGCCGCGGTCCTTTTTGCCCTGTATGACCTGCCCGCCCCTCCCCTGCTCTATACCGGGCTGGTCTGCGTCGTCATTGGCCTGTGCTGTTTTGTAATTCCCGACTTTGCCGCCTACCGTCGCAGGATCAAGGATTTGGAAACGCTGAAAAGCAATATCCTCACCACCCTGGAGCTGCCGGAGCTTTTCACGACCCTGCCGGAAAAGAAGATGGAGGAGACCCTGCGGCTTCTGCGGGATCATCTCTGGGAGCTGGAAACCTCCTACGCTGCCAAGCATCAGGACATGCTGGAATATTACACCCTCTGGGGGCACCAGATCAAAACGCCCCTTTCCGCCATCCGGCTGATTTTGCAGTCCCAGCCGGGCCAGCAGTCCGAGCCCTTGATGCAGGAACTTTTTAAGGTGGAGCGGTATGTGGAAATGGTGCTGGGATACCTGCGGCTGGACTCCATGTCCTCCGACCTGCGGCTGGAGCGGTGCAGCGTCCACCAGATCGTCCGTCAGGCGGTCAAAAAGTTTACGCCCCAGTTTATCTACAACCAGCTTTCCCTGGACTTGCAGGACTTTGACAACCGGGTGATCACCGATGAAAAATGGCTTTTGTTCGTCCTGGAGCAGCTTTTGTCCAACGCCGTCAAGTACACCCCATCGGGAGGCGTCACCATCAGCATGAACGAAAGGGACGTGCTCATCATCCGGGATACCGGCGTGGGCATCTCCCCGGAGGATCTCCCCCGCATTTTCGAGCGGGGCTTTACCGGAGCCAACGGCAGGCTGGACAAGACCTCTACCGGGCTGGGGCTGTATCTGGTCAAGCAGATCCTGGACCGGCTGCAAAACCGGATCGAGATCGAATCCCAGCCCGGAAAGGGCACAGAGGTACGGCTCTACCTCCACCGGGCTGAACTGAAAGCGTACTAAGGCAGCACCGCCTTTTGCGGAGCGGATTTGCGTTCAGGCAAGGTAGAAGCCGCAGGGAATACTTCGATGTATTTTCAAGGCTTCTAACGTAGCCTGAACACAAATCCGCCCGCAAAACCTTACAAAAGTGTAAGGTTAAAACCCATTTTGTAAGGTCAGGTTATGGATTTTGTAAGAAAACGCCTTTATACTTTACCCCAGAAACCTTTTTGAAGGAGTGAAAGTTATGGCGCTTCTGAACGTCAACAATCTGAAAAAAATCTATTCCTCCCGTCTGGGAGGCGCCCAGGTGCAGGCCCTGTCCAACGTGAACTTCCTGGTGGAACAGGGCGAGATGGTGGCCATCATGGGCGAGTCCGGCTCCGGCAAAACCACCCTGCTGAACATTCTTGCCGGGCTTGACAAGCCCACCTCCGGGGAAGTTTTTCTGAACATGCGGAACATCGTGACTCTGACCGAAAAGGAAATTTCCGCTTTCCGCCGGGACAATCTGGGTTTCGTCTTTCAGGATTTTAACCTCTTGGACACCTTCTCCGTGATGGATAACATCTTCCTGCCCCTGGTACTGGCCGGGAAGAAATATCCCGAGATGAAGCAAAGGCTGGATCCCATTGCCGTAAAGCTGGGCATCACGGACATTCTCCACAAGTTCCCCTACGAGATCTCCGGTGGCCAGAAGCAGCGCACCGCCATTGCCCGGGCCATCATCACCCAGCCTCAGCTGATCCTGGCAGACGAGCCCACCGGCGCTCTGGACTCCCGTTCCTCCGACCAGATCATGCAGATTTTCAGCCAGGTCAACCTGGACGGCCAGACCGTGCTGATGGTCACCCACTCTATCCGGGCAGCCAGCTGTGCCGGGCGGGTGCTGTTCATCAAGGACGGCCAGGTATTCCACCAGATTTACCGGGGTGATATGACCCAGGATGAGATGTACCAGAAAATCTCCGACGCCCTCACCGTGCTTTCCACCAGTGGGGCCGATGGGGAGGTGAAATAATATGGGAAAGGGCTTTTATTGGAAGCTGGCCTTCCAGAACCTGAAGACCAACCGGCGAGTGTACCTGCCCTATCTCCTCTCCTCCGTGGGGATCATCATGATGTTCTACATCCTGGAATCCCTCTCCCCTTCCATCCGTCAGGACGAAATGTACGGCGGCGTCACCGTGGCCACCGTGCTGGACCTGGGCGGCATCATCATCGGCGTGTTTTCCGTGCTGTTCCTGTTCTACACCAATTCCTTCCTGATGAAGCGCAGGAAAAAGGAGCTGGGCCTTTACAACATTCTGGGCATGGAAAAGCGCCACATTTCCCGAATCATCTTCCGGGAAACCCTGCTGACCTCCGCAGGAGCCATTCTTCTGGGCCTGCTTTTTGGAGTCCTGTTTTCCCGGGCCATGTTCCTGGCGCTGGGAAAGGTGCTGATGGTGGAGATCCCCATCGCCTTCTCCGTCCCAACATCGGCGGTGGTTTCCACTGTGGCCCTGTTTGCCGCCATCTTTTTCGTCACGATGATCTACAACATGCTGCAGGTGCAGCTTTCCAAACCCATTGAGCTGCTCCACGGCGGAGAAACGGGAGAAAAGGAGCCCCGGGCCCACTGGTTTCTGGCGATTCTGGGCGCTGTCAGCCTGGGAATCGGTTATTGGATGGCCGTGACCATTCAAGACCCGGTGGAAGCCCTCGTCTGGTTCTTTATTGCAGTTCTTTTGGTCATTCTGGGCACCTATCTGCTGTTTATCACCGGCATTACGGCCCTCTTAAAGGCGCTGAAAAAGAAAAAGGCCTTCTATTACAAGGCCAACCATTTCACCACCATTTCCGGGATGCTCTACCGCATGAAGCAGAATGCCGCAGGCCTTGCCTCCATCTGCATTCTGTTCACCTGCCTGCTGGTGACGGTGTCCACCACCTTTTCCCTGTATATCGGCATGGAGGGAATTATCCGCTCCCGGTATCCCAGAAATATCATGGTGAACGCCTACGGTGTGAGCGATGAGACCCGCGAAGGCATCCGCCAGGCAGTACAGGAGGAATGCCAGCGGTCGGGCTTCACCCCGGAAAACGTCATGGACCTGGAGATCCTGGGACGACGCAACGCCGCCCGGGTCGGCAACCGGTTCTCCTTCCAGTCAGAGGAATTCAGCAATACCTTTGCGGTTTTCTCCTTCTACTCCCTGGAGGAATACAACCGGATCACCGGACAGAACGAAACCCTGGCAGAGGGTGAAATGCTCCTCTCCGATCCCCGTGGAACCTATCCGGACGGCGATACCATCGTCCTGGACGATACCGAGTACAAGATCCGCAGAACCGACTTCAACCTTTCTGACGGCGAATCCATGGCCATGATTTATGAAATCTACTGCCTGGTGGTGCCTGATGCGGATTTTCTCAACCACCAGGCGTTCTACTCCGGGCCCTTTGACTCCTACGCAAACAATTTTTACTACTATTTTGACGTTGACGGAGAGGAAGAAGACGTCTTGGCTCTCCAGGAAGCCATCCAGAGCCGGCTGACTTCGCCCGGGGACCTTTCCTATGAAATGCTTGAGATAGAGGATTCCTTCTCCAGCCGCACCAGCTTTTATGCCCTCTACGGCGGCCTGTTCTTTTTGGGGATCTTCCTGGGGATCCTGTTCCTCATGGGCACCGCAATGATCATTTATTACAAGCAGGTCTCCGAGGGCTATGAGGACGCCCGGCGCTTCAATATCATGCAGAAGGTAGGCATGAGCCACAGCGAGGTGAAAAAGAGCATCCACAGCCAGGTGATGGCCGTGTTTTTCCTGCCCCTGCTGACAGCGGTGATCCACCTGTGCTTCTCCTTCCCCATGCTGCAAAAGATTCTGCTGATGATGAACCTCACGGACTTCTGGCTGCTGTTCTTTTCCTTCGCAGGCTGCGTCGCAGTGTTCGGCGTCGTGTACGCCATCATCTATCTCATCACCGCCCGCACCTATTACAAAATCGTGGAAAGCTCCTTCGGCGCCGCACCGGATCGGCTGTAGCCCTTCCCCGCGGCAAGGCCGCAATTTGCTGGACGCAACAGAGCAAAAAGGCCACTGAAATCACCTGATTTCAGTGGCTTTTTGCATCGCTCCCGCAAAGTGGCCAAGTGGGTTGTTCCGGACAGTCCAGAAAGGCGGCCTAAAATCCCCCGCCAGTCTATTTCCCAAATTTAGCCGGCGTTATCAGTTCTTTCTTTGTCATTCGTTTTATAAAGGACAAAGTTCAGTTTCCTATCGCACACCGCCAGGAATACTTCCTGGGCGGAGCGGACCTTGTGCTGCTGCAGCTGTTTGTCCAGCCAGGTCCGATCCAGTCCCATGCGCTTCAAATTGTTCTCCAGAATGCGGCCGTCCATAATCAGCTCGGTAAACAGCAGCTCCTGCTCCGGCTCCAAATTCAGATCCTTGGGGATCGCGGGGCGCTGGCTGCTCACCGGGAGGATGGTCAGCTTCCCGTTATATTCAAAAACAGCGGTCTCAATGCTTGTCAGATCAAAGTATCCCTGCTGCCGGCACATGACCAGAAACTCGCTCAGATCCAGTTTGGCTTTTTTCAAATTCTCACGGTAAAGTTTCCCGTGATCCATAAGAATGGTAGGCGTGCCATTCAGGAACTTGCGCGAGCGCGGAAATTTGTTGGAAATGATACTCAGCATCAGCGTAATGCCGCCGTATATCACCATCGCGGTCAGCGGCCTCCAGGGTTCTTCCAATTCTGTAGCCATTTCGGCAGCGATAGAACCGATAGTAATTCCCGTGATATAGTCGAAAAAATCCAGCTGGGCAATTTGCTTGTGGCCGATGAACTTTGCCACAAGGAACAGCACGCCAAACGATGCCAAAGCAGTCAGGCAAAGAACCAAAAAATCCATGGACCTATCCCCCTTCCTCTATATTCTGGCTGAAACCGCAATAAAAATACGCGACAAAGTATAGGAAATGTGGTATACTGACTGCAAAGCAGTCAGTATACAGATTTAAGTTTGTCCCGGCCAGTTTTTCGCTACGCTCAGACGACTGAAAGGTGCTGTTTGCCTGCGACCAGCCGCCGCTGGGGACGTAGTGAAGGAAGGTAAATCGGAGTTTATCAAGGAGAAGACTATGGATAAAAGGATAGAAATCATCAATGGGTTTTACGACGGATATGTCGAAGATACAAGACTATCCCGAAGCAGGCACGGACAACTTGAATATCTAACAACCATGAAATATATTCATCAGGTTATTTCGGGAAAAGCCAGCATTATAGAAGTTGGTGCTGGTACTGGAAGATACTCTGTAGCATTAGCAAAAGAAGGGCACGAAGTGACGGCAATCGAACTTGCGAAGAGCAATCTTGAGCTTCTAAGACAAAACAGTAAAGGATTGGAAAATATCACAGTTTATCAGGGAGATGCTCTCGATTTAAGCCGCTTTCAGGACAACACCTTCGATTTAACGTTGGTGTTGGGACCTTTGTACCATCTGTATGACGAAGGAGATCAGCATAAGGCTCTGGATGAAGCAATCCGTGTCACAAAGGATGGTGGCACCATTATGGTGGCGTTTTTATCTGTTCATGCTATATTGTTTGATAACTATCTCCAGAGTAATTTGCGCGCAGGAATAGAAGAGAATTTTACGGAAGATTATCAGGTAAAGCACTTTGCAGAACAGCTTTTTACAGGATTCAATGTTGACGAGTTTGAAGCCTTATTGGGAAATAAGCCAGTTGAATGGATTACAACGGTTGCTACAGACAGCGTTCTTGAATTGGCTGAAGGTAGAGGAGACTTTGCAATGTCAGATGAGGATTTCAGAGTTTTTGCAAAATATCATCTACATAATTGTGAGAAACGAGAACTGTTGGGTTGTTCCAGTCACCTTCTTTACATTTGTAGAAAATGTTCAAAGGCTGCGTTGTTATAGGCTGAGATATTCCAGTTTTTCGAGTTGCACAAAATAAAAACTTATTGCTTTACAAGCGATCACATGACCTCCTGCGTTTTGTATGATGGGTTCATCAAAACGCAGGAGGCTTTTACAATGAAAATGATATGATAGAATTGGTCTTTATCCTGAACAAGAGCGACACCATGGCAGGACTGAAGAGCGACACCATCGGCGGGTTCAACGCCATGCTCCAAAAGCAGAAGGCACTCCCCGGCGCGGGCAGCACGGTAGAAACATAGAAAAAACCCACGGTTCGCGACTTGCTCACCACAGGTGTGTGGTTCTGCTACAAAGAAGATATTTTCTCTCTCTCTTGAAAAAATTATCCAGTGCCCATGCGGATTTTAGACTTTGCAGAACTGTGTGAT